>CAMBRL010000063.1 GCA_945870105.1 Chitinophaga pinensis
CGCAGAAAGATGTAACGCTGCTGGTTCCATTTTCTACTTCTGAAGAAGCGTGTCGCGGCATTACTGCGGTATATATGGCTGGAATAAATCCCTCAGGAATGGAATTTGTAGAGCGCGAAGCAATCGTAAAAACAAAAGCATATTTAGAAGATTTAGGTAAAGGAGTAAATATTGATTTGCCGGAAGGAATAAATGCACACCTTATAATTGAACTGGACGGAAATGATGAAGAAGCCTTGATGAAGGATGCCGAAAAAATTATGACAACGCTTGCTGATTATGAAACCGGTGAAATTCTTTTTGCTGATTCAGCACAACAAAAAGAAGAATTGTGGCGACTGCGCAGAAATGTTTCTCCGGCAGTAAATGCATATTCTCTTACCAAAGCAGAAGATGTGGTGGTTCCTCGTGCTGCACTTCCCGCATTGATTACTTCTGTGAAAGAAATCGGAATCGAATATAAATTCAACTCGGTTTGCTACGGACACGCGGGTGACGGCAATTTACACATCAACATCATGAAAGAACAATTGAGTGATGAATGGTGGAACAAAGAAGTGAACGAAGGAATTGCGAAAATCTTTAAACGCGTTGTAGAATTAGGCGGAACGCTTTCAGGCGAACACGGAATAGGAATTGCCAAACGCCCCTATATGTCGCTTGCAATGGGCGCAGTAAACCTGAACCTCATGCGCGGCATCAAAAAAGTATTTGACCCTAAAGGTATTTTAAATCCCGGGAAAATTTTCTGATTAGCCGTCTTACCCCTGCTCTATTTCTGAAAAACTGATAAAAATCAGCAAACAATGATGATGACGGTCATCATTGCAGCCCTTTGCGTCCCATAGTTTTGTAAATAAATACAAAGCCATGATTATACGTAACTATTATAAAGAATTAGGCAAACTGCTTTATGCAGTTGCCAAAGCAGACGGAAAAATAAATCCACATGAAGCAGAAGAACTGAAAAGGATTATAAAATCTGAATTGGTACCTGCCGAAAAAGAAACAGACGAGTTTGGAACGGATGCTGCTTTCTATATCGAATTTGAGTTTGATATCTACGAAGAAATGGAAATAGATGCTGATGTGGCTTATGATTCATTCATTTCATTTGTAAAAGAACACAACAACTATGTAACGCTGGAAATGCGCGAGAAAGCATACTATTTAGCTACAAATGTTTGTGATGCTTTCAAAGGCAAAAACAAAGCTGAGAAAAATCTTATCACACGTTTAAAAAAAGATTTACAACTGAATAAATACATCCTATAACATGAACAGAAAAAACAAAACAGGCATTTGGATTGACCATAAACGTGCTGTAATCATAAACTTCAATGAAAAAAATGAAGAGAAAGACTACTTCATTGAATCTGGATTTGAAGGAAAAGAATGGGAAGACGGAGAAGACCGCAACAAAAATAATGCACGCATGGGTTCGCATTATATAAGTGATGAAACAGGATTTGAAAACAGACATAAAGAGTTGTTGCGCAAGTTTTATCTTGAAGTAATTCTCCGCATCAGCGAAGATGCTGAACTGTATATTTTTGGTCCTGCTGAAGCAAAAAATGAACTTGCTTCAAAAATCAGAAATTACGAGTCTTTAAAAATGCTCATCACTAAAATTGAAGCTGCCGACCGCATGACAGACAAGGAGGCATCAGCAAAAGCAAGAGAATATTTTCACGTTGAAAAATTAGCAGCCTGAAATGAACAAGTTGCTTATCAGCAAATACAATGTTCCGGGTCCACGCTATACGAGTTACCCTACCGTTCCCTATTGGGAAAATAATCTTACAACGGAAACATGGAAGAGACAAGTATTAGATGCTTTCCGTCAAACAAATGATAGTGAAGGAATAAGCCTTTACATTCATTTGCCTTTTTGCGAAAGTCTTTGCACCTATTGCGGCTGTAACACGCGCATAACCGTTAATCATGCTGTTGAACGACCTTATATTGATGCACTATTAAAAGAGTGGGCGATGTATCTGGATACTTTTCAGGAAACTCCACGCATCAAGGAAATACATCTTGGCGGAGGAACTCCTACTTTTTTCAGCCCTGAAAATCTTGCTGTTTTAATGGAAGGAATTATTTCTTCGGGACACCTTTTAAAAGATGCGCAACTCAGTTTTGAGGCTCATCCCAACAACACAACCAAAGAACATCTTGAAACACTTTATGCTGCAGGCTTCAGACGCCTGAGTCTGGGAATACAGGATTTTGATCCGCACGTTCAAAAAGCAATTCACCGTCTGCAAAGTTTTGAGCAGGTGAAAAACATAACAGAACTTGCACGTGAAATTGGTTACACTTCTATCAACTACGATTTGATTTACGGCTTGCCTTTTCAAACCGTTGAAAGTATTAGCGATACAATCGACAAGGTAAAACTTCTTCGCCCCGACCGCATTGCATTTTACAGCTACGCCCATGTTCCATGGATAAAACCTGCACAGCGCGGCTATTCTGATAGTGATTTACCACAACCCGAAACTAAACGTAAACTTTACGAGACCGGAAGAGAGATGCTTGAATGGGCTGAATACTTAGAAATTGGAATGGACCATTTTGCATTAACCACTGATTCACTTTTTAAAGCATCAGGAACAGGAAACCTGCACCGTAATTTTATGGGCTACACTTCCGGCAAAACACGTTTGCTGATTGGTTTGGGGGTTTCATCCATCAGCGACAGCTGGACTGCCTTTGCTCAAAATGTAAAAACTGTGGAAGGCTACATAGAAAAAATAAATGCAGGTGAATTGCCTGTTTTTCGGGGGCATTTGCTCACAGCAGAAGATTTAATTTTGCGCCAACACATTCTCAATATTATCTGCAAAGGAGAAACATCATGGCAACGAGAAGATGAACAATGCAATGCTCTTTATTCCACGCTGGAACAATTGGAAGAATTAGAACATGATAAGTTGGTTAACATCATTCCCTTTCATTTGAAAGTTACAACTACCGGAAAAAATTATATCCGCAATATCTGCATGGCATTTGATGCACGGTTGCGCAGAAGTCAGCCGCAAGCGCAACTGTTTTCTCAAACGGTTTAGGTTGTTTTATCAGCCCAATAAGCCCACGCAACCAGAAGCCATAAGGAAAAACCTGCATAAGAAATAGCTTCTTCGCTTGGTGGTGGAGGGCCAAAAACATTCATCACATACACAACCAATAGAAAAGTAATCAGACTCCAGAAAATTATTTTGTGCTTTTTGTCAAGCTCTGTGTTTGAAATGAAGAAATAAATTCCGGCAGCAAATAATCCTACTTCAGTTGCTAAAGTAAGCGGAATATTATTCCACAAGCCTAAACCTACTTTCCAATCGCTCCAAGGAAATACAGGCAAGTCAGGACGGTGCGTGAGTAAATCCAGAAACCAGTGACTGAGAACAAGCGCCCCAATAATTATTGAATTTCTAAAATCCTTGCGGATAAAATAAAACACCGTTGCAAATAACATTGCCCAAACAGTAGCATTTACTAGGCTGTGCGAGAAAGGATAATGAATAAAATTAAGTGGCGTGAACGCAGTATTGCCGGGTTCAATTTTTACCTTTTCAATTCCGATAAGAAGGAATGCCGGCCAGAGTAAATCTAGAAATTGAACAGCCATAAAGGTTGTTCCTAATGATACTTTAGGAACAAATTTCTTTGCTCCAAGAGCTAGTGCAAAGTGTCCGATGAACATGATTGTTAGTTGTTATTTAACCCATTTAAAATCTTCTTTCTGCAGCTTTTTCATTCGCTTCCAATACTGAAAAGTAAAGCCTGGCCAGATGGAAGTATTCTTTCCTTCTGCTGTCTGATACCAGCTTACGCAACCTGAATTCCAAACGGTATGTGATAAACGTTTCTGAATTTCGATGTTGTAGTTTTCCTGCACATCGTCTTTTACATTCAAATATTTAAAGCCATTCTCTTGCAAAGTTTTAATACACTGAACAATATAATTCACCTGCGCCTCAATCATAAATATCATTGAATTATTTCCAAGTCCTGTGTTGGGACCAATGATAAAAAACAGGTTAGGAAAATGTTTAACCGCTATGCCGAGATACGCTTCCGGCCCTCGCTTCCATTCATCTGCCAATAGTTTTCCATTCAAACCTTTTACCACAAAATCCTTTGGATAATCTGCTGCATTAAATCCTGTTCCGAAAACAATTGCATCTACTTCACTTCGCTTGCCATCTTTGGCAATGATGGTATTGCCCTCTACTCTGTCTATACCTTCTGTTATAACCTGCGATTGCGGCAACGTAAGTGCTTTGTAATAATCATTAGAAAGCAAAATACGCTTGCAACCCAAAATATATTTTGGCGTCAATTTCATTCTCAGTTCTTCATCAGCAACCGATTTCTTCAAATGCCTCAGCGAAATTTTCTCCAACAATTTTGTCCATTTAGGATTAACCACTAATCCCAGTGCGCTTGACTCTAATACCCAATAAATAAAATAGCGATACATTTTTTGTGTGAACGGCAAAAAGCGAAAAAGATTTTTCTCAAACTCGCTCATATTACGATCAGGCTTAGGCAAAATCCATGGCGCAGTGCGCTGAAAAAGATATAGTGCTTTTACTTTATTTACTATGTTTGGAACGATCTGAATAGCACTTGCTCCTGTGCCAATCACTGCAACGCGTTTACCTGTTAAATCAAAACTGTGATCCCATTCCGAAGAGTGAAATGTTTTTCCTGCAAAGGTTTCAATGCCTTGTAGGTCCGGGAGTACTGCGCGGTTCAAAGGCCCCATTCCATTCACAAAGGTTTTGGCAATGATTGTTTCACCTGATTGCATATGAATATTCCACTGCGAATTTTTCTCGTCAAACTCAGCTCCAGCAATATTGGTGTTGTATTTTATAAATGAGGCAAGCTCATATTTTGTAACACAAGCTTTGAGGTATTGCAGAATTTCAGCCTGTGGCGAAAACATGCGACTCCAGTTAGGATTAGGCTCAAAAGAAAATGAATACATGTGCGATGAAACATCACAGGCAACACCTGGGTAGGTATTGTCGCGCCATGTTCCGCCAATTTCTGAAGCGCGTTCAAAAATCAGAAAATCAGTAATGCCTGCTTTTTTCAGTTGTATGCCCATGCATATTCCTGAAAAGCCGCTGCCGATGATTGCTATTCCGGTTTTTGTTGTTGCCATATAACAACAAAAGTAAAGGAATTTGACTTATATCTTAGCCAACTCAGCTTTCACAAAAGCAGCCAATTCGTGCACATACTCTTTTGAGAAATTGAAAGAAATACCTGCTGTTTCATACACCTCGCGTATCGGGCGAGAATAACCAAGACTAAGAGCAGCCATATACTTATCAATTGTCTGCGTTGGGTTTTGTTTGTAATTTTTCCATAGAGCAATAGCGCCCAATTGTGCGATTGCATATTCTACATAATAGAATGGAACTTCAAAAAGATGCAACTGCTTTTGCCACATTGTTGCACGTGCATCTTCGTTACCACTCCAGTCAACCACTTTGGTGTCGAATTTATCAAGAACACTCTGCCATGCAGTTGCTCTTTCTTCTATAGTGTGATTGGGATTTTCATACACCCAATGTTGAAACTTATCAATGGTTCCAACCCAAGGGAAAATGTGCAACACTTTTTCAAGATGCTCTTTTTTAGCTCTGCGCAAATCATCTTCATTCTCGAAGAAAATATCCCAATTATCCATTGTCAACAATTCCATTCCCATTGAAGCTAATTCTGCAACTTCGGATGGCAGGCTCTTCATTTGCGTTACGGGAAGGTTAGCGCTCAGGAAAGAATGCACTGCATGTCCGCCTTCGTGAATCATCGTAATCATATCACGAAATGAACCCACAGAATTCATGTAAATGAACGGTGCGCTGTTTTCGTAAAGCGGATAATTAAAACCGCCCGGTGCCTTTCCTTTTTTCGATTCAAGATCAAGGTTTCCTTTCGCTTTCATAATCTCCAGGCACTCTGCAAAATAAGGACGGACGCGGTAAAACAACGCAATAGTTTTATCAGTCAACTCGTTTCCATCAGGTGTAACCGTCAATGCTTTTTTTTCGGTCTTGTCCACTTCCATATCCCACGGTTGGAGTGAGTCTAATTTCAATAATTGCTTGCGCTCCAGATCAAACTCGCGCATGATTGGAACAATTTCCTGTGCAATGGCATCATGAAAATCAAAACAATCCTGCACGGTGTAATCAAAGCGTCCAAGGTCTGCAAACTTATAGTCGCGGTAATTTTTAAAGCCTGCGTTTACTGCAATTTGATTTCTGAGTTTGATAAGTAATGAATAAAGCTCATTCAGTTTTTCAACATCTGCAAGTCTGCGTGCTTTCAACAATGTGTAAACTTCTTCACGGATGCTGCGTTCGGTTTGCTTCAGAAAGTTTTGCGCTTTTTGCATCGTCATTTCCTCACCGTTGAAAGTAACGGTTTGCACTGCCGAAATGCTTCCGAATTTCTGCTGCTCCTCATTCACTTCACGTTCCAACGGAATATTTTCTTCACGGAAAATCTCAAGTTGCTTTTTAATTCCGCGCAGGTAAACAAAATATTTTTTGTTGTCTAAATCGGCTGCAAATGGGGAATTGACAAGTTTCTTATTCATGTCATTTTCAAAAGGCGCAACTTTAGGTTGAATCTCATTGATGTAAAACAAAAACTTCTCAGCCAGTTTCTGGTCGGTAGTGTCAATGTTCATGCGGATATATGCCCATCCTGTTTCCTCTTCGGCAACGGCTTCCACCTCACTGCGGTCTAAAATCCAATTTTCCAAATCCTGAACAGAACCGATCTGTCTGTCGCGCAGATTCAAAAAATAAGGTTCAAGAACTTCCCACGAAATGATTTTAAAATCTTCGGGAAGAAAACGTCTTTTCTTTTTTAGGGATGTTTCGAGAGTTGCTTGCATGGGAATAATATTAACCCCTCGACTGCGCTCGGGGTGACAGATTTCTTAAATAATAACTAAGCTGTTCCTGATTTTCTAACGCCAACAGTTGTGCTGATTTTAGGTGCTGCCGATTTTGGAGTTACCTTCTTAACGTTTGCAACCGGTTTATTGGCTCCTTTATTATCATGTGCATGTGCCACATCAATATGTTTCTCGTCTGCTTTCTTTTCTTTGGTTAGCAAACCTCCATCATGCAGCATGTTATACCATTGGAAAAGTTTTTTGATGTCGGATACATACACACGGTCTTTGTCATATTCCGGCAATACATTTTCCATTTGTTTTTTCAACTCATCGTTTGATGCTTTTCCAGCATCAAATGCTTTTTCGCCTTTCAGGCTTTCCATTACTTTTTTCAAAACATCTTCCAATGGCTGGTCTTCGCCTGTTGTGAAAATGCTGATATTCTCCAGAGAAACTACTTTCTGTGAAGCGTAAACTGGAATTCGTTTTTTGTCGGTTAATGATTCCGCAATAAAACCATTTTTGGTCTGGCTGATAACTTTAAAAAGTCCGCTTTGTCCTGCAATTGAAACTATTTCGCTGATGTCCATCTTTTATTATTTGTGAATTTTTGAATTATGTTGGCAAACCTACATGAAAAGGCTGAAATACGCAAAAACAGAAAGAAGATGTAAAAAGTTAGTGTCAGTATCTGACTATCTAACTACCACAATCTTTTTGCTGAATGATGATTCATCTGTTTTTACACTACAATAATAAATTCCTGCTGCAAGTTGAGAAACATCAATAGTCTGAATATTATTTCCTTTTACAAGATTAAAATTTCTGTTACTAACAATTTCTTCACCTACTGCATTAACAATAGTGATTTGTGCTTTTGAAGTTGTTATTGATTTCAACATTAAACTTATGATGTTACTTGTCGGGTTAGGATAAATCATCAAACTATTCTGCTCATTTTCTTCAACTATTCCAACCGGGCTACAAATAGTGCTGGTGAGAGCTGCGTATGCATTTACTCTTCCCGTTCCTATTTTTCCTGTGTATGGAACATTTTCAGGAATTCCGTCAATATTATCTGCTGTGCACTTTATTAGATCAACAACCTGCAAAGCGTTAAGTGATGGAAAATGTGAACGAATCAATCCTGCAACTCCTGAAACCAGAGGTGCAGCAATAGATGTTCCGCCTTGTGGTGGTGAGTAGAGAGGCGAACCATTATATGTTGCTGTTGTATAAACATTAAAACCCGGTGCAGTTACATCCACAGAATCATTCCAGGAAAAAGGTGCTGTTCCTCCCGTAGGATCAAACTGATCAAGGTTATCAACACCAGAAACGCTCAGCACAAAACGGTAAGAGGCTGGATAATAAGCTGTGTCGAAAGGAATATTTCCGGCTGAGGCAACCAATACTACATCATTTGCCAGTATTGCATCATCCGTTACATCCTGGGCAAGTTGATTAAATGTGGTGTTCCCCCAAGAGCAGTTTACAATTTTTGCTCCATGGTCAACGCAATAGGTAATTCCCTCATAACCTTTTGTAATAACCTGAGAACTGTTTGCAACTTTAACCGGAAGAAACTTGCACTTAAAGCCCGAACCAAGAAAGCCTGTGCTGTTATCACCTGTTGCCGAACCCACTGCAGTAACAGTGTTTCCGTGAATTTCGTTATTGATAAAAAGTGTGTTGTCGTTATCCACCATATCCCACCCTGCAAAATTATCGGTATAACCATCAATATCTTCATCGGTCCCGCCAATAGGGTCGGCATAATTATATTTTACATTTCCGGAAAGATCGGGATGGTTGATGTCAAAACTTGTCTCCGTATAACCTATGACAACATTGCTGTCACCTTTTGATACATCCCAGGCATTATACAATTCCATAGTGTTAAAATGATAGGGATTATAAACAGACAATTGCGCATCGTTAGGCGTATAAAGCTGGTAACTCACATAATGCGGCTCAGCATAATCAAAGTATCCACTACTGATCAATTGTTCTGATGTTTTAAAAACATCTTGTTCTGCATTATAATCCAATTCATAAATCAAAGAAAGGTCGGGAAGCTTTGTTCCGCTTAAATGGTATTGATTTTCCAAGGGCTTGCGTTGAGGAAACTTTCTGCGCAAACCTGTTATTTCAAGCGATTCAAAACCGGGGATAGTATTTTTTAATTCTGAAAAGTATGCTCGAAATTCGGGTTTAACTTTCAGGTTTATTCTTCCTTGAATATAATCATCACCGTTTGGATTATTTACTACCACAAGGTTATCTTGTGCATGAGTAAAAAATTGAGAGCAGGAGAGAGCGAGAAGGAGTATAAGTTTTTTCATAGCGAAAATATTATGCTGCAAATTACGGAAAAAACAAACTAATAACCCCAACCATGTGGCCGGGGTTATCAGTTAAACAGATTATATAAACTATTGTTTAGTGAACCACCATTACTTTTCCGTTTGCAGATACACCTTCTGATTGAATGCTGAAGAAGTAGCAACCGGTATTTACCTGCTCTACATTCCATTCAAAGCTAAGTCTTCCTGCTGCAGTAAGCTGGATTTGCTTAGTATGAATAATGCTTTGTCCCAATACATCGTAAACAGTTAAGGTATAAGCTCCTGTTTGCACCTGATCCATATTAATATACACGCTTGAATTAGCAGGATTAGGGAATACTTTTACGTCAGACAATGTCTGCTGTTCTGAAATGCCTGTAGTCTGGAATTGCTGAGGGTCTGGTGAGCAGAAAATAGTTGCTCCGTTTGTCCATTCTGAACTTTGGTAAAACAATTGTTCGCCATTTTGTTTGTAGAAATTAATATCGGCAAGTTGTTCGGCATTGTCAATAATAAGACTAAGGCGTTCATCAGGCTCATTGGTGTTAAGATAAACACTCAGCACATTATTAGCCAATGTGGTGTAAAAATCAAGTGTATCACGCTCCTGCCAGAATTCACCAAACTCATCCATTGGAAGAATAAGAGCTGATTCAGGAAGACTGTCGAGATACATTTCTTCTGCAATTACTTTAAATTGTCGGTTAGGGTGAATGAGTAACACTGTTGGTGCATTGTTTGCATCATTTTTTCTTGTAACAGAAGCCCATACTGCAACTTTTTCAGGATAATTGGTGCTGCTGATAGAAGGTGACCACACATCAGAAATGGTCATTGGTATTTCAAGCACAGGTTGTTGGGCGCCTGAATATTTTTTTCCGTCAACAGCATAAAACGGAAAATTGGTAAGCACATCATTAGCTGACCAGGAGGAATTAAATTTATACCCGGTTTGAGCCAACGCATAAGCCAGTGATTTGTTGTACAATAATTCTCCTGTGCGGTATGTTTTGATGACTACACCATGATCTGTTTCAAGCAAATTTTTTGAAACTTCCACTTCGCCATAAGTAGAGCCACCTGTTGTAGTTCTGGTGGAAGTTGACCATAATGGATGATAGGTACTTGGAGTAAGCCCTTGTACACCCAAAGGCCATCTGGAATCGGTTTCAAAATCAGACAAATGCGATACTGAGTGCGAACCCAATATATGCCCGTGTGAAAGGATGTATTGAATCGCAGGATAGGAAGTGGTGTAAAAACCACTTATCAATCCGTTTGAATAATAGCTCGTAGTAATGTTATAGGTGGCTCTTACTCCCCTTGCATACTCCAAATCAACAAAAAAGCGGCTCGTATCCTGACATGTTTTAGAATCATAATCATGCGTTATCATAATGCTTGAACTGCTGCAATTTGGGCTGGTGTGTAAGCGCACAGTATTAGGAATATGGTGACGAATAATATTCTGAACCAACATCATAAACACATCCGAACCCGGCTCAAAACTATTGGAATAAACCTCCTGAGCATTACCATCGTCATCAATCTGAAAACGCAGAACTACATCGCGTAAATCAATTCCAAAGGTATATACATGTCCTTGCCCTGTTGCTTTATAAACAAAAGCAGATTTACCATCTTCATATTGAGCAAGTGAGGTTCCTCCGTTAAGTGTATATGATCGGCTTGTGCAAAGCGCACCACTTGAAGTACCCAAAAAACGAATGCTGGTTTCAGCAGTTTCGCTAATGCGTTCGAATAACCAAGGTAGACTTGCCGTGTTTGAGTTAAAATATTTGCGCGTATCAGATGATTGAACAGCCGATACTCCACACAAACTAAAAAGGGTTGAAGCCTGCATGGATGAACAGATAATTACACCTCCATTGTTTACATAATTTGTAATAGAAGTTCTTTCCGCTGAGTTAAAAGTGGTGCTTTTAACAACAGGACTGAAGAAAATAACCGGGTAGGTGAGTGCTGTGGTTAAACTGGTTGTTGTAGCATATTCAACACCCGCAGTATTCAATAGCCACTGAGAGGAGCGAAAACGAGAAGTATTGGCTTCTGCATTGCGTGTTGAAAGATCCAGCAGCGCTACCTTACGTTGTTGGGCAATACTTTGCTGGCAAAACAATAGTGCCGAGCAGCAGATAATAAAAAAGATTTTGAATTTGCTAAAAGCCGGAATGGTAGATTTTGACTGCATATCAATATTAATTATTTGTGTTATAAATTGCAAAACAAGGCGCTAATATACGAATAAAAGGCTTTGGACAAAGCGATTACACCCTTTTATATGTAAAAAAGAGGCATTAATCGACAAACAACACTTATTTGATGTGTATATCGACTTAATGATAACTTTTACTTAATGAAATCATAATCTGGAATATCTTTTATAAAAACATGTTCACCATTTTCATAATCCATTTTGCAACAAAAATGGTTAATGCCGTTTGAAACAACCAGATAATTCATCTTCAACGGTGCATTATAACGGGCAATCTGAAAAAAAACATCTTGTGTAATTTTTACTTCGGGAGCTTTGCATTCAACAATCATGCGCGGCTTGCCATCATTGGTGTAAATAACAATATCACCTCTTTGCTTTTTATTTCCCCTATTAAGCGAAACCTCAACTGCAATTAATGAAGCAGGGAATTTTTTCTCCGTAACAAGAAATGTAATAATGTGTTGCCGCACCCATTCTTCAGGTGTTAATGCAACATACTTCTTCCTTACGGTGTCAAAAATTTGCGTTCTTTTGTTCTCCTCTTTTATCTTGAATTGATAAGCTGGAAAATTGAGTTTTTGCATGATGAATTTGAACAAAGATAATTGAAACAAAACTATGGATACTAAAAAACAAATTGTAGAAAACTGGCTACCACGCTACACCGGCACAGAGTTGAAAGATTTTGGTGATTATATTCTGCTCACCAACTTTAATAACTACGTAAATTATTTTGCCGAAAAAATGAAGGTGGAAATAAATGGACACGATAAACCCATGCCCAACGCCACCAGCGGAGAAATAACCATCATCAATTTCGGGATGGGCAGCGCCAACGCAGCCACCATAATGGATTTATTGAGCGCCATAAAACCCAAAGGTGTTTTGTTTTTGGGCAAATGTGGGGGACTGAAAAAGAAAAACCAATTGGGTGATTTGATTTTACCTATCGCTGCTATTAGAGGCGAAGGAACTTCCAATGATTACATGCCTCCCGAAGTGCCTGCGCTGCCTGCTTTCAGCATGCAGAAAGCGGTTTCAACTTCCATCCGCCAGAACGGAATGGACTACTGGACAGGTACAGTTTTCACCACCAACCGCAGGGTTTGGGAACACGACAACGAGTTTAAAAAATACCTGCGCAAAATCCGCGCAATGGGCATTGACATGGAAACAGCCACGCTTTTTACTGCTGGCTTTAGGAATGAAATTTCCTGTGGCGCATTATTATTGGTAAGCGACCAGCCCATGATTTCATCAGGAGTTAAAACCGATAAGAGCGATAAAAAAGTAACACAGAAGTTTGTTGACAAGCACATTAAAATTGGAATTGATTCACTGAACGAGTTAATCAATAACGGACTTACGGTGAAGCATCTGAAGTTTTAATTATGAGAGTCGGTGCGCTATGCTTTTTACGACATCGTGTCACGGTGAGCGTAGTCGAACCGCTTAATTATAGCCCTTCGACTACGCTCAGGGTGACAGGCGTTTTATTACTTATTACATCTTACATATTAAATGCAAACGCTCAACAGCACCCCCAAGACTTCTTTCGTTCACCGCTTGATATTCCACTTTTCCTCTCCGGAAACTTTGGTGAACTGCGCAGCAATCATTTTCACTCCGGCTTAGATATAAAAACACAGGGCATTGAAAACAAGCCTGTCTATGCTCCTGCCGATGGTTTTGTATCAAGAATAAAAATACAGGCAGGCGGCTACGGCAACGCTATGTATGTGACACATGCCAATGGATACACCACTGTTTATGGGCACCTCAACCACTTTAACGACAGCATTGCGAAGTATGTAAAAGCAGAGCAATACAAAAAAGAAAGTTTCGAAATTGAGTTGTTTCCCGACAGCCTTGCCAACTGGCAGGCAGGCAATTTGTTTCGTGTAAAAAAGGGCGATGTAATTGCTTACACCGGAAACACAGGAAGTTCAGGCGGTCCGCATCTGCACTTTGAAATACGCGATACCAAAACCGAAAGCGCATACAATCCTTTATTCTTTGGTTTTGAAGTAAAGGATAAAATTCCACCGGCAATCACTTCATTAATCGTTTATGCCTTTGATGAAAATTCTCGCAAAGGTTGGACAAGCAAGAAAACATATGCTGTTACAAAATCAGAAAACAAGTATGTTGTAAATGGTGGGAAACCAATTGCAACATCGGGCATCACAGGCTTTGGTCTTGAAGTATATGACCAATTAGACGGAGCAGATAACCACAACGGAGCATATTCAATTGAGCTTTTAAAAGACAGTTCCCGAATTTATTTTCACAAGATTGATGAAATGCCTTTTCACCTGTCGCGCTTTATTAATAGCCATATTGACTACGAAGAAAAAGTGCTGAGCAAAAATGCAGTTCAGAAAAGCTTTGTTGAACCGGGTAATCAATTAAAGATATACGACACAAAAATTACAGCAGGCAAAACACTGATTGAAACCGGAAAGAAATATAAGTTCAGTTACCTTATTACAGATCTTGCAGGCAATACTTCTTCGCTTAAATTTATGGTAGAAGGAGCTAAACTATCTGAGCCGCAAAAGAAAGACACGCTTGCGGCAAAAACATTTTACTTCGATTCAGTCAATACATTTAAAGCAACCGGAATTGAATTACAGATGCCGGACTTCGCCCTTTACCGCGACATTGATTTTCTCTATTCGGCAAAACCAAAAACAAAGCAAACGTATTCCGCTATTCACCACATTCATAAAAACACTGAGCCGGTGCAACGCGAATACACGCTTTCCATAACACCCGATTCCGTTCCCGAAAAAATAAAAGACAAATTACTGATTGTCTCCTTCAACAGCAATGGAAACCCGGTTTCGGAAGGCGGGAAACTTGAAAATGCCTTGCCTGCCGGCAGGCAGGGAATAGTAACCACCAAAACAAAATCATTTGGCTCCTTTGCTATAATGGCAGACACCACCAAACCTAAAATTACACCTGTAAACATTACCCACGATGGCGACCTGAGTGCAGCAAAAACCATTAAAGTAAAAATTACCGACAACCTTTCGGGCATTGGCTATTACAGAGGCAGCATTGACGGAAAATGGATATTGATGGAATATGACGGCAAAAACAGTTTGCTTACTTACACCTTTGACCAAATACTTTCAAAAGGAAAACATTATTTTGAACTTATCTTAACCGATGGCAAACAAAACAGCGCTAAATATGAGGCACATTTTCACCGTTAACTAAAAATAATTCTTGCAGAACGATAAACCTTATTATTTTTGCTCGCGTATCTACCCCGATTTGAAACAAAAAATCTATAAAATGACAAAAACTCTTTCAATTTTAACAGTATTCACATTTGCTTTAGTTTCCTTTGCTGATGCTCAATGCATAGAAGGCAACTGCTTTACCGGAACCGGAAAATTTATTTTCAAAAGCGGTGATATGTATAATGGTGCATGGTTTAAAGGCAAAATGGACGGACAAGGCTCTTACACCTGGAAAAATGGTGACGTTTACAAAGGAGCCTTCCTTGGAGGAGAAATGGAAGGACGCGGAAGTATGATTTGGAAAAATGGCGACCGCTATATCGGCACCTGGGAAGCCAACAAAATGCAAGGCAGAGGGCATTACATCTGGGAAACACCCGGTGATGCGATGATGCAGAATAAATTTGAAGGCGACTGGATTGATGGCGTACAACGTTTCAGCGAAGTTCAACCTGTAGGTGAAGTGGAGCAACAGGAACAATAAACAATATAAACAAATAAAAAAGGCTGTCCGAAAATACGGGGAGCCTTTTTTATTTAACAAATTTTTAACGGAACAATTACCTGCTTTGTATGTTATCTTTGCAACCGTGAAAACAAAAAAAAAACTACTTCTGCTCCGCATTTTCAGTGCACTGCTCTGTTTTCACTTTTTGAACATTAGCATTGAAACGCATAAACACTTTCTTTCGCTTAATTCGTCAACAAATAGTGTTGCCCCTTCGGCCGGCAATGAAACAAAAAGTCTGATTAACTTAGTAATGCTTGCAGGAGCTGATATGGAAAACCCTGCACCTGAAAACAACACCAATACTCCGGACACCGATGGTGAAGAAGAAGAAAAGAAATTCACCGATGATGAGTTCTATTTTTTACACCTCAACTATTTTATTGTTTCCGATAGTCAAAATGCGCACCGCTTTCACGGTGTAAGCGACACAAAAGAGTTTATCTCTGAAATAATTCCCCCGCCTCCAAAGGCTTAGTTTCTCTTTTTATTTTTCGATTTATTTTTTTGCGCATGAAGTAAATTCATGTGCTTATATTAATTTTATAAAACTTTTCAATGAAAGGAAAAACAGATTTTGAGTTATTGCCCGGTGGATATAACGCCACACTTTTCGGAAAGGATTTATCCTCCGGGCTGGTAGTATTTTTAGTTGCCCTGCCTTTGTGTTTGGGCATTGCGCTGGCTTCGGGTGCACCCTTATTTGCAGGAGTTATTGCAGGTATTGTTGGCGGAATAGTGGTAGGTTTAATGAGCGGTTCACCGCTTGGTGTCTCGGGTCCGGCAGCAGGTTTGGTGGTTATTGTGCTCACAGCTTTACAAACCTTGGGAAGCTACGAAGCCCTGTTACTTGCCATTGTTATTGCAGGTATCATTCAACTGCTTGCAGGTTTTGTAAATGCAGGAATTATAGCCTATTATTTTCCTTCCGCTGTAATAAAAGGCATGCTTGCAGCAATAGGTTTAACCCTTATTCTGAAAGAAATTCCGCATGCACTGGGTTACGATGCCGATTTCATAGGTGATGATGCATTCATTCAAAAAGATGGTCACAATACCTTTACCGAAATCGGTTATGCTATTCAGTATCATAATGACGGTGCTGTAATCATTGCATTGGTTTCCATTGCGCTGCTGGTATTCTTCGAGCGCCCGTTTATGAAAAAAATAGGCCTCTTCAAATTTCTGCCGGGTGCCTTGTTTGTGGTTATGATTGGCATAGGATTAAACCTCTTGTTCAATTCCGTTTTTCCAAAATGGACCATGGGCGAGCATCATCTGGTTGAACTACCCGTTGCCTCCTCCCCTGCCGAATTCTTTGGCTTCTTCACCTTGCCCGATTTCAGCGCATGGAAAAATCCGCAGATATATATTACTGCGCTCACACTGGCAATTGTGGCAAGCATTGAAACGTTGCTGTGCGTTGAAGCCACCGATAAACTGGACCCCCATCGCAGAACCACACCAACCAACCGCGAATTGAAAGCACAGGGAATCGGAAACATTATCTCCGGTTTAATCGGTGGAATTCCGGTAACACAGGTAATCGTTCGCAGCTCTGCCAACATCAACTCAGGAGGACAAACAAAAGTGGCAACCATCATACACGGTGTTATTCTGTTGCTTTCGGCTTTAATTATTCCACGCTTTCTGAATATGATTCCGCTGGCTGCTCTGGCAGGCATTCTGCTGATGGTGGGCTACAAACTTTCAAGGCTTTCGCTTTACAAAATAATGTTCCGCAACGGCTGGGATCAGTTTATCCCTTTCCTTGTTACCGTAGTTGCTATACTTGCCACCGATTTGCTCAAAGGCATTGGCATAGGTATGGTGTTCGCATTCTTCTTTATTCTGCGCAGAAACTACAAGTATGCCTACCATTACCACAAAGAAAGTGTGCAGCAGGGCGAAGTTATCCGCCTCACCCTTTCCGAAGATGTTACCTTTCTCAACAAAGGCAGTCTGGCGCTTACACTCACCAACCTGCCCGACAACTGCAAGGTAATTATTGACGGCTCAAAATCGCAGGCAATAGATTACGATGTGCTCGAAACAATTCACGATTTTAAAAAACACACGGCTCCGTTCCGTAATATTACAGTCGAAACAATTCATATTAAAGACATAGTGGCATCATCAGGCCACTGATAAAAACCATTTAAAAACTATACATCATGCAACAATCGTATTTAAAACTATTAGACAACAACAAAGTTTGGGTAAAAGAAAAACTGGCTAAAAATCCCGATTACTTTTTAAAACTTTCACAGCTTCAGGCTCCCGACTACCTCTGGATTGGCTGCTCAGACAGCCGCGTGCCTGCCAACGAAATAACAGGCACCGAGCCGGGCGAAGTATTTGTACACCGCAACATTGCCAACATGGTGGTGCATACCGATATGAATATGCTCAGCGTTTTAGACTATGCAGTAAATGTGTTGCATGTAAAACACGTTATCGTTTGCGGACACTACGGCTGCGGGGGCGTTCTGGCTGCTATGGGCAATCAGCAATTCGGATTAATCGACAACTGGCTGCGCCACATCAAAGATGGCTACGACAAACACAGAGTGGAGCTGGATGCCATTACCGATAATACCGAACGCGCCAACCGCTTTGTCGAATTTAGTGTAATGGAACAGGTGCATCACCTGAGCCAGACCTCCATCATCCAGAACTCATGGAAAAACCACAAACGCCCTTCTATCCACGGCTGGGTCTACGACCTCAAAACCGGTATCATCAAAGACCTCAGCGTGCTGATGGACGGCATGGAAGATGTTTCGGGGGTGTATAAGTTTGATGATGCGAAATCTTAACAAGCTCTGAACCTCAAAAACAAAAAAAGGGAACCGTTTGGTTCCCTTTTTTGTTGATTCATATCAAAACAGCATCCATTTACATCAGAACTGGATCCAAATTTTTTACAACAGCATCCATTTACAACACAACCGGATCCATATTTTTTGCAACAGCATCCATTTACAACGCAAATGGATCCATATTTTTTACAACAGCATCCATTTACAACGCAACTGGATCCAAACTTTTTACAACAGCATCCAATTGCAATGCAATTGCATCCTAATGCATCGCTTTGAAGAAAAACTCCTTCAGCAACTCACCGTGGTCGGTGCTCGGGTTATCCACCCCTTTTGATTTCACATCCATTTCCCTCAGCCACCCTATTATCTGGCGCACCTTACGCTCGTTATAATTTCGTGCAGCCGTTTCGTAGTCTTTAAGAAAATAAGGATTAACCCCCAGCTCACCCGCAATTTGTCCCGAAGGAACAGAAGCCTTCAGAAAATGATACTTCATCAACTTCGTAAAATACCCATACAGCGTAGCCATAATCAAAGGCAGCGGATGCTCCTTCTGGTTCTGCGCAAAATAATGCACTATGCGCGTAGTCTTTAAAACATCGCGCTCACCAAAAACCTTTTGCAACTCAAAAACATTATAATCCTTGCTGATACCAATGTTACGCTCAATAATATCCGAAGTAAGCGCAGCCCCTTTAGGCAAACTGATAAACACCTTACCCGTTTCGTTCACAATCTTTCCCAAATCATTTCCCAGATACTCCGCCAGCAAATTCGCATTCCGTGCATCAATCGCATAACCCTTGCGCTTCACATAATCCGCAATCCATTCCGCCACCTTATAATCCTTCAGCTTCTCCGATTCAAACAATACACCCGTCTTGTCAATCGTTTTGGCCAGCGCCTTGCGCTTGTCAAGCTTCTTGTATTTATAGCAAATAACCAGCAAAGTACTTTTCTGCGGCTTCTCAACATAAGCAAGAAAAGGATTTACATCATCTGCCTTCTTCGGCTCAAAATTCTTAATATTCTGCGCCTCCCTCACAATCACCACCTGATAATCACCCATCATCGGAAAACGTTTCGCCTCACTGATAACCGTCTGCACATCCACATCACCACCGTAAAGCACACTCTGGTTAAACTCCTTCTGTCCCTCGTCCAGCACATGCTCCGCAATATAATTCGCAATCACATCAATATAAAACGGCTCCTCTCCCATCAGGAAATAAACCGGTTTATAAATCCCGTTCTTTAAGTCTTTTATAATCTGCTCGAAGGTCATTTCGGTGCTTTCTTTTGCCGCCCAAACTTAGCAAAATCATTTTGATGATTTCTAAACCCTAACTTTGCTGCAAATATTTTACAATGAAAAGAATACTATCAATCTGTCTCCTATTACCTATTACTTATTACCTATTACCTATTACTTCCTCTGCCCAGGACAGCCTCAACATCCACCTCCTCTATCACTGGCAAGACACCACCCTCACCGACTTCACCTCCCACCAAAGCATCTACAACGAAATCTTCGGCTTTGTGCAAGATGGAAAAGAATACGGTGTAATAGGCTCCACCGTTGGCGCACACATTTTTGATGTTACCGATGCGCAGAATATTTTCCCCGTCCTCACCATTCCTGCCGCATCACAAGGTGCCTCCGTTGTAAACCGCGATTACGATTTCTACAATGGCCACCTCTACATGGTGGGCGACCAGATGGGCGCACGCTTCCAGATTGCCGATGTCTCCTTCCTCCCCGATTCAGCTCCCATCGTTTACGATTCCAATTCACTTTTCTCACGCGCGCACACCATTACCGTTGATGCTCCAACAGCACGCCTTTATGCCAATGGCGGAGATGGCGAAATGAGTATTTACGATATTTCAAATCCCGCACAACCCTCACTCCTGCTCAACTGCACAACACTTCCCGTATGGAGCGCCATACAATATGTGCACGACAGTTATGCGCAAAACGATACTGTTTACTGTCATGCCGCACAGCGCGGATTGTTTGTTATGGACTTCTCCGACATTCAAAATCCTGCTTTGCTGGGTTCAGTAACACAATACCCGCAGCAAGGCTACAACCATTCAGGCTGGCTGCACAACGATGGCGCAATGTATGCCCAGGCCGATGAAAACCATGGCTTTGATGTAAAACTATTTGATGTTTCCAACCTCAGCGACATCACGCTCATTGACACAATTGGTTCCGGCATCAGCGAAGCCTACTCCATTCCCCACAACGTAGTGTGGCGCGGTGATTTCCTCTATGTTAGCTACTACCACGATGGACTTTACATCTTCAACTGCTCCGACCCCGAAAACATTTTCATCAGCGGCTTTTACGATACCTGCGTATTACCCGATACCAGCAATTACCGTGGCAACTGGGGTGTTTACCCGCTCCTCCCTTCCGGTAAAATTCTCGCCTCCGATATGCAAAACGGATTTTATGTATTTGATGTTAGCGCAGCTACAGGCATTCATGAATCACCATCAGCCGATGATCTTAC
>CAMBRL010000064.1 GCA_945870105.1 Chitinophaga pinensis
AAATACACGCAATGGAAAAGCACCGTTGCGGCTTACCACGGAGCTACCGTGAACTTTGAACAGCTTATTGCACAACTAAGCAGTACCATGATTGAGGATTTTGACATCCGCATTCAGGTGCTTTTTAAAAGGGGAACAGCACAATATGCTGCATTGCTTCCTAATTTCAGAATACCGTTTCAAAGCGGTGAGTATGACGAGCGCATAACTGCCTTGGGTACGCTGAGCGAGAGTTTAACGGGTATAGTTGTATTGGCTGCGGTAAAAACCGATGTAGATGCTTTTCTGCTTCAGCTCACCACCGCCCGCGATCAGCAGCAGGGCCTGGAAGGATTGAAACAAACCCTTAGTGAAGAAGTGGAACTGGCGCGGGTAACCATTGCGCAGGCTATGTATTACACGCTGGGCGGACTGATGCAGATTTTCAGTGCCAACAGCATACAGATAGCTAACTTCTATGATTTGGAAACCTTGCGCGGAAGCATTTCCGATACAGCAGATTTGATTTTTGATGGTTTTATCGGTAGCGGACAGATAGTAAATGTGCTTAATCCAACCGTAACACAGTATGTTGCGGGAGTAACATTAAGGATTAAAAACACTACTACCGGTCCTGCAATTGGCGGTTTGTATTTCTACACCGCCATGAGCCCAACTGATGGATGGAGCGGAATAGGTCAAAACCTTAATCCCGGTCAGGAAGCTACCATAATTCTTACTGCTGCTGAGTTTCGTGCATACTTTAATGTGCAGAACCAAGGTCCTAATCAGCAGAGTTATGAGGTAGAGATTATGTAAACTAAACAAAGCGTTAATTAAAAAGTCCCTTCGCCTAATGGTGAGGGGATTTTTTTTACTACCCGTGGCAGTTCTTATACTTTTTTCCACTTCCGCAAGGACAAGGGTCGTTGCGGCCTATTTTATCTTCCACTTTTACAGGCATTGGTTTTTCCTGCTCGGTGTTGGGCACTCCGGGTTGGCGGGGCGCGCCAATTTCATCTCTTCCTGTTTTAAGGTTAGTTTCGGGTTTTGGCGGTGCAAGGTTGCGTTTAAAACTTGTTGGAGCCTGTTCGGGCAAAGTACCTTTGAACAGGAAGGGAACAATCTCGCGATTGATTTTTCCCAACAAGGTTTTGAATAATTCAAACGACTCGAACTTGTAGATCAGCAAAGGATCTTTTTGCTCGTAGGCCGCATTTTGTACGGATGATTTCAACTCATCCATTTCGCGGAGGTGCTCTTTCCAGATGTCGTCAATAATGGCGAGCACAATGTTTTTTTCGAACGATGTTGCCAAAACTTTTCCGCGGGTTTCGTATGCTTTTTTAAGATTTGTAACAACGTTCAGGGTTTTTATTCCGTCACTGAAAGGAATTACGATGTTCTCAAAACTTTGTCCTTCGTTTTCATACACTTGTTTGATAACAGGGAAGGCACGTTCGGCACTGAACTCTTTTTTCTGTTTGTATTTTTCTTCTAAGTATTGGAATACTTTTTCGCTCAGAACGTTTGTGTTGGTTGCTGCAAATTCCTCAGCCGTTACAGGCGATTCAACAGAGAAGGTACGGATGAGTTCAATTTTAAATCCTTCAAAATCTTTGGTCTCGCGGTATTGTTCTACAACACTTTCGCAGGTGTCGTAAATCATGTTGGATATGTCAACCGACAGGCGGTCGCCATACAGGGCATGGCGTCTGCGTTTGTAAATTACCTCGCGTTGCGAGTTCATTACGTCATCGTATTCCAGTAAACGCTTACGTGTTCCGAAATTGTTTTCCTCTACTTTTTTCTGCGCACGTTCAATGGATTTTGTCATCACCGAATGCTGGATAACCTCACCTTCTTTGTGTCCGAGGCGGTCCATCCATTTGGTCATTCTGTCGCCACCGAATAAACGCATCAGGTTATCTTCCAGAGAAACAAAGAACTGCGAAGAACCGGGGTCACCCTGTCTTCCCGCACGACCGCGTAACTGGCGGTCAACACGTCTGCTCTCGTGGCGCTCTGTTCCAACAATGGCTAAACCACCCACTTCTTTTACTCCCGCACCCAATTTGATATCCGTTCCGCGACCTGCCATGTTGGTGGCGATGGTAACAGCGCCTTTTTGTCCTGCGCCTGCAACAATTTCTGCTTCGCGCTGGTGCAACTTCGCATTCAAAACATTGTGTTTAATGTTTTTCATTTTCAACATGCGCGAAAGCAATTCCGAAATCTCAACCGAGGTTGTTCCCACCAGAACAGGTCGTCCCTGTTCGGTCAATTTTACAATCTCTTCAATCACTGCTCCATATTTTTCGCGGGCAGTTTTATAAACCAAATCTTCGCGGTCGTTACGTGCAATCGGACGGTTGGTAGGGATTACCATTACATCCAGTTTGTAAATATCCCAAAACTCGCCTGCTTCTGTTTCTGCAGTTCCGGTCATACCCGCCAGCTTATTATACATGCGGAAATAATTTTGCAAGGTGATGGTGGCATACGTTTGCGTTGCAGCCTCTACCTTTACATTTTCCTTTGCTTCAATCGCCTGGTGCAAACCATCGGAATACCTGCGACCTTCCATGATACGACCGGTTTGCTCGTCCACAATTTTTACTTTGTTTTCAATCACCACATACTCTACGTCCAACTCAAAAAGCGTGTAAGCTTTCAGCAATTGGTTGATGGTGTGAATGCGTTCTGACTTGATGGCAAAATCGCGCATCAGGTCTTCTTTTTTCTTTGCTTTTTCGTGGTCATCAACGGGGAGGTGTTCAATTTCTGCCACTTTTGTTCCCATGTCGGGTAGCACAAAGAACTCCGTATCATCAGAGTTTCCGGTGATAAGGTCAATACCTTTTTCGGTTAATTCTATGGAGTTATTTTTCTCGTCAATCACAAAAAACAGTTCGGCATCTACCTTGTGCATTTCCTTGTTCTGGTCTTGCATGTAGTAGTTCTCGGTTTTCTGCATGATGGTTTTTACGCCCGGCTCACTCAGGTATTTGATGTGTGCCTTGTTTTTCGGTAACCCGCGCTGCGAGCGGAATAACAACAAACCTCCTTCTTCTTCTTTTCCTTCTTTGATTAAACGTTTTGATTCTGAAAGTGCATTGTTAACATAATTGCGTTGCGCCTGAATCAGTCGTTCAATTTTGGGTTTCATTTCTGTAAACTCCTGTTTGTCGCCTTTTGGAGTTGGTCCTGAAATAATGAGCGGTGTACGTGCATCGTCAATCAAAACTGAATCGACCTCATCGACAATCGCGTAATTGTGTTTGCGCTGCACTAAATCTTCGGGGCTGCGCGCCATGTTGTCGCGCAGGTAGTCGAAACCAAACTCGTTGTTAGTTCCATAAGTGATGTCGGCTAAATAAGCTTTTCTGCGGGCTTCGGAATTGGGTTGGTGGTTGTCGATACAATCAACGGTTATTCCATGAAATTCAAACAAAGGGCCCATCCACTCGCTGTCCCTGCGGCTGAGGTAATTGTTTACTGTAACAAGGTGTACGCCTTTTCCGGTAAGTGCATTCAGGTAAACGGGAAGTGTACCTACCAGCGTTTTTCCTTCACCTGTTCCCATCTCGGCAATTTTACCCGAGTGCAGAGCAATACCACCAATGAGCTGCACATCGTAGTGTACCATGTCCCATTTTATTTCGGTGCCACCTGCAATCCAGCGGCTGTGCCAAACGGCACTGTTGCCTTCAATTACCACATGTGGTTTGTGCACCGAAAGGTCGCGGTCCATTTGGCTTGCATTAACACGCAGTGTATCATTTTCGGTAAAACGTTTTGCTGTTTCCTTCACCACCGCAAAAGCTTCGGGAAGAATTTCGAGCAGAACCTCTTTTGTTTTTTCTTTTATGGTTTCTTCCAGTTTATCGATGCGCTCGTACAGCGTTTCTTTTTCATGCGCGTCTATTTCGTTGTTGGTCTCTATCTTCTCGCGGATGGAAGCAATTTCATCGTTTTCAGTTTTCAGAAAATCCTGAATACGCTTACGGAAATCATCTGATTTAGCGCGAAGCTGGTCGTGAGAAAGCGAAGCAAGTTTCGGAAATTCGATTTTAATTTTTTCAACCAGGGGCATCACTTCTTTGATGTCGCGGTCGGCTTTGCTTCCGAATATTTTTCCGGCTATGCCGCTAATAAAGTTTATCATCTTAGTGTGTTCGGGTGTTCAGGTGTTAATGTGTTCAGGTTTTGAAGTTGAACGCGTTTGTCAATTATTAAACCAATGCTGAAACTCTGACAGGGTGTCAGCAAAAGGCGTGCGAAGGTAGAAAAATTAGTAATTTATTGCTTAGAGTTCTTTTCTAAGCCTTGCCACGGGAATATTCAGCATTTCGCGGTATTTGGCAACGGTTCTGCGGGCAATGTTGTAGCCTTTTTCTTTCAGGATTTGGGCGAGCTTGTCATCGGCTACCGGCTTGCGTTTGTCTTCGGCAGCAATAGTTTCGGAAAGTATTTTCTTTACCTCGCGTGAAGAGACCTCTTCGCCTTCATCATTGGAAAGCGACTCGGAGAAGAAGGATTTTATTAAAAACGTGCCGAACTGGGTTTGCACATATTTGCTGTTCGATACGCGTGAAATGGTGGAAATATCCAGACCCACAATTTCTGAAATGTCTTTCAGAATCATAGGCTTGAGTTTGGTTTCATCGCCTGTGAGAAAATACTCGGTCTGGAAAGTCATGATGGAATCCATAGTAACCAACAGCGTTTGCTGGCGCTGAAGAATGGCATCAATAAACCATTTTGCCGAATCTATTTTTTGTTTGATGAACACGGTGGCATCCTTCATTTCTTTGGGATGATTTTTTTTATTGCCGCCATATTCTTTCAGCATCTCTTTGTATTCCTTGCTTACTTTCAGAGCAGGTGCGTTGCGTTGGTTGAGCGAAAGTTCAAGCACGCCCTCGTTGTTAGTGATGATAAAATCGGGCACCACATTGGAAACGCTTTTCACGTTATCGGCCATGGTATTTCCCGGGCGTGGATTCAGTTTCAGAATTTCACCGATAGCATCTTTTAAATCTTCCGGTTCTAATTCCAGATCCTTGGAGATTTTATCGTAATGCTTTTTTATGAACTCGTCCATCATTTTGTCAATGATTACGATGGCGGTATGGTTGGTGATGCTGTGTTCTCTGCGTTTGAGTTGCAGTAATAAGCACTCGCGCAAATCGCGAGCACCCACACCCGGTGGGTCAAATTGCTGAATGATATGCAGCAACTCGTCCAACTCTTTCTCGGTGGTGGAGATGTTTTGTCCGAATGCTAAATCATCTACCATTGCGGGAAGCTCTCTGCGCAGGTAACCATCGTCATCAATGTTTCCGAGAATGTGTACGGCAATATTATGCTGCCGTTCATCTAATCTGCGCATGCCTAATTGTTCGGTCAGTGCCTCTTGAAAACCGGCTGTGCCTACTATGGGAACATCTTTGCGCTCGTCATCAGGGCTGGTATTGTTTGCTGAGAGTTTGTAGTCGGGAATACCGTCATCGTCTTCATCAAAATAATCGTCAATGTCATGATCTTCATTGTCTTTTATTTCTTCTTGTTTTTCTTCTTCCAGTTCTTCTTCGTTTTCGGGAGTTTCTTCCTCGTCTTTTATTTCTTCGTCAATGTCTTCAGGCGTTTCTTCCAGTTCCTCATCGGTTTCTTCACCTTCTTCTAATGCCGGATTTATTTCCATCTCTTCTTTGATGCGCTGCTCTAATTCCATAGTAGGAATTTGCAGCAGCTTCATCAATTGAATCTGCTGCGGACTAAGTTTTTGCTGAAGTTTTAGTTGTAGCCGTTGGTTAAGCATACCTCAAAATTCGGCATTTTTAGGGAAACGGGGAAATGGAATAACATCACGGATGTTGGTCATGCCGGTAACGAACATCATCAAACGCTCGAAGCCCAAACCAAAACCTGCGTGGGGCACGGTGCCGAACTGACGCGTTTCTAAGTACCACCACAAACTTTTTTCTTCAATTCCTACTTCAGTTATTCTGCGGTGCAACTTTTCATACACTTCTTCTCTTTGTGAGCCGCCAACAATTTCGCCAATGCCGGGGAATAAAATATCCATAGCAGCAACGGTTTTGCCGTCATCGTTCTGCTTCATATAAAATGCTTTGATGGCTGCGGGATAGTTGTAAAGTATAACAGGTTTTTTAAAATGTTTTTCTACCAGAAAACGTTCGTGCTCGCTTTGTAAATCAGCACCCCACTCGTTGATAAGGTAGTTGAACTGTTTCTTTTTATTTGGTTTTGATTCGCGAAGAATTTCAATTGCTTCGGTGTAAGTTAAACGCACAAAATCGTTTTCTGTAACAAAGCGCAATTTTTCAATCAACTCCAACGGACTGCGCTCTGCTTCGGGTTTTGATTTCTCTTCGTCCAGCAATCTTCCGCTCAGGAATTTCAAGTCGTCTTCGCAGTTTTCGAGAATGTATTTTACAACTGATACAAGCATGTCTTGCGCCAAGGTCATGTTATCGTTTATGTCGGCAAAAGCAACTTCAGGCTCTATCATCCAGAACTCGGCAAGGTGTCGCGAAGTGTTTGAATTTTCGGCACGGAAAGTTGGTCCGAAGGTGTAAACCTTTGAAAGTGCCAACGCACCCAGTTCAGCTTCCAGTTGTCCGGAAACGGTGAGGTTGGTTTCTTTACCAAAGAAGTCCTGGCTGTAATCTATTGTGCCGTCTTCTTTTAAAGGAGGATTTTTTGCATTCAATAATGTAACACGAAACATTTCGCCTGCTCCTTCAGCATCGGAGCCGGTGATGATAGGAGAGTGGATGTTGTAAAATCCCCGATCATTAAAAAATTTGTGGATGGCAAACGTAAGCGCATGACGGATGCGGAACACCGCGCTAAAGGTACTGGTACGAAAACGCAGGTGAGCAATTTCACGCAAAAATTCCAGCGAATGTTTTTTCGGTTGCAGCGGAAACTTATCCGGGTCGGCAACACCGTAAACAAAAACCTGGGTTGCCTGTATTTCTACTGTTTGTCCTGCACCGGTTGATTTTACCAATGTTCCGGTAACGCCAACGGCAGCACCTGTGGTAACCTGTTTCAATTCTTCTTCCGAGAATTTTGTCATGTCGGCAACCACCTGAATGTTGTTGATGGTTGAGCCATCATTAAGTGCAATAAATTGCACAAACGCATTTCCGCGTTTGGTGCGCACCCAGCCTTTAACGGTTACTTCTCGGTCAACTTCGGTTGAGGTTAATAATTCTTTTACGGGGGTATGTTTTCTGTCGTTCACGGTTTCTGCATTGATTTTAAGAAGCGCAAAGTAAATCAAAATTCACCTAATTTCGTCCGCTTCTGATTATATGCCGCTTCAAACTTTTTATATACGTAATATGGTAAGTTCGCGCTGCATCCGCTCGGTGGGTGATGCGATAAAACTTGCCGGTGCGCAGGAAGAAGAAAAAACTACTTTAGGTAAAGCAGTAATTTCATTTGAGCCCGGAAAATTTAAAAAAGAAGAATTTGTAAGAGCCTTGCGCGAAGAGGGGTTTGAACTGATTGAAAGCAAAGAGGAGCAAGCGGTTGAGCAAATAAAAGTGGCTGCAATTGAGTTGGTGTATCACGCCAATAATGCCAATTCACTTATCCGCAATTCCGATTATTTGAGTGAGAAAGTGGGGATGCCTTATGTTTCATTGAGCAAACTTTTTTCAGAAAAAACCGGACATACTTTAGAGAAATACATCATTCTTCTGAAGATTGAAAAAGCAAAAGAATTATTGAGTTATAATGAATATACACTGAGCGAAATTGCTTACATGATGGGTTACAGCAGTGTGCAATATTTAAGTAATCAGTTTCGCCAGATTACGGGCTACACCGTTTCGGAGTACAAGACCAAAGGCATCAACGACCGCAGACCGCTGGATAAATTGCTGGAATAATTCATGTCATGCTGAACTTGCTTCAGCATCTGAATTATAAGACCCTGAAACAAGTTCAGGGTGACGCAAATACTATCGCCCGGTAATTATAAGATTGCCTCTGTAAATTTTATTCTCTTTTTGCAGTAAATAATAATACTGTCCGATTGCAAGACCTGAAGTATTGAAAGGAATTAAATGATCTCCCGCTGACTGCATTTCATTCACTAAAACTTTACTCATATCACTATTCAGGCTATAAACCATGAGATGAACTTTTGAGGGCGATGAAAGTGAATATTGAATAACGGTGCTCTCGTTTGTTGGGTTTGGAAAAATTTTTACTTCGCGAATGTCTCCCTCTTCAAGAGAAACCGTTGTTCCTACATAATGAAAGGTAACGGTATTGTTGTTGGAGTTAGGAACAGCAATGGTATCGTTAGCTGTATTGTAATAAATATCAGCAGGGTTTGAGAGTCCTGACGAAACAACAGATGTTGGTGAACCAAAACTGCCGTTGTATTTATAAACCGCCTGAGGGGTCCATGATGAGATATAATAATTGCCTGCAGCATCGCGACCAATTCCATCGCAGTTTGTTTGTGTTGTTGTAACAACAGTTGTAACCGAAGAATCGGCAAGACTGATGGCTTTTACAGGAGCATTGCTTCCCCAGTTAACAAAGATCACGCGGTTGTTGGCTCCATCATACCACATTCCGTTGGGCGAGGTAACGGTGTTTGCAACCATCGTATAAAAAGCACCGGTGTTGGTGTTTACACGGTAAATCTTTTTTGCACTGTAATCACTTACAAATAAAAAATGGTCGCCATCGCTGGTGATGCCGTTGAGAAAAGTGCCACTCAGATTAATATTGTCAACCAATGCAGCATTGCTCAGGTTATAACTTTTTATTCTTCCGCCATCGCAAACCCATAGTTTGCTGCCAAGGATTTCTATACCGTAAGGTCCGCTTACATTGGAAGTAAAAAGAGTTGGTGCTTCTCCGGGAACAACCTGCTGAATGCTGTTGGTGTTTCCGTTGCAGGCAACCAGGTAACGGTTGTTGGCGGCATCGTATTCAACACTTTCGGGTGCACTATAGCTTTGTGCGAAAAGAGAATTTGATAAAGTGATAGCGATAAAAAGACTAAAAAGTTTTTGCATGATTTTGGTTTTGAAGCAACAAACATAATTAAAAAACAAAACACCATCTTTGAAACCCAAATTTATAATACTTGAAAGGCCTAGCTCTTTTTCTTTTCCTCTCTTTACTTGCTGAAATATTAGGCACTGTAGGAGGTTTTGGTTCCTCTTTATTCTTTGTTCCCATTGCCGGTTTTTTTCTTGATTTTCATTCGGTGTTGGGCATAACAGCGCTGTTTCATCTTTCAAGCAACCTTTCAAAAATAGTTTTGTTCAGGAAAGGAGTTGACAAAAAACTGGTTTTATATATGGGAATACCTGCAGTTATTTTTGTTGTTGCGGGAGCTTATCTGAGCAAATTTATTGATGGCAAAATTCTTGAACTTTCCCTCGGAATTTTTTTGGTTCTTCTTAGTTCGGTTCTGCTTATTTTTAAAAACCTTGCCTTTAAACCAACGCTTACAACATCATTGGGTAGTGGCGCATTGTCCGGGATTGTAGCAGGGTTACTGGGTACGGGCGGAGCTATTCGCGGGCTTGCACTGGCAGCTTTTAGTTTACCTAAAGATGCATTTATTGCAACATCTGCAATTATTGATTTGGCTATTGATGCAAGCCGCAGTGTGGTTTATATTGCTAATGGCTATGTCCACGCACACGACCTATATCTTATTGCGGCATTGTTTGTAATCGGTTTTGTTGGAAGTTACATTGGCAAAAGATTGCTTCAAAAAATTTCGGAAACACAGTTTAAAAACATTGTGTTGGTTCTGATTTTGCTGGTGGGATTGGCTACACTGACAAAACTTTTTGTTCAGTCCTGATCGTTATCAATGCAATAAATATTATTTCAGCTGCAATCTCTTTTATTTTAAAATTCTATATTCGGCAATTCCAAACCCAATCCATTGCTTATGAAAAAGCGTTTACTTTTTTTTATTCTTACATTTTCGCTGTCTGCTGTTTCATCTTTTGCTCAAGAGATAACTATCAAAGGAAAAGTAAGTGATGCCTCCAATGATGAAACACTTCCCGGAGTAAATGTTGTGCTTGAAGACAAGAATGGAACCGTTACTGATATTAAAGGAAAATATACCCTGCAAGCTACTGAAGGCAAGCATACTATTACCTTCAGTTTTATGGGTTATAAAATAAAAACCAAAGACATAACACTTGAAAAAGGCAAAGACCTTGTTCTGGATATTCAACTGAAAACGGATGCAAAGGTGTTGCAGATTTCTACGGTGACAGGAAGCCAGTACGAGAAAAATCTGAGTCAGGAAACCGTAACAATGGATGTTATTTCTCCTGCGCTTATTAAAAACACAAATGCCCGTGAATTGAGTGAGATTGTTTATAAAACACCGGGCGTGCAGATACAAGACGGGCAAGTGAGCATTCGCGGAGGAAGTGGTTTTTCGTACGGTGTAGGAAGTCGTGTAGCAATTTTAATAGACAATCAGGGAGCCATGAGTGGAGACCTTGGCGATGGGAAATGGAAATTTGTTCCCATTGAAAATGCACAACAGGTAGAGGTTATTAAAGGAGCATCATCGGTATTATACGGCTCCTCTGCATTGAACGGTGTTATTAATGTACAAACCGGATGGGCAAAAGAAACACCTGAAACAGAGATTACTGTTTTTTCGGGTATTTATGATAATCCAAAACGCAAAGAATTAATCTGGTGGAACAAGAACAGAACGCCATGGTTTTGGGGTAGTTCATTTAATCATCGTCAGCGATTTGGAAATTTGGATTTAGTAGTTGGTGGAAATGTTAATTACAATTTCAACTACCTGCAAAATGCTGACGAAAGACGAGGAAGAATTAGTTTTAAAACAAAATATACAGACCCTAAAACCAAACGCACCAGTTTTGGAGTTAACGTAAATCTGATGAATGAAAATAGCACCCGATTCTTTCTGCCGGTTGATCTTTTAGATAGTTCCTTATATAAGAAAGATGGCTCTAATGATAAGTACACTCTTACCATGGTGGACCCACATTATACGCACTTTGACAAAAGAAATAATCGCCACATTGTTCGCGGACGCTGGTTCAATGTTTTTCGTAAAGGTGCTGGCACAGATCCGGACGCAAATTCAAATTTGTTATCGGGTGAATATCAGTTTCAGAGTAATGTAAAAAGCAAGGTTTTTATAACCAGCGGAGTGATGGGTTCGTATGGTTTTAACAGAAGTAATTTATTTCCTGATTTACGCACCACTTGGGGGGCTGCTATTTACAGTCAGTTAGAATATAAGCCCTGGCAAAAGCTTACCGTTGTTGGAGGGGCACGTTATGAAGTTACAGCAGTGGACAGCCTGGTGGAAGCTGCAAAGCCGGTTTTTCGAACCGGATTAAACTGGGAAGCGAGCAATACAACCAACATACGTGCTTCGTGGGGACAAGCTTATCGCCTACCCAGCGTTGGCGAACGTTTTATAACAGCTGAGTTTGGAGGTGGTATACAAATACTTCCCAACCCGAGTTTGGTGGCTGAAAAAGGGTGGAGTGCTGAGGTGGGACTTAAACAAGGTTTGAAAGTGGGTAACTGGATGGGCTTTTTTGATGCTTCACTTTTTTGGATGGAATACACCAATCAGGTGGAGTACAAGTTGAAGATTACAAGCGGAGTTGCCAGCCTTAGCCCAAGAAACATTCAAAACAGCAGGGTGGCAGGATACGAACTTTCATTAATCGGGAAAGGAAAAATGGGACCAATCGGAGTAACTGTTTTTGGAGGATATACTTATTCTTATCCGGGTAATCTTAATGGCGATCCTTCTCAGAAAAATGTGGGCACCTACATTTCCAATATGTTTAAATACTATGGAAAAATGGGGATTGCAGATACCTCTAAAGTAATGCAGTTGCGCAACAAACACATCGTTCGCCTTGATTTGCAATTAGATTATAAAGCCTTCTCAGTTGGAACCAGTCTGTATTACAACAGTTTCCCTGATAAAATTGACGGACTATATTATGTAGTATTTACCGGTCTTTATGAATTTGTTGAGAGGCGACAGGATGGCGATTGGGTTATGGATGCGCGCGCTTCTGTAAAAATAAAAAAGCATTTACAGGTTTCGGTAATTGGAAAAAATCTTTTCAATCTTGAATATGCAAATCGACCGGGAGTGTTAGAGCCGCCAAGAAATTATACACTGCAATTACGATACACCTTCTAAAAATTTTTCTTTGTGAACCTTCGTGCACTTCGTGTTTTAGTGGTAAATTTTTTTCTCTGTGTCTTTTTTCTTTTCCCCGAAACACCTGCAATTGCCCAGCCTGCTGCTGAAACAGAAAAGGAATTAAAAATTCTCAGCTGGAATATTTACATGCTTCCGCGTTTTGCGCTGCACACCGGAAAGCGCAAGCGTGCCCGTGAAATTGTAAAAACATTACCCCAAGAAAATTACGACATTATTGTTTTTCAGGAAGCATTTCATGGTGATGCAAGACGGATTCTCAAGCGTGGGTTAAAGAAACTATATCCCTACCGTATTGGCCCTGCTAACCGCAGAGTATTTTGGATAAAAACAAACAGTGGGGTGTGGATGCTGAGTAAAACACCACTCACAAAACTGAAACAAATAAAATACAAAGACTGCGATGGGTTTACCGATTGCTTTGCGCACAAAGGTGCATTGCTGGTAGAAGGCGAATGGGAAGGACAAAAGTTTCAACTCCTCGGCACACACATTCAGGCAGGCGGCCCTTATCCCGTGAGACAATCGCAGTATGAAGAAATACGTGCACTAACCGATACCTATAAACAGGAAGGCGTTCCGCAATTGCTGGCTGGTGATTTTAATATGGGAATAGACAGGGGCGAACATTATTACCAAATGCTGAAGACTTTGGATGTAGAAGAATATGTACCCGATGGCGAACTGAAGTATACAGCCTCAACGCTTAACGATATTCGCGGAGGAGATGACGACCGCCTGATAGATTTTATTTTTTACCGTCCCAACGGAACACAACCCAAACAACTTATCCGCAACGTAAGACGCTTTGCAACTGCGCAGCCATGCTTCAAAAATTTTTGCGATTTGAGCGACCACTTTGCAGTGGAAGCAATTGTAAGATTTAAGTAAGAGAAATTAATCTTTCGCTTTGTAAAGCGGAACCGTAGAACAGGCCTCGCCATACATAATATTTTTTGCCACGGGGCGCAGCAGGCGGGTAATCTCTACATAAGCAGATTCAGGAACAGGATATTTGCTGCATCCTTTGATGATGATTTTTTCTCCTCGGAATTTTTCAATGTCCAATTTTGAAAGGGCATCATTATAAAGAACGGTTTCTAATGTTTCAGGATTTCCGAATACTACTCTTTTTGCATAAGGCTCCAGATGAACGGCAGCCAGCATAAATGCCCACGAAGGTACAATAGCATCGGCAGAACAAAGCACAGCAATGTATTTGTCTTGATAGTTGGCCCAATCAAAACCCTTCAGCGCCTCACGAAAATCTTTTTCTTTCAGTATCAGTCCCTGCCACAAAAAATCTTTCAGATCAAAAACAGCACGCTCGCCTTTCGGATAATAATCCTCGAGGTTAAATTCGGTTAACCTGCTTTGCTGAACTTTATTTATGATTTCGTTTTCCATTTTTTATTTCCCGCAAAGACACAAAGTTCACAAAGTTTTTCTTTGTGTCCTTAGTGGCTTAGTGGGACATCTTTACATAAACCCCAACTCCAACTGCGCTGCTTCACTCATCATCTCTTTTTCCCAGGGCGGTTCAAATGTCAGCGTTACTTTTGCTGAGCGCACGCCTTGCACAGAATTTGTTTTTTGCTCCACTTCAATCGGTAATGATTCAGCAACAGGGCAAGAAGGCGAAGTCAATGTCATCACCACCTCCACTCCATATTCATCGTCAATCTTGATTTCGTAAATCAATCCCAACTCATAAATATCTACGGGAATCTCTGGATCATAAACCGTGCGCAGAATATCTATAATGCGCCCTTCCAATTCTTTTTTGTCGGTATGAGCAGGAGGAGTGGGGTTGTCTTTTTCAGTTGCTTCCATGTGGTTAAAGCATTTTTGTTTTTAAAGCAAGCGCATACAGCTTCATTTGTTTTATCATCGAAACCAAGCCGTTTGAGCGCGTTGGTGAAAGATGTTCTTTCAATCCTATGCGGTCAATGAAATTCAAATCTGTATTAATAATATCGTCAGGTGTTTGGTTTGAAAGTACACGAATCAGCAACCCGATTATTCCTTTTGTAATTATTGCATCACTGTCGGCAGTGAATACAATTTTATCTCCTTCAATTTCTGCATACAACCATACACGGCTCTGGCAGCCACGTATCAGGTTTTCGTCTGTCTTGTGTTTCTCAGCGATCAGCGGCAATGATTTTCCCAATTCAATGATGAATTCATATTTTCCCATCCAGTCGTCATAATAACTGAACTCCTCAACAATGCCTTCTTCTATTTCTTTAATACCCATAGTCCAATGTTCAATGTTTGAAAGTTCAAAGTTCAGTAAATTTTGCTCCTTTCAATTCTGAGTTTTTGAGATAGGTCATAAATCCACTAACCAGTTTACTTGTTTCGGTTGCAAGTTTATTTAAATCATCAAACTCCTCTTTTGTAATGTAATTCAAATCAAAAGCAACATACAACTGTGCCCGCACTTCGCCTGCTGAGCCTTTCGCGATAGAGAGAAAGTATAGAAATTCTTTACTGCCATTTCTTTCAAAACCCTCCGCTATATTAGACAAAACAGAAACGCTTGCCCTGCGAATTTGATCTCGTAAACCAAAATCTTTGCTAAAAGAATTCGTTGACGAAACTTTATAGATTGCGCGAGTTAATTCTCTCGCTTTTTGCCAAGCCTGAATCTCTTCAAATGTATTAATCTTACTCATTGCAGTATTTCAACTTTAGACTTTGAACTTTCAAACTTTGGACTTCATTTAAACATATCAATGACCTTTTGAAGACCTGTTACCAAAACATCCACTTCCTCTTTAGTATTGTAAAATGCAAAAGATGCACGCACTGTTCCCGGAATTCTGAACCGGTCCATCAGCGGCTGTGTGCAGTGATGTCCTGTGCGGACAGCAATTCCCATCTTGTCTAAAATAACTCCCGCATCATAAGGATGAATGTTATCTAACAGAAAAGAAATTACCGAAGCACGTTCTTTTGCATTGCCTATAAATTTTATTCCCGGCAAAGTGTTAATCTGCTCCAGTGCATATTCTGTAAGCTCATGTTCATACGCAGCAATATTTTCCACCCCCAATGAATTGATATAATCTATTGCTGATCCAAAAGCAATTCCGCCTGCTATGTTAGGTGTGCCTGCTTCAAATTTATGAGGCAATTCGTTGTACGTTGTTTTTTCAAACGTTACTGTTTTAATCATATCGCCACCTCCCTGATAAGGTGGAATTGCATTTAATAATTCTTCTTTTCCGTAAAGCACTCCAACCCCTGTTGGTCCATACATTTTATGAGCAGAGAAGGCATAGAAATCACAATCCAGATCTTTCACATCTATTGTTGTGTGATGAATTGCTTGCGCACCATCAATCAAAACAGGAATACCTTTTTCATGTGCTGCTGCAATAATTTCTTTCACCGGATTTACTGTCCCTAATGAATTAGAGATATGAGTAACTGCAACTATTTTAGTTTTTTTGGAAAGAAGTTTTCTGAACTCATCCATCATTAATTCACCGTCATCATTGATGGGGATAACTTTCAGTTTTGCTTTTTTCTCTTCGCACAGCATTTGCCATGGAACGATGTTGGAATGGTGCTCCATTGCAGAAATCAACACCTCATCGCCTTCGCCAATGTGTATTCTGCCAAAAGAAAATGCAACAAGATTAATGCTGTCGGTTGTGCCTTTGGTGAAAATAATCTCGTGTGATTTATCTGCGTTGATAAATGCACGGACTTTTTCTCTTACCACTTCATAAGCTGAAGTTGCCTCCTGACTGAGTGTATGAACACCACGGTGGATATTGGCATTCTCAAACGAATAATATTTATTGGTAGCATCAATAACACTTTGGGGCTTTTGTGAAGAAGCAGCATTATCAAAATATACCAGCGGTTTCCCGTTTACTTTACGTGTAAGAATTGGAAAATCTTTTCTGATTTTCTCAATATCTAAAACGGTTTTATGTTGTGTGACAGTAGTCATTATTCTCCTAATTTTTTATGAATCAATGTTTCGAGATACTCCTTCAGAGCATTGATTCGTATGGTTTGCATCACATCATTAACAAATGCATGCAATAAAAGTTTACGCGCACTTTCTATCCCTAGCCCGCGTGCACGCAAGTAAAACAAAGCATCCTCATCAATCTTTCCGGTAGAGGAACCGTGTGAGCATTTTACATCATCTGCATAAATCTCCAGCTGAGGTTTTGCATTGATAGTGGCATCATCGCTAAGCAAAATATTTTTTGAGCTTTGGTAAGCATTGGTTTTTTGCGCATCGCGCTGCACAAATATTTTACCGTTAAAAGTGCCTGTTGACTTTTCATCCAGAATTCCTTTGTAGGTTTGATTGCTTTCGCAATGCGGCTTACGATGGTCAACCAACGTGTGGTTATCAACGTGCTGAGTATCTGAAGTGATGAACAATCCGTTCAGATGAGATTCGCAATTTTCTCCGTTCAATGCAATGTTCAGATTGTTGCGCACCCAGCCACCGCTCAGTGTTACCGTGTTGGTATCGAAGTGTGAATTCCTTTCTTGCGATGCAGAAACAGTATTGATCTGCTGCCCGTTCTCACAATCATTCTGCAGGCGGTAATACTGAACTTTTGCGTTCTCATTAATTACAATTTCTGTTACAGAAGTTGAAATTGCTTTCACAGGAAGATCATGTGTTTCAAATGTTTCAACCAATTGCACCTGTGCACTTTTTCCAACAACAAAAAGATTTCTTGGAAAGAAAAGCATGCTCTCTTTCGCAACAATTAAATTGATAATATGAATTGGGTTTTCAACTACGGTATTATCAGGAACACTAATAAAAACGCCATCAGCAGCATAAGCTGTGTTCAACGCAATGAATGCGTCTGAATTGATATCTGCACAAGCAGAGAAATGTTTCTCAACTAACTCAGGATATTTTTCAAATGCTTTTTTCAAAGAAGAAACGACAACTGATTTGTCAAGATTATTTAAAGAAGATAAATCCTCAGAGAAAAAACCATTCACCAAAACAACGATGTGTGCATCAAGATTTGGAATCAAATAGTTATCAATGGAAATCTTTGATAAGGACGCTTCGACTGCGCTCAGGGTGACAGTTTCAGAAAATAATTTCTGAACGTTTGAATATTTATATTCTTCGTTTTTCCTTGCAGGAATAGCAAGTTCAGCAAATTTTTCAATTGCTTTCTGACGAATATTCTGAATAAAAGAATTTCCGGGAAGCGTTTTTTTTACTGCTTCAAAATCCGAAACTAATTTTTCGGTGGATGATATTTTTTCTGCAGTGATCATGCCTCAACTACTTCTTTTTTAATCCAGTCGTAGCCTTTTTCTTCCAGTTCCAAAGCAAGTTCTTTTGTTCCAGATTTCACAATTACTCCATCATATAATACGTGAACAAAATCAGGAACGATATAATCCAAAAGCCTTTGATAGTGTGTAATAACAATGAACGAACGGTTTGCAGAACGCAGTTTATTTACTCCGTTGGCAACAATGCGCAACGCATCAATATCAAGCCCACTGTCGGTTTCATCAAGGATAGCAAGCGTTGGTTCCAGTACAGCCATCTGGAAAATTTCATTGCGTTTTTTCTCTCCACCCGAAAAACCTTCATTAACCGAACGGCCTGCCAATGAGCCTTGCAATTCAACTAGAGCCTGCTTCTCTTTAATGAGTTTTAAAAAATCTTTTGCTTCCATCGGACCAAGTCTTTTGTAAGCCCGGATTTCATTAATAGCAGTTTTCAGAAAATTGATATTGCTCACTCCCGGAATTTCAATCGGGTATTGAAAAGCAAGAAATAAACCTTCACGGGCTCTCACTTCAGGTGACATGTCCAGCAGATTTTTTCCGTTGAAAGATACTTCACCCCCTGAAACTATGTAATCTTCTCTTCCAGCCAAAACATTTGACAGTGTGCTTTTGCCAGAGCCGTTAGGACCCATGATGGCATGAACCTCCCCTGCTTTCACTTCCAGATTAAATCCTTTGATAATTTCTTTTCCTTCTATTCCGGCCCTTAAATTTTTAATACTCAGCATGTGTAATTCGTAAATTCGTTTTAATTCGTTATTCGTTGATGGCTATCCTACACTTCCTTCTAAGCTCACTGCTAGTAATTTTTGTGCTTCCACAGCAAACTCCATCGGCAACTGATTGAACACTTCTTTACAATAACCGTTTACAATTAAGCCAATGGCTTTCTCTGTATCAATGCCTCGTTGCTTACAATAAAATATCTGGTCTTCACCAATTTTTGAAGTAGTTGCTTCATGCTCTACTATCGCAGTTTTATCTTTTATTTCAATATAGGGAAACGTATGTGCCCCGCATTTATCACTCATCAGCAATGAATCGCATTGCGAAAAATTACGGGCATTTTTTGCGCCTTTATTGATGCGAACCAATCCACGGTAGCTGTTGTTGCTGTGCCCCGCTGAAATACCTTTTGAAATAATTGTGCTGCGTGTATTTTTTCCGATGTGGGTCATTTTGGTTCCGGTATCGGCTTGCTGATAATTATTGGTAACCGCAACAGAATAAAATTCACCTACCGAATTATCGCCTTTCAGAATCACGCTCGGATATTTCCAGGTAATTGAAGAACCCGTCTCCACTTGCGTCCATGAAATTTTTGAATTTTCTTCCAGGCAAATTCCGCGCTTGGTAACGAAATTGTAAATCCCACCTTTGCCGTTTTTATCACCGGGATACCAGTTCTGAACGGTTGAATATTTTACTTCTGCATTTTTATGCGAAACGATTTCCACAACTGCCGCATGCAACTGATTTTCATCTCGCATAGGTGCGGTGCAACCTTCCAGATAGCTAACATACGAACCTTCATCAGCAATAATCAAAGTCCTTTCAAACTGTCCTGTTCCTGAAGTATTTATGCGGAAATAGGTGCTCAGTTCCATCGGGCAGCGAACACCTTTCGGGATGTAGCAAAATGAACCATCACTGAAAACAGCAGCATTTAAAGCCGCATAAAAATTGTCAGTGTAAGGCACAACTGAGCCCATGTATTTTTTTATCAACTCAGGATGCTCCTGCACCGCTTCGCTGAACGAGCAAAAAATAATTCCTTTTTCAGCAAGCACTTCTTTAAAAGTTGTTTTCACAGAAACGCTGTCGATCACCGCATCAATAGCAATATTGGATTGCACACCTGTCAAACGCTTTTGTTCTTCAAGAGAAATGCCCAGCTTTTCAAACGTAGCCAACAACTCAGGGTCAACTTCGCTTAAATCTTTCAGCTCAGGTTTTTGTTTTGGTGCGGCATAATAAATAATGCCTTGAAAATTTATTTCAGGGTATTTCAGAAGTGGCCAGTGGCGTGGCTCTTCCATTGTTTGCCAATGGCGGTATGCTTTCAGGCGATAGTCCAGCATCCATTGCGGCTCATTTTTCTTCGCAGAAATAAAGCGCACAATATCTTCACTCAGCCCGGGAGGTGCTGTTTCAGTTTCAATATCAGAACTGAAGCCGTATTTGTATTCGGAAGAGATATGCTCTTCTAATATGTCGTTTTGCTCTGCCATTTTGTTTAGACGGCAAAACTTTCACCACAACCGCAGGTGCGCGAAGCATTTGGATTATTGAAAACAAAGCCTTTTCCGTTCAAGCCGCCTGAGTAATCAAGTTCGGTGCCAATGAGATAGAGAAAGCTTTTTTTGTCAACCACTATCTTCATGCCTTTGTCTTCAAAAACCTGGTCTCCTTCTTTTATCTGGTTGTCAAATTCAAGTTTATAAGAAAGCCCTGAACAGCCACCACCTTCCACGCCAACACGGATGAAAGAATCTTCGGGTTTATTATCTTCGCGCATCAAATTGATGGCTTTTAGTTTTGCATTTTCTGAAACGGTAATCATTGATTTTAAATGTTTTATCTGTAAAACAAACGCTACTTAGAATTGTTCTAAATAAGAATTTTCCGCACAAAGATACCGCATTTGCGGTATCCGGCAAAATAAAAGTTTAAGAAAAGAGTGACTTTTAAAGGATATTCAACAGTTGTTCCTTTATTTTTTCCAATTCATCTTTCATTTGAACAACCAATCGCTGAATTTCTGCATGGTTAGCTTTGGAACCAAT
>CAMBRL010000065.1 GCA_945870105.1 Chitinophaga pinensis
CAGAGCTTACTCCTACTCCTGGGCAAATTTTTCTGACGGTAGGCTGAAAACAAATATCGGAACTATTAGTAATGCTCTTGATATGGTTAAATCAATGCGAGGAGTAACGTATGATTGGAAAACAAATGAGGCTACACGAGCAGAGGCAATTAAAAATGCGGATCCTGTTTATATTTCAGAACCTGATAAAAAAGCTGAAAAGCTTCAAAGTCAGGTTGGTTTTATTGCTCAGGAAATTCAAAATATTTTACCATCAGCTGTTTCTCAAATTGAAGAAAAGGACAGTACAGGTGCAATAATCGGAACTACATTAGGTGTAGATTATACTTCTGTTATCCCTGTTTTGGTAGAAGCCATAAAAGAACAGCAAAAACAAATTGATGAATTAAGAGCATTGTTGGGTGCTTCAACCAGCGGAACCCCTGTTCAACAAACAAATTACAACACACCGCCTGCAGGAGCAAACTCAATGTCAGCAGGAAAAACAAACAGTACTAATTTATCTGTTAAAGACGCTGTGAAACTGTTAGAAGATAATCTTAGTTTTATGACCAAAGAGCATCAGGAACAGATGAAAGATTTTATTAATGAAATTAAGAAGTCTGATAAATTAAATTCCGAACAACTGAATAAAGTATTAGAATTCAGAAACAACATCAAAGAATTTCAAAAAAATAATCAATAATTTTTTCAATGTTTAATTAATTAAAAAAAGAAGCAATCCGCATGATTGCTTCTTTTTTTTAAGAAATGAATCAGAATGATCAGAACAAACCTTAGAATTATTATCATAGTTTTCATTAACCTTGTTTCTTTTACAAATCATTCATTTTGTCAAAGCACCTTTAATCAAATATATCAACTATTAAATTCTGCTTCCTGCGGAAATAATTCTAATTCATGTCATAACAATTCTGCACCATCCGGACTTAAATTTAATCAAACAGAAGCGCAACTTTATTCCGACTTATTCAATCAAACACCGCAAAATACAACTGCTACTTCACGAAAAGATAAATTAGTTTATCCCGGTCACCCCTATCGCAGTTTTCTTTTTAGAAAAATAAATAACGGATTAGCCCACAATGTTGATTTAGTTTCGGGTGAAGGTGTTTCTATGCCCCAATCATCACCTGCACTTAATGAAAAGCAAATTGAACTTATCCGTCAATGGATTATTTACGGGGCACCTCAAACAGGTCAGGTAATTGACATAAATCTTATTAATGATTTTTATGACAATTCAGGAATAAACAGCGTCCCTAATCCACCTACAGCCCCTGATCCCAGTGAAGGATTTCAGTTACATGCCGGACCTATTTTCTTAGCACCAGGTGCTGAAACTTTAATAGGGCATGATGGAGCATTTATGCGTTTTGATGTTGAACTAAATGACACCGTTGAAATAACTAAACTGGAAAATGTTGTTGGATGGGGATTCCATCATAGTACTTTTTTTATAAAGAGAGATGCAACAGGGTTAACAAATGTACCTCAGGGAGTATTCTATGCAAGTGATTACCCTACTGTTTATCAAAGTTTCAAATTATTCAGCGGATTTCAGACAACCAATACTCTTGAACTACCATCGGGTTCTGCATTTAATGCACCTAACGGACTTCCTTTTCTATTTGAAGCCCACCATGCTAATACATCGCAAACTAATGTAATGGCTTGTGATATGTATCTGAATGTATACACACAACCAAAAAATACTGCTCTTCAGTTAATGAAATCTATGGGGTACAATTATTCTAATCCCATGTTTGGCAACCCTCCTCTTGTTATTCCGCCTGACGGACAAACCCACGTTTTTAGCCAGCAGCTTTACGATAGCTTAAGCAGTGAAGAGAGATACATTTGGGCTATAATGCCTCATTCTCATGAACACACCGTATTTCATGATGTTTATGCAAGAAATCCAAATGGAAGCAAAGGTGAGAAATTGTATGAGGGTGCTTGTCCTGATGGTCTGCCTCATTGCAGCAGTCCTGTTTTTCAACCTAGTGAAATACCAACCAGACGGTTTAATAATTTTTTTGCAATGCCAATGAACGAAGGAATTATTCATGAAGCCGGCTTTAGAAATAACGGTGCAGATACAATTTTTTATGGGCTACATGCCTATGTAGATGAGATGATGAGTTTGGCATATTATTATATTTCCGACACAACAGGGATTGGCCTCACAGACAATATTTCAGAATTAAACAATACTAAACAAAATGAAGTAATAGTATATCCTAACCCTTTCAGCAATATGGTTAGTATTGATTGGAGTAAAACAATTCCTGCTAATTTGTCTGTTAATTTGAGAATTTTTAACATCACAGGTCAGACTATATATAAATCTGATAATTTGACATCCGGGAAAATTACACTTAGCGGAGAAAAATTTCCGGCACAAGGAATGTATTTCTTCCAACTTGAATATCAAGGGTCAATTGCAAGTGGAAAATTAAATTTTGAATAATTAAGCACATGAAAAAAATAGTCCTTCTTTCTGTTTCTGCATTTCTCATACTAACATCTAAGCCTGCTTTAGCTCAAAGTACGTTTAATCAGATTTATCAGTTGTTAAATTCATCAACCTGTGGAAACAATTTCAATAGTTGTCATAATAGTTCTGCCCCTTCCGGTTTAAATTTCAATCAGACAGAACAGTTAGTTTATGATGAATTAGTAAATCAAATTCCTCAAAACAATACATCTGCTTTAAAAAATGAAAAATTAGTTTATCCCGGACATCCCTATCGCAGTTTTTTATTCAGAAAAATCAACAATGGATTAGCTTATAATGTTGATTTGGAAAACGGAGAGGGTGTAAATATGCCACAATCATCTCCTGCTTTAAGTAATAAACAAATTGAACTTATTCGACAATGGATTATTTACGGTGCGCCTTATACCGGAAATGTAGCCAATACTAATCTTATACAAGAATTTTACGATAATTTGGGAATTGAAAGTATTCCAAATCCTCCGGTTGCACCCAATGCAAGCGAAGGGTTTCAAATACATTTCGGACCAATTTTTTTACCTCCTGGAGGAGAGAATTTAAGTACAACCGGAATACCTCTTATGATTCGTGCAGACATGAATATGGAAGACACTGTTGAATTTTACAGGATTGAAAACCATACAGGAACAGGGTTTCATCATTCAGGCGTGTCAATAGTTAATAATACCAGTGAGATAGAAAACATACCCTATGGAATTATCACACAAGATTCGCTTGCATCACTTGTTGCTTTCAGTGATGTAAAGTTACTTGCTGCATTCCAGCAAAATGACACATTAATTCTTCCTTCAGGAAGTGCTTTTGAAATTCCAAAAGATGCACCTCTATTATACTCGGATCATTTTATAAACACATCCCTATCTAAAGTACTATCATGCGATATCTATCTGAATATTTATTATCAACCCAAGAATACCGCACTTCAGCTAATGAAAGTTCAATTGTGGAATTATGGAACCAATCCTAATAATCCTGTAATAGAGTTACCTCCAGATAATCTGCTGTACACCTATCAGGAAAGCATTTATGAGCCAGGAAGTACTGAAAAGCGCTATATGTGGGGAATTATGTGTCATTCTCATGTTTATACAATTTATCATGATTTCTATCTCCGGAACAATGACAATACAAATGGGATAAAAATTTATGAAGGTGCCTGCCCAAATGGGCTTCCAGAATGTTCTACACCAATGTTTCAACCGTTTGAAATCCCAACACGATATTTTAATAATTTTATTGAGTTTGATATGGGAAAAGGATTAAGACGACAAGCAGGCTTCAGGAACCAATCATCAGACACCATTCATTATGGTGGGCTAGCATTAACAAACGAAATGATGGGAATGGCTTACTATTATATATCTGACACCACCGGGATTGGAGCACCACCTAATAGTATCTCTGAAAATATAGTAAAAAACAGTTCTGAGATAATATTGTATCCAAACCCATTTACCCAAAATATAATTATTGATTGGGCTGAGTTAAATACAACAAGCCCTGTAATTTTAAGTGTTTTTGACATTACAGGAAATTTATGTTATAAATCAGGAAATATTACTTCTAAAAAAATTACACTTTCTAAAAATAATCTACCGGCATCTGGCATGTATTTATTTACTATTCAGTCAGCAGAATTAACTCTTTCAGGTAAATTTATTTTGAACTAATGAAAAATATCATTATTTTACTTTGCGTTTCAATTACATTCTCATTTTCTTCAATTTCGCAACCAACAGTAGGATTGATAGAAGAGTCGTCAGGCTCACTTGAAGGCTATGTGCTATTTGCTCCGTTTGCATCAAAAACAACTTACCTTATTGATAAGTGCGGTAGTCAAATAAATACATGGACAAGTCAATATCGCCCGGGGTATTCGTGTTATCTGCTTGAAGATGGTTCTTTATTGAGGGCTTGCGATACAAATAGTGTAGCCTGGCAAGGTGCAATTGGGGGTGGAATAATTGAAAAACACGATTGGGAAGGGAATTTAACATGGACCTATTTGCTTTTAAACGACACAATCTATCAGGATCATGATATTTGTCCGCTACCCAATGGAAATGTATTAGCTGTTGTGCTCAATAAAAAATCAAGTCAGTTTGCAATTTCAGAAGGGCGTAACCCTGCATTAATCGGCAATGCAATGTGGAACACAAAAATTCTTGAATTACACCCAATAGGAACTGACAGTGCAGAAATAGTTTGGGAATGGAGTAGTTTTGACCACTTAATACAAGATTTTGACAATACAAAAGAAAATTATGGAATAGTAAGTGACCACCCTGAACTACTTAACATCAATTTTTCAGCTTTTGCCAATAGCCCTGACTGGTTACATGTAAATTCAGTTGCTTATAATCAAGAACTTGATCAGATAGTATTAAGCAGTAACCATTTCTGCGAATTTTGGATTATCGACCATAGCATAACAACAGCGGAAGCTGCTTCACATTCAGGAGGTAATTCAGGAAAAGGCGGGGATATTCTTTATCGCTGGGGAAACCCGCAAGCCTATAGTCGCGGAATTTCAACCGACCAAAAACTATACAATGTACATAATGCAAACTGGATAAAGAACGGGGATCCGGGAGAAGGTGAAATCATATTATTTAATAATGGAAACGGCCGGCCAGGTGGTGATTATTCAACTGTTGACAGTTACCTCACGTCATACGATTCTAATTCAGGCGATTACTTAATCACTAGCGGACAACCATACTTACCATCAACATCTTCTTGGTCATACAGTTCTCCCACTCCCACAGATTTTTTCTCCGCAATACTTGCAGGTGCCGAAAGGCTTTCGAACGGAAACACATTAATTTGCGAGGCAACTACTGGACATTTTTTTGAAGTTACTTCAGACAATGAAGTGGTCTGGAACTATGTTAGCCCCGTTGGCTCCAACGGAATTGCAACTCAGGGTTCACAACCACTAAATAATTATGTTTACCGCTGTTCGCTTTATGAACCAGATTATCCTGCTTTTAGTAACAAAACACTAACTCCCGGAGATCAAATTGAGTTAAACCCTTTACCATTAAATTGTTTGTCTGTTGATATTGAGAATGTAGAAACTACCAATTTATCTTTAACCGTATTTCCAAATCCTTTTGATTACAAATTGACATTTAGTTTTAATACAAAACATCAAGAGAATTACTCACTCTTAATCTATGATTACACAGGAAAAATAGTCTTAAGAAAAGATAAGCTCTTGATGAAAGAGCATATTATTGAAAGAGATGAACTTCCTTCAAACGGATTATATTTTTATACCATTCATTCTGTTGAATTCAACTCTTCCGGAAAATTTATTCTCCGCTAATTCTGTATGTTAAGAGTTGTTTGGCTCTCTTTGATTTTTTTTGCAGACTTCCATACAAGTTCTGCTCAAAAAAACGAATGGGTGAAAACTATTTCCGGAACAAACAACCAATGTGGGAAGGGGATTTGCACTGATATCTGGGGCAACTGCTACGTTACAGGCGTTTTCAAAAACGAGCTCATTACAGATTCATTTCCTGTTAAATCAAAAGGACAAGAAGATATTTTTTTTGCAAAATATTCTACAACAGGTAAACTAAAATGGCTTAAACATTTTGGTAGCAAAGATTATGATTTTGGGAAGTCTCTGACATGCGATTCGAGAGGAGACATTCTGTTAACAGGTTATTTCGGAGACACCATAACATTCGGGAAGATAAGGCTAATTTCTAAAGGCAATTCAGATGTATTCATTGCTAAATTCGATAGTTCAGGCAAAACATTATGGGCAAAACAATTTGGAGGAAAAGGATTTGATTTTGGAAAAGACATAGTATTAGATAAAGAAAATAACATTTTCATTGCAGGAACATTTCAGGATACCATTTCAATAGATAACAAAACATTTATCAGTAACGGCAGTTCAGATATTTTCACTGCAAAGTTTGACAAAGAGGGAACTTTAAAATGGTTGAATTTTTCAGGAGGAAAAAAATTTGACTACGGAAACGGAATTGTGATAGATAAGGAAGGCAATAGTATTTCTACAGGATTTTTTCAGGACACAGCACGGTTTGGTGATACAACCTTAGTAAGCAAAGGATATTATGATGTCTTTATTTCAAAACAAGACAGTAAAGGAAATTTTTTGTGGGTAAAGCAAGCAGGAGGAAACGGGCATGACGAAGCACACGGAATAGGAATAGATAATCAAGGTAATTCATACATAGCAGGCTATTATGACTCGGATTGTTTTTTTGGCAATATTTCCCTAAAGGTGTTCAATAAAGAAGTTGATGATCTTTTTATTGCCAAATACAATAGCAACGGCATTTTAATGTGGGCAAAAGGAGCAGGCGATTTTACAAATGACATAGCTTATGATATTCAAACCGACTCTTCCGGCAACAGCTATATCACAGGTGTTTTTTATGGCAAGCTAAATCTTGGAAAAGTATTTATAAAAAGTATTGGAAGTGACGATAGTTTCATTATTAAATATAACACAAATGGAGATGCTCTGTGGGCAACTCAGGTTGGAGGTAATGGAAGTGCCTATGGCTTTGCTGTATGTGCAGACAACAATGGAACTGTTTTTTCAACCGGCTATTTTTCAGGCAAAGAAAATGCCGGACAACAATCAATAACTGCAACCGATAAGTTTGATATATTTATCAATAAAGTAAACGAATGACGCGCTATAAAAGCAGGCTAATACTTCTCGTTTTTATATGCTTCCCTTTATTTTCATTCGCTATAAACACCGAAAAAGATTCAACCAAGACAAGAAAGCTTGGAGTTCTGCCAGTTCCCGCCTTTGGTTATGCGCCCGAAACCAGAGCATACATAGGAGCTGTATGTCTTTTCACCTTCCATCTTAAACATGATTCCATTACACGCATTTCATCTGCAAAACTTGAGTTCAATTACACGCAGAATAAGCAGATGATAATTTCTGCAGCCTGGTCTGTATGGAGTAGAAATAATGACTTCTTTTTTAAAGGAGATAATTCATTTCAGAAATTTCCTGAAAATTATTGGGGCATCGGTAATTCAACAGCAGAAATCAATAAAGAACTTTATAGCGCTAACAGAATAGAACTTGATAATGCTTTTTATAAGAAATTTGCTCAAAATTTTTATGCCGGTATTGGCTGCCGGTTTCAAAATATATCTGCAATGAAATATGAAGACAATAGTAATCTATCAAAAATAAAAAATGGCGGACGAGGAATAGCATCAGGAGTTATACTTTCAACCTTTTTTGACAGCAGAAAGAATCCATTAAACCCCGAAGGAAAAAGCAAATACCTTGCGGTCAGTTTTTCCTTTTTCGATAAATTATTCGGAAGTAATTTTATGTTTAACAGAATCGAAACAGATGCAAGATTTTATATCAACACAGGAAAAAAGCAGCTTATAGCAATTCAAAATCACAACATATTCAACAGCGGACTTCCGCCTTTCAGAATGATGGCTTTACTAGGAAGTGACAGCGATATGCGTGGATTTTACCGTGGTCGTTACCGTGATATTAATTACATTTCTTTACAAACAGAATACCGTCTTACTATTTACAGACGCTGGGGAATTGCAGTGTTTGCAGGCCTTGGTGATGTATTCTTAAAAACAACTGACCTTGCTTTTTCAAAACTAAAATATTCAGCAGGTGCAGGAATGCGTTTTAAAATTGACCGCAAAGAAAATATCAACCTGCGATTAGATTATGCCATTAGCAATAACACATCGGGATTTTATGTTGTGTTTGGTGAAGCCTTTTAATCATTTTTCTTTGTCACTAAAGTTTTGAGAATATAATCAGCAACTGCCCTACCCTGTTTCTGTCCTTCTTCAATTGCTTTCCTGAAATGAATACCGGCATACAAACGACTCATGGCAGCTTCATTGGCAGCTTCATTAAATGAATTAAATTTTCGGAATGAAAGATTAAAAGGGACTTCACTCGAGTCAACAAACGCAATATTATCACCTATTAAATTTGTAAGAGCTTTGGCTACAGATGCAGATGCTACACTATGCCCACTTGTATATTCAGGGAATGGTGGGGTTTCAAAAACAGGTTGCCAGTTAGGTTCTATGTTTCGATTAATAAATGTTTCAGGTCTTATCAAATTGCTTCTGAATTTTTCATCCCAGCAACTAATAAAAGCATCAAATAAAGTTATTGAACTAATGGCATATAAATGAGCACACTCCATCATATCCGATTTTTTCTCTTTAGCTACAATTTTTATAATATTCATCCAATGTCCCCCGGGAGTAAGTTTACGGGTAACAAACATAAAATGTCCACTTGTTTCAACATGAGCAGGGCTATCATCCCAATATTTTGCGATGATCAATCTTTCCCTTGTTAACCCATTAACTGTATTATAAACCTCAATGGCCTCTTTATAAAAAGCGGATGCTGTGTCTTCGCTGAATTCGTAAGGTGGTGCCGGCTTAAACTGGTCAGCCGATTTCATTACTAAAGGTCTAATTTTACTCCAGTTAGGTTCTAATGCATCTAAGTAAGCAGGAGGTGTTGGCTCCCAAGTTCCTGGAGTTCCTTTCAACTCATAGCGTTGCATGGTTTTAAGTTGGGCAAAATTATCCTGCTTAATCCATGTGATTATAAAGTCTGCTAAATCATTGCCGTATTTTTTAGAATTCTCAATTGTTACTTGAGGCAGATTTTCTTTTTCCAATTTAGCAAGCAGATTTTTTTCTGAGGCATCGGTAACAAACACACGATAAACCAAAGCCCGAGCAACTTTACTGAATGCCACAACTGCAGAATATCTAAAATCATATTGCAGTTTGGCATCCGGTTTTGGAACATCACCAAGTCCATTCAATTGTTTTCCTAACGATGAGTAATTTTTTGTTGAATGAATCAACGCTTCATAGGCAGCAATATTACAGTAGGCATAAATTCTGCTTGCCTGCGGAGGGTTAAAGCCATCCTGAATAACAGCCTGCGACAACTGCTCAACCAGCGCATGAAAAATGTTCGCATTTACTGTGTCAGAAGTTACGGCTAATGAGTTTTTAATTAATAAAAAGAATGCTACAATTAAGATTGATTTGATTGTTTTCATGTTATTCATTTTTGGGTTTTTGTTTAAACCAGGGGAGTTCTTTGGGTTTTGGTTGTGGTGGGTTGCCTGAATAAATTCCTTTATAATTACTACCGTGATAAGCTGACCAAGCCATAAAAGGTGGAACTTTATAGGTTGTTTCAAATCTTGTTAAACTAAACTCGCGTCCTGCAAATGAAGCATACGAAACATAAATAATATCAATTAATCCGTCAGCATCCACATCGCCAATCCAAGGCGTGCTGGCAAAATCAACAGCTTGTTCTTTAACTAACTCAACTTTTTCAGATTCAGCAAAATCAATAAAACTTATACTCATAGGACCACCTGGACCTTCATTATAGGAGAGCACTCCTTCTTCATAACCATCACCTGTAAAATCGCAGGAAAGTGGTGAAGACATTTGGAAGCCTGCACTGTCTCTGTAAACAATTTCTCCGGTTGCTCCGTCAAGCATTATCTGGTAGAATTTTGAATATTTAGGAAATGCCCCAAAACCGGTATTAATAAAAACATCTAAATTTTCATCACCTGTATATTGGCCTATAGCAGGTGCTGAATACGATTCTGTTCCAATAAAATGTTTCTCCCACAATACGTGATTTGTTTTTCCGTTTATCACTGACAACAAACCTTCGTCACTCATAACAACAACATCCATAATACTATCGCGGTTAATATCAGCTAGCACAGGAGGAGGAACATAGCCTCTCTCCTTCCCACTTACCAAGGGAATGGCATTACTTATATCATTTTTCATAATGGCAGTAAGAGTTGTACGCCAAATAGCTCCGGGAAGCGTTTCGCCCCCTGTTCCAAAAATTATATCCAACACACTGTCCTTATCAATATCATAAACTATAAGATTTGAATAGGTTTCATTTCCATCGGGAACTTTTGATTTGGCTAAAATCTTGCCTGTCTTGCTACTTAAAATCAGAATATATCCTGCAGGCCTGTTGGGATCACCGGGAAGTGCAATAGGATCACCACCATTTGCAACTATAATATCATCCAATCCGTCATTATCCTGATCGGGAACAAGTTTGGCATCGTAGAACTGCATCCAGCCTGAAGGTGGAGGAGAGACCGTAATATCAAATGACCATAGTATCTTACCAGACTTTCCGTTAACAGCATGAAACTGGCGGTTTCTTCCTCCCGAAAAGACATCTGCAACACCATCTTCTGTTACATCATAAAAAAGTGCACTGCCATATAAATCACCTTTAACATTTACCGACCATAGCAATGAACCATCAAGTCCGTTAAAAGCACAGATATGCCCATTAGTGTCTGCTTCTATCCCATCACTTAATACAACATCTAAAATCTTATCACCTGTTAAATCAATCAATCGTGGTGAAGCAGATGAAATGGCGCTGTCCCTTTTTACGGACCAAACAACTTGTGCATCTGCAAGAAAACAAAAGAAACAAAACACAAACAAAACTAAAGTATATTTCAATAATAAAGTATTCATAAATTATTTAACAGTATAGGATTCGGCATATACAGGTAAAAAGAATTTACCTGAATGCTGTGATAAATAGCCTGAGCCCTTATAAAATTCTTCTTTCCTTATTTTATTATCAAACTTATAAGCGACATATCTGTTTTCAGGATTGAGTTCAACCTTTTTACCTGACAGTTTATATTTACTTACGGCAAAAGCCTGCATAAAATCATTGTTATTTCCTACCAGAAAAACAGGCTCGTTTTTAGGTGAGTAAATCCTTGCCAATGATTTTGAATTTCCCGGAACATAAAAACCACTTTCAGTAATATTTAGAGTTTTGAAAGATCCTTTGCCATCGCCTTTAAGAACAATACCGTTACCTGCATCACATCTTCCGGCAAATGAATGGTACCCAAAAAAATTTCCAACTGCAATAACATCAAGATTTTTGTCATTATTCAAATCCTGAACCGCAATTCCATGCATAGGGAAAGTCTGTGCTTCGGAAGGTAATTTTGAGATTACAAAATTGTTGTTCCCTCTATTTTCAATATAAACACTTTCAAATAATTGCGCTTCAAGTTTCGGAGCATTCTTTACATTTTCTATTTCGAAATAATCTTCAACTCCTTTATTTATAAAACCTTTATAGTTGATATATTTCTTTTTAAGTGAAATAATCTGGTCAAGCAGAATGTCCCGGTCAGGAACTGGAGTATTTCTACCTTTTATGTAATTGCACATTACTGCATCTATGGTTCCGTTCTTATCAAAATCATTTGCATATATACACATTGGTTCCTTTTCTGATGCATGGAAACGGGTGTTAAGACCAATGTTACCTGCTATGTAATCTACATCACCATCATTATCAAAATCTCCGCCTGTTATGCTGTTCCACCATCCTACGGTTTTAGTAAATCCTATTTTCTCTGTGATGTTTACAAACTTGCCATTTTCGTTTTTGAAAAAAGTTAGCGGCATCCACTCACCCAACACTATCAAATCAATCTTATCATCATTATCAAAGTCTGTCCACAAGGCTGATTTAACTAATCCGATTTTTGAAAGACCCGGGGCAACTGTTTCACTAACATCTATAAATTTTCCGTTCTCATTTTTAAACAAATAACTGTTTGAACACAAAGGATAGCTTCCGGGAATTGCCTTGCCACCAATGAAGACATCAATCCAGCCATCTTCATTAAAATCTGTTGCAGCTATACACGAACCATCTTTTAAACCCGCAGGAAAAACATCCGGAGATTTTGTAAAATTTCCTTTACCATCATTTTTATAACATCTAAAACCCGGGTTATAAATATTTTCAATTGAAGATTCATTGCTCCCAGCAATAACTATCAAATCTTTAAAACCATCATTATTTACATCAGCAAAAATATTACCCACATCTTCTGAAATTTTATCAGAAGAAAAAGGTGTATTTGCAGCTTTTTTAAAAGCCCCATTCGGACTAAAAAATACATCCTGTTGAAGGTATAGAGCACTTTCAAAATTTGTTGCTCCACCAACAAAAAAATCATCAAGCCCGTCACCATTAACATCAGCAACACAAATACCGGGACCTTCTTGCGAGAGTTTATGTATCAAAAGTGGTTCACGCTTAAAATCATTAAAATTATTTTCAAGGTGTTTATAATCAATTCCTGCTTTTTTCCCAAACTCAAAAAACAGAGTCTCCTTTTGGTTCTCAGATACTGCTGTATTAATTCCCGATGCCTCTGAACGCTTTATTTTCAATGCCTCTCCTGATTTTACATTTTCAAGTGTCTGCTTGCTTCCATCTGGCCATTGAATAATAAGCGAATCAACACTTGCAATCGCCATGTCTATTCCAAAGTGAAGAACAGACTCTGAACTTGATTGATAGCCCCTTGTATTCAATAACTCACTGTATTGCTTTTTATCTCCGTAATACACCCATGCTTTGGTTCCGATTACAGTTTTTTTATCAATATCATTTACAGGGATAATCCTTAAAAAATTATTATGTTTTAGCTCAGAAGAGTTATTTTTATACAAAAAGGAAACAGTATCAAGGTTATTTACAACAAGGTCAATATCCCCATCATTATCTAAATCCCCAAAAGCAACTCCATTTGAATTAGTTACCTGATTAAAGCCCCAATCCTTTATTTTATTAGAGAATGTGAGATCAGAATTATTTTTAAAAATATAATTCTGTAAACGTAATGTTGGCATTTTTTCAAAAGCATAGAATAAATCTTTTGAAGCAGTTTCCTGATTGCCATTTTTCATAATAGAGTCCATTTGAAAAATGGCAAAATCACTATCCATTATATTACGTTTCAAACTATTGGTAACGTAAACATCTTTATAGCCATCGTTGTCAAAGTCTGCAAAAATTGTTGCCCAACTCCAATCTGTATGTGCCAAACCCGACTGCTGTGAAATATCACTGAATGTTCCGTTACCGTTATTTAACTGCACTGTATTTCTTACCAATTGATGATAATATCCTTCGCGCACTCTCTGATCATAATAATCATTTGCAAAACCCGGTTGATTTTTTTGTTTAACAGGATCTTCGGGATACATGTCTGCTACAATCACATCTGGCAATGCGTCATTGTTAAAATCTGCTATGTCGCAACCCATACCATTCAGACTAAAATGTTTAAATGAACTCCTTCCGGTTTCTGTAAATGTTCCGTTGCCATTGTTAATAAACAAATAGTCCGGCTCTTTTAAATCGTTTGTAACATAAATATCAGGCCAGCCATCAAGGTTTATATCAGCACAGACAACGGCAAGGCTTAATGCTTCCTTCTGAATAATTCCTGACGTTAATGTTGCATTAACAAATTTACCATTACCCATATTGTGATATAACCGATTTGAACCAGCACCTTCATTGCTGGTTTTGAAAAGATGAGTACCATTTTCAAAAACGTGATTATTGTTTATCACAAAAATATCTAACAATCCATCTCTATCATAATCAAAAAATGCTGCGTGAATTGATAATCCCATGTCATCCAAACCAAATACAGTTGCTTTCTCAGAAAACTTAAGGTTACCGTTGTTTATAAACAAGAGATTTTTCAAGGTCTCAGGAGGGCTATCATTCAAACCTGAACGGCAAACATAAATATCCAACAATCCATCCGCATTTACATCGGCCATAGTAACTCCTGTATTCCAGCCGTTAAGGGCTTCTACCCCGGCAGACATAGTTATATCCTGAAATTTTAAGTCTCCTTTATTCAGGTACAATTTACAACCAACTTCATTTCCTGAAATAAAAATATCCTGCAAGCCGTCATTATTTATATCTCCAATTGCTACGCCTCCTCCATTCCAATGATTAGGATGTGATAACACGTTAAAAACCTCATTATCCTTTACATTATTAGAAAATTTAACCCCTGTAAAATCAGGACTTAGAAGTGTAAATAATTTCATGCTGTCATTATTATCTGTTTGCCCAAAAGCACAGGTAAAAGCAAAAGAAAAAACACAAACAACTAAAAACAATTCTTTTTTCATCATAGTATATCGCTTAATTGCAACATGGTAAAAATAGAGTTAATTTTGGCGTTCGGCAAAGAAAGAAAATAATATGCGCGGAATACTATTTCTGATATTAATCATCCTATTTTTCTCTGAGAATTCATTGAGCCAAAAACATGAAAATCATGGTGCAAAACCTGATGCAGATTCCGTTGTAAAATATAAACAAACCGAAAACACAAAAAAAATAATAGCCTACCTCAAAAAATCTGCTGAAAATTTTGATTTTAAGGAAATAGGCGAGTTTTTGGTGAATGAAAAAGGTGTTGACTTTTATAAAAAACAATTAGAAGACGCATCCCCGGAAAGCAGACTTTCATTAAAACTTAAACTTGCTGACCAATTAGTTCAGGCTGGAAATACTGAAGAGGGAATAATTCTCGCAGAAGAAATTTACAATGAAATAAAAAGCGACTGGACTAAAGGTGCCTTTATGCAGGAAGTGAAAAAACTTCTTGCTATAGCTAACCTTAGGCTGGGTGAACAAAAAAATTGCGTGCTTAATCACACAGCGGCATCCTGCATATTTCCCATACAAAAAGAAGGATTTTATTCCATTCAAAATCCGACACGTAAAGCAATTAAACTATACACCGAACTTATTGAACAGGATAACACAGACCTGCTTTCAAGATGGTTGCTGAACATTGGTTATATGACACTTGGTCTTTATCCCGACAGCGTTCCAAAATCATATTATATTGATTGCAACACGCTTGACAGTGAATATAAAGTCGATAAATTTAAAGACCTTGCACCTTCTCTTGGACTTGATTTAGTAGGATTATCGGGTAGTACCTGCACCGATGATTTTGACAATGACGGTGATCTTGATGTTTTTTTTAGTCGGCAAGGTGTAAATACAATTTGCAGGTACTTTACAAACAATGCCGATGGGACATTCTCAGATAAAAGTATGGAGGCAGGTCTTGATGGAGAAATAATGGGGAAAACCTGTATCCATGGGGATTTTAACAATGATGGTTTTACCGACATATTTGTTTGCCGAGGAAGCTGGCAATTACAGACTGATAATTATCCGCCAAGTTCATTATTGAAAAATAACGGTAACGGAACATTTGATGATGTAACTATTGAATCGGGATTGCTTTTTTTCCATCCGGCAAGCAGTGCCACCTGGGCGGATTTTGACAATGACGGTCGACTTGATTTATTTGTTGCAGTTGAAACACAAGACTTCAACGGAGTTATTAAAGAAAGCTATAAATGTAAACTGTTTCACAATAATGGTGACGGAACGTTTACCGACATTGCAAAAGAATCCGGTACAGATGCAACGCTTTTTGTAAAAGGTGTGGTGAGTGGTGATTACAATAATGACGGATGGATGGATATTTACATGTCCTGTCTGAACGGTTCGCCAGTGTTACTTAAAAACAATGGAATTGGAGAAAATGGAAAACTCTCATTTATCAATGCAACTAAAGAAGCTAAAATTGACGGACCTTATCATGGCTTCTCGTGTTTTTTCTTTGATTTTAACAACGATGGCTGGCTCGATATTTTTGCACCTTCATTTGATATACAGGCCAACTCTGATATTCCGAGAGAATATTTAGGTCTGCCCGTAAAAGGAACGCTGCCAAAACTATATATGAACATGAAAAACGGAACGTTTACAGATGTGGCGAAAGCCATGAATATTCAACGCATGATATTCACGATGGGATTAAATTATGGAGATATTGACAATGATGGATTTCAGGACATATATGCAGGCACAGGCTTTCTGGATTATAAATTTTTATTTCCGAACCTGATGTTCAGAAACAATGAGGGAAAAGGCTTTCAGGATGTTACCAATTCGAGCGGCACAGGTCATTTGCAGAAAGGACATGGCATAGGATTTTGGGATGCTGATAACGATGGCGATCAGGATATTTTTGAAGTGATGGGAGGCGGTTACAGTGGTGATATTTACCAGAATGTGTTTTATGAAAATCCTGGAAATGATAATAAGTGGGTAACCTTAAAATTAGAAGGAAAGAAGTCAAACCGAAGCGCAATCGGTTCAAAAATTAAAATAACAGTCACTACTGAAAACGGAGAACAGGATATTTACAATTATGTAAGCACAGGAGGTAGCTTTGGAGCTTCAAGCCTGCAATTAGAAACAGGTTTGGGAAATGCAAAAGCCATTAAACAGATTGAAGTCTTCTGGGCATCTGGTAATAAGCAGATTTTCAAAAATGCTGAACTGAATATGATTTACAAAATAGTTGAAGGAGAGAAAGAGTTAATCCATTCACATCCGAAATCATTTTCCTTTTCAAAAAAGAAAAATGAAATGCATGAACATCATCATTAAACGCGAGAGACTTTATTTTCTTCGGTGTAGATAAGCAGTTGTTCAATATTCTCAAACCCCATCTGCCTTAATTTCTCCGCATACTTGGCCAACTGCTCCTGATGCTCCGGCTTTTCTTTTCCGGTTTTAAAATCAATCACAGTAGCTTGTTTGCCGGTGATAATAACTCTGTCGGGACGAAGCCAGGTGCCGTCAGTTAAGAGAATATCGGCTTCTGTTTTTATAGTAAGACCCTCGGCAAAGAGTGGTTTTACTTCGGGCTTACTCAACATCGCAACAATTTTCTGTTCCAGCATTTTTTCTTCTTCGGCTTTTAACAAACCTTCATCTTTCATTGCTGATAAAACAGGAACAATATCCTTTTCGGTAAAAATCTGTGAAATGGCGGTGTGAAATAGATTACCCCAGGTTATTCCCAAATCTTCTTCCCAAAGTTTTTTTGAATTGCGACTGATGAGCAGTTTCTCGCGCCAATCTGATGAAATCAATTGCTCCAGACGATATGCATTTTCTTTTGCTTCTGTTTTTGAAACGTATTTCACATCCGTTCCAAAACTGTAACTGAACTTTTCGGGCTGCCATTCCTGCTTATTTTCCAGCCACGCTTTTAAGGCGTAGGGAATAGATGAGATGTTATCTTTTACTTTTTCGGGAAGAGGCGAAAGAACATACAATCTGCTTACAGGACGTGTGAATGCGACATACAACAGGTTGAGAAAGTCAAGTGTTGTTTTACTTACTTCGGCAGTGTAGTCGTCTGCAAAATCGGTTTGTTCTAATGTTTTGTTAGCCCCAACCAGCGCGATTTTCATGGGAGCCAGTTCATTCTTTTCCGATGTGTTTAACCAAAGCATGGAGCGTTTTACATCCACTTCATCTTCGGCAAAAGGATAGATGACAGAAGGAAATTCCAGGCCTTTTGATTTGTGAATGGTCATCACATTCACCGCATTAATTCCCTGGGGAACTACGATGGATATTTTGTTTTTCTTTTGCTCCCACCATTGCAAAAACTCACCGGGGTCATTGGTGTTGCGCGAGGTGTAGGAATGAACGGTGTCTAAAAAAAACTGTATGTAAGGGTCGGGCAGAGAATTGAAAAATGCATCCGCCATTTTCTCAAACACTTCATACAAAGGATACTTTAACAACGTTTGCGCGTGAAGCTGCGGATGATGTTCCGTCAGGTATTTGTGCAAATTACCTGCTACTGATTTTTGCAGGTAATACAAGGTTTCCGCTTCGGCAATATTGTCTTTGCTATTATATAAAAAGCGCAGCAATGAAATGAGGAAATTAACTTCTGCTGATTGCGAGAGCAATAATGATTCAGAAGAGATAACATTTACCTCGTGTTCCAACAGATAACGGGCAATTTCAGAGGCATGTGTGTTTTTGCGGGTGAGTATAGCAATGTCTTTTAACTGAAATCCGTTGGCAACCAATTCATCAATTACGGATTTAGTTTTCTCAAAAACTTTTTGGTGATAGTCATCATCATCAACAATAAAATCAAGCGTTACCAGTCCGCCTGTGTTGTTGGTATCGGCTTTCTGACTGTGGTTATAGTAGATTACGCTGTAGCTTCCGCTTATTCTGGAGGAGATAAACGAAAAGAAATTATTGTTGAAATTTACTACTTCTACTTTGCTGCGGTAATTTGAATCCAACTGCCGTTGCTCGATGTTGCGCTCCAGCGTTTGTTGACGCTGTGCAATCAGTTCGGGAAAAATCCCATCATTGTCTTTGCTTGCTTTTTCGAGTAGGGCGGGCGTGAGAAATATCTGCGGCAGTTGCGTAAACTGTTCCACCCTGCCCCCACGCCAGCGATAGATGGCTTGTTTACCATCGCCCACCACCATGTTAAACTGTTTAAGCGCCAGTGACTCATCCAGCAAGGGCAATAGGTTCAGCCATTGTAAAACGGAAGTATCCTGAAACTCATCTACCAGGTAATGATGGTAGCGTTGTCCGATGCGCTCGTAAATAAACGGTGCAGGTTCATACATTACCACTCCTGAAATCAGGCGGTTGAATTCAGAAATGTGCACGGTGTTATTCAGCGTTTTTATTTCGCTTAAAATCTTTTCCACTTCACTTAAAACGCTGACGGCATAAAGGTTCTTCGCCACCAACTCATACAACAAATAATCGCGGTGGTATTGTTCTTTAGCGTTTTGCAATTGCTGATAACATTCTAAGAGCAGGGGCGCGATGCCGTCAATGCTTGCTTTTATGTTGTCGGGCTTTTTATCGGTGTACCAGATGCCCTCACCTACTGCTTTCAGAACGTAGCTGTTTCCTTCAATTTTTTCAAGATTAAGTTCCGATATTTTTTTGAAATAATTGCCGATACCTGTCTTGCCGTAGTAAAAATCATCTAACGATATTCCTTCATCGGCAATGATTTTTAGTGCTTCCTGCGCAATGGATTTCAGAATGTTTTCATACTTCGTGCAAAAGGCTGCGCTGCTTTTGCGCACGTTCTCAAAATCTGCGGGAGTAAGGTTCTTGAGTTCTTCAACATGCAGGTGGCCTTCTTCGTCAAACAGAATTTTAGAGAGTTGAAAAATGCTGTGTTCTATGCGCCAGTCTTTGTCTTCATCGGCACGCAGCTCGGCAAACTCAACCAGTGTTTTGGTGAGGGCTTCATCGCTACCTGCTTTTTGCAACAGGATGTCAATTGCTTCGGTGAGCAACTCATCCGACTCCACTTCCACGTTAAAGGTAACGGGCAGGCGCATATCGTGGGCAAAGGTGGCGAGTATGCGGTGGGTGAATTTATCAATGGTGCTGATGCTGAAATCGGAATAGTTGTGCAGAATGTGCGAGAGTAATTTGGCGGCACGGTGAGCGAGCTCGGTATCTTCCAGATTCAACTTCTCTTTGAGTTCTTGGGCGAGTGGGTCTTTATGTTCAAGGTTTGAAAGTCCAATGTTCAAAGTTGCCAGCACTGCCAGCTTCTTCAATACACGGTCTTTCATTTCGTCTGCAGCCTTGTTGGTAAAGGTGATAGCAAGGATATGTAGGAAGTAATCGGGCTCAGGTGATGCCAGTGCCAGTTGCAGATATTCGCGCACCAGCGTATAGGTTTTGCCTGAGCCGGCAGAAGATTTATAAACAAAGAAACTCACAGCGTAAAGATATTGTTTTAGCCCGTTTCTCGTCACCCTGAACTTGTTTCAGGGTCTAATTTGAGAGATGCTGAAACAAGTTCAGCATGACGTTGCGACAAATTATTTAATTTCGCACCCGCTAAAACAAAAGTGGGAAGTAATCTGTTATAAGTATTCGGTTAAAACAACTTTAAACTTTAGACTTTTAAACTTTAAACCAAAAAAATAAAAAAA
>CAMBRL010000066.1 GCA_945870105.1 Chitinophaga pinensis
ATGTTAAAAAAAGTATTACTTGTAATTGGCGGCATCATTGTATTGGCGCTGCTTGTTTCGCTGGTTCTTCCATCAAAGGTGCATGTGGAGCGCAGCATTGTTATTAATGCACCGGCTGCAAAAATTTTCAATGAAGTAAACAGCCTGCAAAAATGGGCTGCCTGGGATCCGTGGCAGAAAAAAGATCCTAATGTTCAGAATAATTACACAGGACCTGATCGGGTGTAGGAAACACCAACACCTGGAAAAGCGACCATAAAGAAGTGGGCTCGGGAAGTCAGACGATAACTGAAAGCGCACCCAACGAGGCCATTAAAGCCAAGATGCTTTTTGGTGAGGCCGGAGAGGAGTATGGCGAAGGAACAGGGTTCTTCAATTTTGCGCCCGAGGGCGAGAACACAAAAGTTATTTGGGGAATGGACATGGATTTGGGTATGAACCCTATCGCACGTTACTTCGGACTGATGATGGACGGCACGATAGGAAAGGATTTTGAACAGGGTCTGGGCAATCTGAAAGAACATGTTGAAAGTCTTCCTGATGAAGCACCTCCGGTTGCTGAAGCCACAACGGCTGATTCACTTAAAACTACTGATGCTCCTCCGGTAGCTCATTAGATTCCTGAGTGGCTTAAATAAAAAAGCCTGCGCATTTGCACAGGCTTTTTTATTTATCATGACTAATTAATTACAACACATTAATCTTCTTCACCACTTTATCCTGTGTTTTCATATCAGTAACTTCTACAAAATATAATCCTGCACTCAGCTTATTAACATCTAATTTTATCTGCTCGGCAAATTGAGGTGATGTTGTTACCAGGTCACCGGCAATATTCATAACACGCGCTACGTAGTTTGATTTTTTGTTCATGAACACGGTAACATCGGTTTGTGCCGGGTTAGGATAAACCAAGGCATCCAAGGTAAACAGCGGAGGTGAATCATCATCCGCAACATCGGTGTACAGGTTGGTGTAGATTGGCAAGCTGATGTTGGTAGGATGTTCAGGCGAAAAGTGAACACGCTGCACCGCTATGCGGGGAGCCATTTCTACGCCCTGATAAACATACGTTTGTCCGTCACCGGGTTTGCGTCTGAAAAATTCGCCATCCTCAATAGGCAGATTTGGATTAACCTGGAAGCGGCTGAAAATACTGCTGCTGATAAGGATTTTAATTTTGTGTCCGTCACCAAAAGTATAAGCAATAGGAGGCATTGAGAAAACATACTCATAAATTTTACCTGCCTCAATATTGGTATAAGGTGTCTGGTCATTGGGGTAAGGCCATTCGCTGTCCAGCTCAGGATGCTCCACTAAATTGCGCACATAATCACGTGCACGGGCATTTACGCAACCTTCAATGACAAAGAATTCGCGTCCGTCAGGATATACATCAACGATACGCACCATAAAATCGGTATCGGTAGGGTCGCCTTCTGATGCACCTCCCGGATTTGTTTTAGCGTAAAGAGTCATAGTAGGAAAACCGATTACGCAAAGTGAATCCTGCACTTCTTCTGCAATAAACTGAAGCACGCCTGTTCGGTCAATTGTATATTGTGCATAGCGCGGATCTTTGATATTGAACTGCCCTTGAGAAGTGCGCTCACCATCGGGTGTGCGCACAATCATGTTAGAACCGCCCACACCGTAAATCGGATCATCGGGGTCGTGTACATAAATGTTGTAGCCTTCATCTTCAATAGGTGAATTCTCATTCAATGTTCCGTCCTGGTGCAAATACATTTTTTTGCGGGTAATAAAATCCAAGCCTGGACCTTCGGGAAGCGGGAAGGTATCAGATGCAAACCAATACGAACCAAGTTCAGCATTAGCAGGATCATCGTTAGGACCGATTACATAAAAACGTACATCGGGAACATCAGTAGGGTCAGAGAAATCGCGGTATGGAATACCGTCAATGGCAACACCATCAAGTCCTGCAATTAGTGGATTGCCAAAAGCAGGAACATCAAAGGTTACTACCTGATCTAAACCAAACAATGGCTGGCGCACCTGTGCTTTAAATCCCGGAATTCCACCAGTACCCTGCAACAGGTTAAGCAGTTGTTTGTAGGTAAGTATTACATCTTCGGCAGGCATGCGTATTTGCAGGGTGCCGCCCAATACATCGGTCCATGTGCTGCTGGCAGGTATGCGGGCCTTGGGTTCGCCAAGGTATTCTTCTGCTGAGTAGTTGAGGTTGTAGCGGAACCATCCGATAACTTCTGAAGTAATAGCTTTTGAAATGGGAATATTTCCTTGATCTCCAAAATCATCGAAGTTGATACCTATGATATCGTTGGTGTTATCAGGGTAAGTGCGGTCGCCTGTTGTAACTCCACCCGTTGTCTGGTGGGCCCATGGGCCGATAACAAGTTTCTGCAGGTCTCTGTTTTTCTTAGTAGGGTCAAGGTATTTTTTCATGTTAGCCCAAGTCTCAATTTGCCCGTCAATAAAAATATCCCACCAACCGGTAAGGTGATAAGCGGGAACTTCCATGTTGGTATAACGACTTTGAATATCCTGTCCGTAAGTAAGATTTGGATTGCTTTTTAATCCTTCACCGTTCATGTCAACCGTTGCGCGGGTAATATCCATTTCAGGGCGCCCTGCCGAGTTAGGATAATAACCGGCACGCATCAAATCACCTGTTTCTGCATCCTGATAGCGGATGGAAACAAAGTGGTCAATTGCCAGACCGGCTGCATCAAATTTATTCTGTGAATAATGCTGAGTTCTTCCGTTAATGAATAAATCTTTGGGTAAATCATAATCTTTTGAACTGTGAATGCTGTTGTGCATTTCGTTGTCAATGTCCATCAGGTCATCATCGGTGCCGGTAAAAATTTGTCCTTTGAGCCAACCGGTAACAAGGCGGTCGCGCAACACACCGTTTTGAAAGCCTGTGCTTTTGTAAAACTCACCGGGAGCAACAATGGGCATCAGACTTTTCAGCCCTGGTTGTGTGTCATCAATCTTGTGTGCAGCAGCAGCCTGATATTGATTATATCCCAAAGCCGATGCACCAAACATGGCTATACGTCCGTTGGTCATAAAATCGGTGGTTTCAAAACTGCCGTCTCCGTCAAGGTCATAGGTTCTTTTTAAACTGTCGATGATAAAATTGATGGAGTTGTAACCGTCTTCGTGTTTGTTTCCGTTCTTCGGGTCACTTGGATCGGTAGCATCCAGCACGTGGGTGAAGTTGGGGTGATAATCATTTTTATCCCAGCTGTCGCTGATAAGCGGAAGATAAACGCCTTCTGAAGTGTAGCGTCCGCGCATATCCTGTGTAGCATAAACATAACCCATAATGGCAACAACACCGCCTTCAGCATTATTACCGTTTCCTTTATCATAAGGAGTGCGGGTAAACACCATGGGCAAGCGATATGGATTCGGATTTGGTTCTCCGATTGTATCGTTACCCACCACATGAAAAACAGAATCATAAATAATCATCTGTGTGCCTCTTTTTACCAGCTCAAGGTCAAATGTTCCGAAGCCGGGAATATTGATGGGAACAACGAGACAATCTTTGGCAATAGGCAGGTAACAATCGGTCATCAGGTGCACGCCATCCGGCATGGTGAAGGGAACGGTGATGGTGGTGGTCAGTTCGCTGATGTCGTCAAACTGGCCGTTAATTACAGGTTGTGCAATTGCGCTGAATACAAGGCAACTTACAACAATGAACGAGTATATTTTCTTCATAGTTTAAATATTTGGAAGCCCGATATTAGAAAAGATTTTTTGGAATAGCAAATTTTCTAATCGTCATTGCGAGGGAGGAACGACCGAAGCAATCTCATCAAATGATAGATTGTTTAATCAAAGTGAGATTGCTTCGGGTGAAAAACCCTCGCAATGACGGGTAGCTTATATCTCTCCTCTGCCTAACAGCACCACCGGATTTTCAAGCAAAAACTTAAAGGTTTGCAGAAACTTAGCACCCGTTGCACCATCCACTACGCGGTGGTCGCACGAGAGGGTAACCTTCATTACATTGCCGGGAACTACCTGATTGTTTTTTACAACAGGCGCTTGCCTTACCGCACCTATTGCCATAATGCAGGCATCAGGAGGATTGATGATGGCCGTAAAATCTTCGATGCCGAACATGCCCAGATTGGAGATGGTAAAGGTGTTGCCTTCCCACTCGGCAGGTTGCAGTTTTTTGGTTTGTGCTTTTTCGGCTAAGGCTTTTACTTCGGTTGCAATCTGTGAAAGTGGTTTGGTATCGGCAAAACGAATTACAGGAACCAGCAGGCCTTCTTCCACTGCCACGGCAACGCCAATGTGCACATGATTATTGAAACGTATTTTATCTCCGCGCCACGATGCATTTACTTTGGGATGCTCTTTCAACGCAACAGCTGTAGCTTTCAGTATCATATCGTTGAACGATATTTTTGCTGGTGCAACAGCATTGATAGCAGTACGTGCAGCTACTGCATTATCCATATCCAGCTCTATGGTAAGGTAAAAATGGGGTGAGGTAAATTTGCTTTCGGCCAAACGCTTGGCAATGGTTTTGCGCATTTGCGAAACATCCACTTCGGTATAGCTTTCTTTTTCATCTGCAACAGAACGTGGGGCGTATGCCGATAAATTTACATCAAACACATCGCGCTTTACTACACGACCTGCATCACCGCTGCCTTGTAAACGGCTCAGGTCTATGCCTTTTTCTTTGGCTAATTTTTTGGCGAGGGGCGAGGCTTTTATTCTGCCGTCTGTAGAGTCGGTATTCGGTAATCGGTGATCGGTAATCGGTTGCGGTTCTTCTGCCTTTTGTGTTACGGTTTCTTTTTTTATTTCAGCAACGGGTTCTTCTTTTTTAGCAGGCTCTGCTGTGGACTGTGGACTGCCGACTATGGACTTCTTCTTCTCTTCTTCAATCAGGGCTTTTACATCTTCGCCTTCTTTTCCAAGTATAGCAAGTATGGAATCAACAGGGGCGGTTTTGCCTTGATTTACACCTATGTATAACAACACACCGGTCTGGAATGATTCAAATTCCATGGTGGCTTTATCGGTTTCTATATCGGCAAGCAATTCGCCTGAGGCTACTTTGTCGCCCACTTTTTTGTGCCACTTGGCTACCACGCCTTCAGACATGGTATCACTCAGTTTGGGCATGCGTACTATTTCGGCCATTGTTTAATTACATTTATTTGCGTGTGAGCAAATGTATGTTTTTTATGAAAGACGAAAACGCCTGAGCGTTGTTAAACCTCTTGGTTTTGTTCTGCCTGTTGCAGCAGCCATTCGGTGGCCTTTTGTTTATCAGCAAACATTTTAAACGGTGTGGAGGGGCGGTTAATTCTGGCTAACAGATTAATAATTATGCGCGACACTTCGTTGTTGCCTACTACTGCTGTAGCAATGTGAAATTTATCTATCACCTCTTGCTGCGAATATTCGCGTGCCTCGGTTGTTATACTAAATGAGTTTTGTGAATCAGCCAGCACCAGAAATTTACGATTGCCAAAGTGGTTAACCACCGTTTCGTAATCCTCTTTTACTTTTTCAAGTGTTATTTCCACATCATCCAATATTTTAACATGCAGTATGCCTTGGGCATCCAGCTGAAATTCGTTGATGGACGTGGTTATTTTATTCATTCGGGTAGCGAATGTAATAAAATAATATTCTGCCGGAGCTTATACTGCTTTGTGGGTGCCGTCACAAAAGGGGGCGTTGCCTGTTGCCTTACACATGCAGAGGTAGGCGGTTTCGGTTTTTTCGGCTTTAAACAGGGTTGGTTTAAACGCTGTGGTTTTGTGTGAGCCATCGCAATAGGGCTGTTTGGCCGACAGGCCGCAGGCGCACCATGCATAGGTTTTACCTTCTTCTAATTGTACTGCCGCAGGGCTGCTGCCGGCTTTGTGGGGTGTTGTGCTCATATTTGCTTTTGTTTAGATAGCAAACAAGCAAGGTGGGGGATTGTTTAAAAAGAAAAAAGCAGAACGGGGGTTCTGCTTTTTTTGGATTGAAAATCTCGCCCAACAGGGATCTAAAAAATTATTGCTTCTTACCAATATAAGTACACCCATTCATTCCCATTGCCCCTGAGAAAGAGAATGAAATACTATCCGTTGAAAAGAATCTTCCTCGGTGAGTACCTTTGATAGGACTCATATTACTATTTATAAGTTTAATTTTAAAAACGTTTGAATTAAGAGTAACATTAAGAATTGAATCAACAACATCTTTTGCTATTCTGATAGTTACTGTTGAAGTATTAGTATTGTAACCCGAAAAATCTGAGTTAACTGTTTTACATTTACTGGTGCAGCTATAATTACCTACATATGAGTCACGATAATCAGTTGGAGGGAATAGCGGACTTATAAATGCTGTACAAATAATTAATACGCCAGAAATTAAGAATAGTAGACTTTTCATGTGTCAGTTTATAAGATTATTGAATAATTATTTTGCCTGATGCGATTATTTCTTTAGCTGAATCTATATGATAAAAATAAATTCCTTGCGACAAGTCTTCCTTTTGTATCAGTATCTGCTTACCACTAAAAGCTAAAGTTCGTTCTAATTTACCGTGAGTATTATAAATTTTTAGTGAACCATTTTTAACTTCATTATTTAAAACCAAGGTAGTAGAAACTGTAAAAGGATTTGGGTAAATGCTCACTTCATTATCAATGAAACTTTCCCAGACACCTATGCCTAATGGATTCCATCTAGCCACCCGGTTAACAGGTGTTGCTCCTGCATGAGAAAAATGCCCTCCTGCAAATAGTTGGTTATTAAATACAGTTAAGGCTAAAACAGTTGAATCCATACCACCGCTAACATCAGACCAATCAGTACCATCCCATTTTGCAATGTTATTGGCAGCATTACCACCTGCGGTTGTAAACAAACCCCCTGCATACAGTTCATTGTTAAATACGCACAATGAAAAAACAATACCGTTCACTCCACCTCCAACTTCTGTCCAGTTAGTCCCGTTCCATTTAACGATACGATTAACAGCAATACCATCAGCAGTGTTAAAAGCCCCCCCTGCATACAGTTCATTATCATATACACATAATGCAAAAACACCACCACCATCCACTCCCGTTCCTGCTGCCGACCAGCTTGTACCGTTCCATACAGCTATATTATTAACTTGCGTTCCACTTGCATTGGTGAATGTGCCACCCACATATAACTCACCATTATGTACTGCAAGCGAACGAACAAATGACGCCATTCCATAGATTCCGCTTCCTACTTCTGACCACAAAGTACCATTCCATTTGGCAATGCGGCTTGCATTATGACCATCTGCCCCTAAAAAAGTACCTCCCGCATACAGCTCTCCGTTATAAACTGTTAAGGAGAGAACTAAACCAGAATTTAGTCCATCTGATCCAACAGTTGAAAAGCCTAGTCCGTTCCACTTTGCAATGTCGCTAACTGGGATGCCCCCTGCCAGATAGAATCCTCCTGCAACATAAAGTTCACCGTTATAAACAGCAAATGTTCGCACACCGCCACTAACTATACCTGAACCTAACGAATTCCATGAGTTTCCGTTCCATTTTGCAATATTATTCGCAGGATTCCCTCCTGCTACAGTATATGACCCTCCTGCATAGAGTTCCCCATTATATACTCCAAAACCGTGAACTGATCCGTTCATTCCTGTTCCAACCGATTCCCAGGTCTGGGCGTTTGCTATGGAAACAATAAGAGAAGCAACTAAGAGAAGGTATTTCGTTTTCATGATATTATAATTTATTGTGGACATTCCATTGTTTGTATAGCAAAATAACCTACGCTGGTTGGATTTATTACTACTCCTTCGTTAAGTGTAACATGGTCAACTGCTCTTAAAGTATAGCTACCTGCCAATGTTGTTGGATTAAAGGTAGGTGTACATGAAGGATTAGTTGTAATTGATTTTTTTACTGCACGGCTATAGCTGGTTGGGACACAAAGATTAGTAAGATCATCCGAACAATCTACATTTAGTTTATAATAACGCAAATAATCAATCTCAAAATACTTAGGGTGGCCAAAGCCATCAAAACATACAGGTGCTGTTGGAGTATGACTAAAGGTCCAATCGGCAGGAAGAAAAGCCTTACTCGGATTAATACCCGCACTTAATATTGCTGTCATGGCATTTTGAGGAATTTTTAAACCTGATGTATCATAGATAGTTCTTACAACAATGTCGTCTATATACCAGATAATTCGGTCGGGAGCCCATTCTATGGCATATTTATGGAAATCTGCCGATAGTAAAAATGCGGTGTTTAACGCCTCATAATTAGTTACACAGTTTTGATATGCGCATGTATCACTAATTTCAGGTGTCCATATCCATGTATTACTGGTAACTTTATAACCATCGTAAACAATTTCAGCCGCATTTTCTATAATATCAATTTCATTATAATATGGCGGACTGGCATAGCAATCTTCAAACCATAGCCAAAACGTTGTCCACAATGAATAACACCCGGTAGGAAATTTAGCGCTAATTTCTAAATAGCCATATTTATAAAGCAGTTGCTTGCGCCATAAAACACCACCCTGATAAACATAAGTTACACTGTCCCCTCCGTAATTACCAATATCCACAACCTTAATACCCTGAGCTAACGTGTCTAATTTGATTTTTAAAGTTGTGCCTGTTTCTATTAAGCTATCAGGATAACATATTTCAGCAGCGCCATAACTATAAGTACCATTCCAGTTAAAGTTGTATCTATTATGCCAGTTAGTGATAAAATCCAAGGGAGCATTAAACTCTTCCGTTCCATTGGCTGCTGATTGCAAATTCCATGAGGATGGATCATTAAATGGTATCTGTGCTTTTATCAATGTTGAACTAAGCAGTAGCATTAGAACAAAAATTATATTTTTTTCAAATTTACTCATTTTATTTGTTTTAAGTTTAGCAACCAGAGCAAATGATTTACTTGTTTTTCAGCATCTTTTTTGTTTCCGCTACTTTTCCATCTACTTCTAAACTGTAGGAGTAAATACCTTGAGCCAATTCGCTTGTTTTGATATTTAAGGATGCATTGTTTTTATGTTCAAGGTTTACTTCTTTAATTTTTTGCCCCATATCATTATAAAAGACAATTTTTGCGCTACCCACTGATTGTGGCAGGTAATAATTGATAGTGGTTTCATCACCAAAAGGGTTAGGAATATTCTGATAAAGTATTGCATTGTCAGAATAACTTAACTCTATAACCTGAGTTGTATTTTCTCGCGAATTTCCATTTCTTAAATTCTGGTTTTGTTGTGTGCCATCCTCCTCAATAATATTAAGACTTTTAGGAGCTGATGCCGCGCAGCAATTCCTTACTAAGGCATCTAGTTCAGCTACCCTTCCCTCTAAATCATCACTTTTTTGTTTTTCTTCCTTCAACGCATTTATCATTACATAGATTAACGCATCGTAGTTAAAACTCAATGCTTCTACTATAACTTTTTCGCTACCGCTTGAGTCGGCAGCAAGTTGTTCGATTACATTAAACGTTCCGATTTCAGAGGGATTAACAATTAATGGCAGCGTACCAATAGTGTAAGGCGCAATTTCCTGCATATCCTGTGCTTTCACTCCATAATAATATTTTTCTGTTGGCATTCCACCTATTCCATTGAACTTATATCTGATAGGATTGATTTGGTTTATCACATTCATGCCATCTGCAAATGGTGTAATATCAGTTTTCAATCTTACATCAGATGCACCTATCCAAGAGCCTCCAGTAGGTTTAAGAGGACTATCGTTATTGGTTCGTATTTGGCCATCAAAAAAGGCAGAATATTTTCCCGGTACAGCAGAAGGACCCGTCATAGAAGTGTACAATCCAGCACCATTATTTGTTCCTAATAATAAACCATAAACACCGTAATTATATCCACCATCTCCGTTTCCTGCATATCCATATACCCCAAAGGCTCGTGCTCCTGATGCAGCTGATGCCTTGGAAGCCGCACCAACAATACCTACACATGTTCCATTTGTACCCGGTGTTATTATTCCGGCCACAGAATAGGATGATATGCTAGATGTTGGAGTTGCATTTTCTCCTCTTATTGCATTTACACCAGTTGTTGTTGCTGCAGTATTATATCCATATATCTGAAAAAGCGAATTACCTGCACCGCCTACACTTAACTGAGATAGAGGAATAGTGCTGGTGTTTCCCATATAGGTTTTTCCTCCTGTCCACACTTTAATTTGTGCGTTTGCAACTAAAATTGCAAAGGCAAATACTGTTGTAAAAATTGTTTTTTTATTCATGGTTTTTGTTTTTTAAGTTTATAATTAATTCTCACTCCACCACCTCCACTATCACCAGCCCCACCGCCAGGCTAAGCACTATAATGGTTACAATACCCAGCAGGCGGTCGTTTCGTTTTTCGCGTTGTAGTTTTTGGTGGTAGTGGTTCATGGGTTCATTCATCAAAAATTAAAACTCGCATTCACCTCGGCACCTGCCACTATGTTTACATTTTGTGTTTGTGATGGACCGGGCACGGGCATTTGAGCTCTTACTGTTTGCATACCGGGGGGTACATTGGCAAGGCTGTATTGTCCGCTTATGTTGGTGGTAGTAGTTAGCAGCGGAAAGCCGTCAATACTTACGGTAACACCGCCAACGGGTATTGCTAATGCCATTACGGTGCCGCTAACTATTCCGTTAATAGTTATAACCGGAGTAAGTGATACATCAACCGTAGTTATAGCTGCTGCGGTAACTACCACTCCCGGTATGGTTTCAACCTCGTGCAGGGCTTTGGTTATTTGCAGGGTGTAAGTGCCTGGGGGCAGTATGCCTATAAAATAATCGCCATTGCTGTCGCTCAGTACGGTGGTTGCTGTTTCTACTACTAATATTTCGGCTTCGTTTACCGGGGCATTGCTAGCCTGTTCGGTAATTTTACCCGTGATGCTGAATTCATCGGGTGAGGGGGCTTCGCCCGGTGAGGGTACATATACTACGCCCCATTCGCGGGCGCGGCTGCGCATGCTGGCTTTGTCGCCTAAATCAAAAGCCGTTTCAATTTCGTTCCATAGTTTAAGAATAAACTTATCGGCTTCTATGTTTTCAGTTTCAAGGGCTTCCTGCGCTATGTTAAGGGTATCTTTTGCGTTTGCCTGATTAAGGTTAATGGTGTTGAAATTGCCCACTGCCGCGCTCACCTCGGCTGACGAGGGGAAGGTAACAGGTACTTCGCCCGGCAGGGCAAGGCGGGCGGCTTCGCCATCGTTAATATTATCGCCCCAGGTGGTAATATCGTTTTCAGAGCCTATGTAGGGCAGTGTATTATCGTTTACATCTATCAGATACAGGCTGCGTCTGCTTGCCTGTATCAGTCCTCTGCGTATGCCTTTATTCAGGTTATCAATAAAATCCTGCTCGTTGTAAATGGCAAGTTTGCGTGCCTGTGCAATTTGCGCGGTTAGGCTCGTTTGTTGATTTTTTGCACTGCTTACAGCAAGGTATTTGGTGCGGTAGGCCGGTTGAAAAATATCAAGCTTGGTAATAGTGCCGGGCATAAAAGGTATTTCGGGTGGCGGGGGCACTGAATCTTTACGTTTTTTTGAATTGCGCAGGGCAGCTTCGCGTTGGGCATTGGTTTCGGGACGTTTTATTACAGGCATGGCTGTTTGTGTTTAATAGTTAGTATTGAGTTTGTTTAGTAGTTTGTATTTCAGGCATTTGTATTTCAAAATGGCTTTCCCGAATCCTTAGATCGGGCATTTTGGTTTCAAAAGGCGGTTTTGCTCTCCACGGTAAGTGCATTTTGGTTTCAAAACGGGGTTTCCCTGTCGGGGTAAAGGTCATTTTAGTTTCAAAATGAGGTTTCACCCTCCACGGAAAGTGCATTTTGGTTTCAAAACGGGGTTTCCCTGTAGGGGTAAAGGTCATTTTGGTTTCAAAATCAGGTTTCCTTATCCACCGCAAGTGCATTTTGGTTTCAAAATGGGGTTTGGCTGTAGGGCTAAACAACGTTTTCATTTCAAAATGGCTGTTCCAATAGTTTGGAAACTGCATTTTGGTTTCAAAATGGAGGTTCGCACTAACCGGAATATATGTTTCAGTTTCAAAATAGGGTATAGCTGAAGAGGTAACACGACTTTGTGTTTTAAAATAGTCGGTTGAATTATAGTGTACTGTATTTTCCATTTTCAATTCCATATTTTCATTTTCTCTCCCCCCCTTCACCCCCGCTATCCCCCACACACCACATGTTCAGAACAGCTAAAGGGTTTATTGCCTGATTTGCAATGTGCCCACACACAAGAGTTTATCAGACAAAGAGCAGGAGCAGTTTAATTTACTTGTGCGTAATAAGGATTAAGTGAGGTGCAGTTATCAGGGTCGCAGGCCATTACCATTTCCAAAGTGCTGGTGCTGGTGATATGCTTAATCTTTACCGCACCGCTGCTGCCGCTTACGTTATAGGTTTGTTTCACCACTGAACTTGAATCGGTATCAATAGAACCTATCATTTTAGTATCGGAATTAGTATAAATAACCCCTGCCTTTTTTCCGCTGAAATCAACCGTGCGGGTAAAATAACTGCCCAGCGGATTAAAGCTAAGGCTGCCCACCTCAAAGTTGCTGCCGTTTACCCGCACTGCAAGGTCGGTGTTGGCATAACTGAACGTGGCAATAGTGGTGGTGCCCTGCTTTACATACAAATTGTTTTTGTCAAACGTAAAGGTGTAGGTGCTGCGGTCATAAGCGTTGGATGCGGTAAAATAAGCTGCCATGGTTTTTTATAGTTGTTGGTTTAATTTAATTGATTGTGATTTTTAGTGGTAGTATTGTTTTTTATGCTTTAGTATTTCCTATTCAATATTTCGTGTTTCAGTTATCGGTGTTCAGCTAATTAGTTTAGGCGAGTGGAATAATTAATACTTTATTTGCGGCACAAATATTTTGCAAAAAAATAAATACCCCAAACGGAAAAGTGTTCATAATTTCTACTTCGGAAAACACAGTTGAATTACTATGAAAGAGGTTTCAGAAGATCTGTATCAGTTAGCCCAAAGCCTTACCCCGGCCGAAGCCGGCTATTTTGTTACCTACCTTAAGCGGTTTAAGCTAAGCCATACGGCTGCCTACCTTGCCGTTTTCACGCTCATGCGCCAGCAGCATACGTATAATGAAAATGAGCTAAAGGCAGCAGCACAAAGTGCCGAAGTGGTAAAAAAATTCTCATTCCACAAAAGCGTAATACTTGATTACCTGCTTGCCAGCCTTATATCCTATTACCGCGACAGCAGTCTTGAAACCACCCTGTACCGCCTGCTTGAGTCGGCAGCTATACTATCGCAAAAACACCTGCACCGTGCTGCCCTTAAAATGATAAACAAAGCCGAGCAACTTGCCCTGCAGTATGAAAAACACGCTATCCTGCTCGAAATTTATGAATACGAGCGCAGGCTGCTGAAACAAACCAGCACCCAAAACATTGAACAGGCGTTTGAAGAAAACCGCACTAAGCGCGCTGCCTGTATCCAAAAACTTGAAAATGCCGGTTGCTATGCCGCTATCAACGACAAGGTATTTATCCTGTACCGCGAACTGAATGTGGCAAAAACACCCGACAATCAAAACAAACTCGGGCAGCTGATGAAAAGCCCCCTTCTTAAAAACGAAAAGCAGGCTCTTAGCTTTGATGCCCGGCTCAAGTATTTTGAAATTCATGCATTAAGCCATCAGCTAAAAGCCGAATACAAGAAAGCAGCAACCTGCCGCGAACACATGTTTACCCTCTGGGAAAATCACCCCCACATGATACCCGAAATGCCGGTGCGCTACCGCACCGACCTTAGCAGCCTGCTAAGCCTGCGCAGTGCTGTCGGCAACTGGACTGATTTTGAGCCGCTGCTGCAGCGCCTGCAAAAACTCAGAGGCGCAACCTCCGAAGAAACTGCCGCCACCTTTCGCGAGGTTTTATATCTGCGCCAGATCTACTACCTCAACAACAACAAACTGAAAGAAGCCCTTGCCCTGCTGCCCGAAATTGAAAAAGGTCTGGAACAATACGAATCGCTGATAGGCACTGCACGTCTCTTTAATTTTTATTTTAACAACTGCATCACCTGTTTCCTGTGCGGCAAATACGATGCAGCCCTGCATTGGTCGCAACACCTTGCCAAGCCCGGCAAACACAAAAACATCCGCAACGATTTGCGTGAGTTTGCCCGCATACTTGAACTCATTATTTATTACCAGACCGGCAAACACGACACAGCACAACAACACCTGCGCAACACCCGCGACAGGCTTAACTACTCCAACACCCTTTTTGAGTTTGAACAAATAGTGCTGCAACATATTAAAGCCCTGCTTATTCTTACTAAAGATAAAAAACAGGAGCAAAAGCAATTAACACTCTTCAGCAAAGAACTTGAACAGCTGAACAGCCGCACAGCAGACTCTAAACTGCTGGGGCTGGAAGAAATAATCTTCTGGCTCAAACAGAAAATCTGAATTTCCTTTTTTTTCCAACCTGAAATTACGGACACCTTTCCGTTTTTCGTTTAGCTGCAGGTGTGCCAACTTTGCAGCATATTTTTACTTAACACCTTCCTTATATGCACACCACCGCCATTGACCCCCGTACCAAACGCCTCGGCACTTTATCCAACACCATAACTAAACCTATGATTAAATCACAGGCACGCATCTCACTCCCCTTTACCGGAAATACTCCCGAAGTAATGCTTGATAAGAGCATAGGCACCGCCTTTATACTGGGCCGCTGCCTTTGTTCAAACCCACATGATTTTTTTAAACCACTTATTCAATGGGCTACTGAGTATGAACAAAATCCCCAGCAGGTAACCCTAGTAACCATCAATACCGATTACATCAATACCGGCTCATCCATGGCCTTACGCGAGTTTTTGGGCATACTTGCCAAGGTGCAGTTCACCGGGCGCAAAATCATTATCAAATGGTATTGCGATAAAACCGATGAAGATACCCGCGACCGGATAACCATGATTGAAGAAATAATTAAGGTGAAGATACAGGTGGAGGAATAATAAACCCTTTTGGTGATGAAACAACCATTAATTTTTACCTGCCCGAAACAGTTAAAACAGCAAAAATGGTTTTCTATGATAACATGGGTAAAGTGATAAAAGAAGTTGTGATAACACAAAAAGGCAACGCTTCTATTATTGTAAGATCTTCTGAACTTTCAACAGGCGTATATTCTTACAGTCTTGTAGTTGATGAAAAAGTTTCAGGAACTAAAATGATGGTTAAACAAAAATAATAATTATTTAATTATTCAAACAAAGCCCTGCGTTAACGCAGGGCTTTGTTTTTAATACATTTGTTTAATGAAAGCCGCTATTTTAACTTTATCTCTGATTTTCTTTTCGCTACTTTCTTATGCTCAAAAGCAAGGCAATATCTGGTATTTTGGTAATCATGCAGGTTTAGATTTTAACACCACTCCCCCCACCTTTTTATTAAATGGGCAAACAGACTTTCCTTTACCAAACCAATGGAATGAAGGTTGCTCATCCATCAGCGATAGTTCAGGCAATCTGTTATTCTATACTAATGGAGAAAAGATTTGGAATAAGCTCCATCAGATTATGCCTAATGGAAATAATTTAATGGGGCACTCTTCTTCAACACAATCAAGCGTTATAGTTCATCAACCTGGAAGCAACCGTTTTTTTTATGTTTTTACAACAGATGCTTCTGAAAATGATTTTCAAAATGGTTTAAGGTATAATATGGTAGATATATGCCTTGACAATGAGTTAGGTGATATAATAGCTTCAGAAAAGAATATTAAATTAACAGATACGGTAACAGAAAAATTAATTTGTATTCCGCATAACAACGGTAGTGATTATTGGATTATTACACATCAAAACAATAGTGATGCATTTTATACTTTCAGATTAACAAGTTCAGGAATAGTTGATACCATCATTTCTCATACCGGCACGTTTGATATGAATGGAACTTATGCGACAGGTGGTCAAATGATTGCTTCGCCTAATGGATTAAAAATTGCTTATGCAAAACCAAGCGGGATAGACGGATTTACTTTACTTCTTGATTTTGATCCCTCATCAGGAATTGTATCAAACCCTCAGCCTCTGAATACATTGAATACGGAATATGGGGTTTCATTTTCTTCTGACAATTCAAAACTTTATTTCTCTACTGTTGGTCATGGAGAAATATATCAATACGATTTAAATGCAGGTAATCTGCTGGCAATAATAGCATCTAAAACTCACATTCTTCAAAATGGACCTGATGGTTTTGGATGTTTACAATTAGCTATAAATGAGAAAATTTATATTTCAAGAGCAGGAAAGGAATATCTTTCTGTTATTAACTCGCCAAATAGTTTGGGTGTTTCCTGTGATTATGTTGATTCGGCCATTTATTTGGGCGGTCAGTATGCTTCTTTTGGTCTTCCTAATTTTATTGCAGGCTATAAATACCAAAACCAACTTGCCTGTACGGAATATGTACCAATAGAACCGCCAACTGAAGAACTAATCATCCCCAACATCTTCACCCCAAATGCAGATAACATCAACGATACCTTTATTATTAAAAACCTGCCTGCAAACTCAACAGTGCAAATCTACAACCGCTGGGGAGCTTTAGTTAGTGAGTGGGCTAACCCCAACTGCAGTTGGGATGGGCGCACAAAAAGTGGAGCAGAAGTTAGCGCAGGTATTTATTATTATATAGTTAGCCTGCCCAACAATGAAAGAAAGAAAGGCTTTGTAGAGGTTATCAGGTAGAGTATTAGTCCATAAATTAAAAATCCCGTTCCACTGACTGTGAAACGGGATTTTTTTGCTCCCTCTGCTGGACTTGAACCAGCGACCCCATGATTAACAGTCATGTGCTCTAACCAGCTGAGCTAAGAAGGAATTTTTCCCAAAAAAGGAGCGCAATATTACTACAATTGCTACAATTACACAATACCCACTAAAATTTAAACAGCCTCTTACTCAGGCATTTTTCTGAAAGTACGGCACTTCATCCTGCGAAACAGCCTCTTTCTGATGCCAGTATGCAAGGGTAACCACATGCCCGGTGCGGGTTTTCAGTAATCTTCCAAATACGGCATTGGTAGCATTAAAGGTGGCATCGGTAACGCCAAGGGTAAATAATTCAGGTGCCGGAGGCGTTTCGGCAACAACAGGGGCAGGCTCGTGAGCAGCACCTTCAGCAACCGGAGCAGCCGGTTTTGGTGCTGCAGCTTTGGGTGGTGGACTTGCCACCACAACGGTTGTAAAACGGTTATACTCTAGCAACTCTTTCAAAAACTGAAGTCGTTCAAGAGAAAGATTGCGTTCCACAACAGCGCATTTAATGCCGTCCAGATCTTCAAACTCGTGATTTTTATTGATAGCCATTTGCCCCTCCTAACCTCCCCAAAGGGGAGGAATTAAAAAATACTTAGTGAATAAATATATTCGTAAAAATGACTGTATAAACCAACAGCTATAATACCCAAAACACAAATCAGCAGTCCTGCCTTTTCATACATACTACCCTCAATAGCGGCAATCGGCTGCTCATTCTTTTCCATAAAGATAGCGCGCACCACTCTTAAATAGTAGTAAAGCGAAACAATCATGTTCAGCGCTGCAATGGTAATAAGGATGTAATTTCCTTTTTCAGCACCCGATGCCAGCAAAAAGAATTTCCCGAAAAACCCGGCAGTTGGAGGAATTCCTGCCAATGAGAATAAAGAAATAGTCAGCACCCAACTTAACAGCGGATTGGTTTGATACAAACCTTTATAACTGTCAATGGTTTCTTTTCCGGAGAAAGACGAAATTAACTGCACCGCACCAAATGCTCCAAGGTTAGAGAAGATATATACCAGCACAAAATAAACTGAAGAAGAAATACCGTTTTGTCCTCCACCGCTGATACCGATAAGTATAAAACCAACCTGCGCAATGGATGAAAACGCCAGGAAGCGTTTCATATTCTGCTGGCGAAGTGCAAAAAGATTTCCAACTATCATGGTAGCAACCGAAAGCAGGAAAATAAGGTTATACCAAACCTCGCCCATTGGTGCAAAGGCTTTGTAAAGCGTAGTCAGGAAAATAAAAATAATAGAGCCTTTTGAGATTACCGAAAGAAAAGAAGTAACGGCAATGGGTGAGCCTTCATACACATCAGCAGTCCACAAGTGGAAAGGCACCACCGAAAGTTTAAATGCAAAACCGGTAAACAACAAAATAAAAGAAAAAACCTGCAGTGGACTTCCGTTAAGAAGCATGGGCAGTTCTGCAAAGCTCAGTGTTCCTGTTGTGCCATACATCATAGAAATACCAAACAACAAAATACCGGAAGAAAAAGCCGAAGACATAATCATTTTCATCGCAGCTTCAGATGATTGTTTTTTCTCCATGTCAAAATTGCAAAGTGCTGCAACCGGAATGGTGCTTAGTTCAAGCCCGAGGTAAAAAATTAAAAAGTTGCCACTTGAAATCATAAAGAACATTCCCAGCAAGGAAGAAAGCAACAGAACAAAAAACTCAGGAAGGTGCCGGTGATTTCTCAACCATTCGTATGAGAGTAATGAAATCAGCAGCGTTCCGATGTTGAGCAAGTTCTTCTCAAATGCTATCAACGCATTTGTTTTGAACATGCCGCTGAATAACTCGCCCGTAACGTCCATGCAGCAGAAACCGGCAGCAACATTCAGCAACAACAGCGCGTTAACAATCTTCAGCACCGTTTCATTACTTGTCGTATCACTGATTTTAATGAACAGCAGAATGAAGATGATTGCAGTCACCAATAATTCCGATTTCATTAATAGTAGTTCGTTCATCTCGTTCAGTTAATTATAACAGTCGGAATTTTACTCATAATAAGTTCTGCGCCCGGAGCAATTAAATCACTCAGCCAGAAAGGTGCAATACCTATGGCAACAATTCCCAATACCAGCACAATAGCCGCTAAGCGTTCGTTCCATGCGGCATCTTTAAGCTGTAAAAAATGTTCGTTGGTAATTGGTCCCATTGCTGTTTTTCCAACGGCACGCAGAATATAAACCGCAGTTACTACGATTGACATACAAGCAGCAATCGTTGCAACACGGTAGAACATTTCCGGATTTTGCCACGAGCCCATGAACACCGTCATCTCCGCCACAAATCCGCTGAAGCCCGGTAAACCAAGGGAGCACAATCCAACAATAAATAACACGCTACACACGAAAGGCATTATTTTCAGCAAGCCGCCCAACTCTTCTACTTTTCGCGTATGTGTTCGTTCGTAGATCATACCGATAACAGCGAAGAAAAGTGCTGTCATCAAACCATGTGAAACCATTTGCATCACTGCTCCCTCAATGGAAGTTTTAGTCAGCATGCCAATTCCTAATAATACAAAACCGCAATGGCTCACTGATGAATAGGCGTTAATATATTTCAAATCTTTCTGCATCATGGTTGCAAATGCCCCATACAAAATAGCAATGGAAGCAAGGATGATAATGATAGGCGCATATTCTTTTGCAGCCTCGGGCATCAGGTACGTTGCAACGCGCAAACAGCCATAGCCGCCCAACTTCATTGAAATGCCGGCAAGGAACATGGAACCCGCAGTAGGTGCGGATGAGTGTCCGTCAGGCACCCAGGTATGAAACGGAAATATAGCAGTGAAAACTCCAAAGCCTACAAACAGCATAGGAAAGAATATTTTCTGAACTTCAATGGCAATGTGTACCTGCGAAAGTTTCACCATATCAAATGAATGAATGCCCGACATAAAATAGATTGCGAATATGCCAACAAGCACCAGCGCAGACCCACCCATCAGCATCAGCGCAAGTTTGTTTGCGCTGTATTCTTTATTTCCGCTTCCCCAAATTCCAATCAACAGGTATTTAGGAATTACTGCAATTTCAAGGAAGAAAAACAGCGTGAATAAATCCAGTGAAATGAAAAAGCCG
>CAMBRL010000067.1 GCA_945870105.1 Chitinophaga pinensis
TTTTATTTGTTGTGCCCGGAACGAGATTCGAACTCGTACACCTGTAAGGCGCCACCCCCTCAAGATGGTGCGTCTGCCAATTTCGCCACCCGGGCAGCGAAGCGCAAAGGTAAAATATTTTCTTTCGGTAAATAATTATTCAATGTTGCAACAACTTGATAAATATCATCAGACAATCAACACTTTATCATTACAAATGAAGTAATTTCGCGAAAAACATTTTTATGGAACCTTGGCAAGACCCCACCGTTTGGTTTATTCCCGGCTTTTTAGCACTTATTTTTATTGAGCTTTACCTGAGCCACAGAATGCACATGCATGTGCATAATCCTATCGATAGTATTTCAAGTATCGGAATGGGTCTTGGTTCTCTTGCCATTGGCGTATTTGTAAAAGCTGCCGCATTTTTCATTTTCACCTGGCTTAATCAATTTGCCATTTTTACCGAGTTACGCGAAATCAATGTGATGAGCATGGCCGATAATTTAAAATACTGGTGGGCCTGGTTACTATTGCTTTTTCTGGACGATTTTAGTTTTTACTGGCATCATCGTTTGAGCCACCACATCCGTATTCTGTGGGCTGCACATGTTAATCACCATTCTTCAGTAAACTATAATCTGGCTGTAGCGCTGCGCCAGAGCTGGACAGAAATACTTTACAAATATGTTTTCTGGTTGTGGCTTCCGCTTATCGGTTTTCCTCCGCTGATGGTTATGATTATGATGAGCTTCAGTCTCATTTACCAGTTTTGGGTGCACACTAAAACTATTAAAACATTGGGCTTTTTAGAATGGTTTATGAATACGCCTTCGCATCATCGTGTGCATCATGCCAGCAATGTGCGTTATCTTGACCGCAATCATGCAGGCATTTTCATTATCTGGGATAGACTGCTTGGAACCTTTGCAAAGGAAGAAGAATCAGAGCCTGTGGTTTACGGATTGACTACAAATATTCACACCTACAACCTTTTTAAAATTGCCAGTCACGAATATTTTTCAATTGCGAAGGATTTAAAACGTGCGCCTGATTTTATAACAAAACTGAAATATCTTTTCATGCCTCCGGGATGGAGTCATGATGGTACTACCAAGACTTCAGATGAATTGAGAAAGGATCAGAATTTAGCTTAAAGTTACGCTGCTTTCAACTTTGAAATCTTTGCTTTCTCTAATTTTTCGAGTGCAAAATCAAGCGTGATGTTTACTGATTTTATATCCTTTTGAGAAGGAAGGTCGAACATAGTATCCAAAAGTATCGCTTCGCAGATAGAACGTAAACCTCTGGCACCCAGCTTAAACTCTACTGCCTTATCAACAATAAGTTCAAGTACATCTTTCTCAATTTTTAAATCAACACCATCTATTTTAAACAACTTGATGTATTGTTTGATAAGCGCATTTTTAGGCTCAACCAAAATACGCTGAAGCGTATCTTTGGTAAGCGGATTAAGATGCGTAACAATAGGCAACCTTCCGATTAACTCCGGAATAAGTCCGAATTTTTTTAGGTCAGGGGCAGTAATGTATTGCAGGAAATTGGTCTTGTCCACATTCTCTGCACCTTTATCTTTGGTGTAACCGATAGATTGAGTAAGCATACGTTTTCCGATAATTCTGTCGATGCCATCAAACGCACCTCCGCAAATGAAAAGGATATTTCGGGTGTTTAACGAAACCAATTTTTGCTCAGGATGTTTTCTTCCGCCTTGCGGTGGAACATTTACTGTTGAACCTTCTAACAGTTTCAATAAACCTTGTTGCACTCCTTCACCCGATACATCGCGGGTTATAGAAGCATTATCTCCTTTGCGGGCAATTTTATCTATCTCGTCAATAAATACAATTCCGCGCTCTGCTGCTGCTACATCGTAATCCGCTGCCTGTAACAAACGGGAAAGAATGCTTTCCACATCTTCTCCTACATAACCGGCTTCGGTTAAAACCGTTGCATCGGCAATACAGAACGGAACATGCAATAAATTAGCAATAGTGCGAGCAAGCAGCGTTTTACCTGTTCCTGTTTCGCCCACCATAATGATGTTTGATTTTTCAATATCAACATCTTCATCTTTGCGTCCTATCTTTTGAGTAAGGCGTTTGAAGTGGTTGTAAACCGCTACAGCCAATACTTTCTTAGCCTCATCCTGACCGATGATATATTCGTCAAGGTATTTCTTAATTTCTTGGGGTTTCAGCAGGTTCAGGTTAGAGAACTGGCCTTTTTCCTTTCCGCTCAATTCTTCACGGATAATGAACTGCGCCTGTTCAATGCATTTATCGCAGATGTGTCCGGAAATTCCGGCTATTAAAACTGCTGTATCACGTTTATCGCGGTCGCAGAACGAGCATTTTATTTTTTCTTTGTCCATAAAATTTGGCTTAGGAATGGAAACGTAAAGGTATAAAACTATTATTTAAACGGTAATTATACCCACAAATTGTGCTGAGGGTTCAGTAACCTGACTATAGGTTATTAACAACGTATTGTTATTCTAAGAAAATCTCAACCCAGGCAGCTGCAAACTCGCGGTTCCCCTGGCTTGCGCTTTCCATTACTTTACCGTCAACTTTTACGGAAACGTAAACGCTGTCGGCTAGTAATTGCAAAGTATCTGCACATGCTGCTGTATCCAAACAAAGCTGGCTTTGAGCAGCAACGGAGATTTTATTGTCTTGTGAGGCTTCAAAACTGTATGTCCAGTTTCCTGTAGAAGGAATACGCTCAATGTAAGTTGAGTTTTCATCCCAGTAGCTGACGGTGCAGGTATTACAGTCAACTACATATTCCACAACGTATTTGTCTTTGTTGCAGCTCGTAAGAGCCGCAACAACAAATACAGACAACATCAGTTCCTTAATCATATTGAGATTATTTCTCTTTTCTTACCAACACCTCATCCAGCATACCGTAGGCTTTTGCTTCTTCAGCAACCATCCAGTAATCGCGGTCGCTGTCTGCCTCTACTTTTGCAAAGTCCTGACCTGAGTGTTTGGCAATAATTTCGTAAAGTTCTTTTTTCAACTTCTGGATTTCACGTGCTGTGATTTCAATATCGGAAGCCTGTCCTTGTGCACCACCCATTGGTTGGTGAATCATAACACGTGCATGTTTCAAAGCTGTACGTTTTCCTTTTGTTCCTGCACACATCAATACTGCACCCATACTTGCCGCCATACCTGTGCAGATGGTAGCCACATCGGGAGCGATGTATTGCATGGTATCATATATTCCAAGACCTGCATAAACAGAACCTCCTGGAGAGTTCAAATAAATCTGAATATCTTTTTTAGGGTCTGTTGATTCCAGGAAAAGCAATTGTGCCTGAATGATGTTTGCAATCTGGTCATCAATTCCTGTTCCCAGGAAAATGATTCTATCCATCATCAAACGAGAGAAAACGTCCATTTGTGCAACGTTTAACTGGCGTTCTTCAATGATATAAGGAGTCATTGCGCGGGTATAGTCATCAAAATAATGACTGCTGATTCCTTTGTGGTGTATGGCGTATTTGCGAAATTCGTTTTGCATAATTTTAAGTTTTTATTTGATACCCTTCGACTACGCTCAGGGTGACAACAATTAGTTTTTTTATACCGTTTGAGCGGCTGCTAAATTATAGAATTCTTCCTGAGTAACTTCTACCTTCTGAATATTAAACTTCTCTTTGTAAAGCGCTAAGGTTTTCTCATCATACATCTTATCATTCACCTTGCGGATCTCATCTTTATTTTTCATAAAATTTTGAATCATGCTTTGCAATACCTCTTCGCCTGGGTCAGGCATTCCGAAATATTCAAACTGGCGAAGCACTTCCCTGCGGATACCTTCTTTCAATTCGTCTTCACTTACCGATAATTGGTTTTCAGAGATAACTTTATTTTCAATCAACTGCCATTTTAAGCCGTCTTTATAACTGTCGTATTCCTGTTCAATCTGTTCTACTGTTGCTCCTTTTTCATTGATGATAAGCAACCAACGCTTTAAAAATTCATCAGGTAATGTAAGGTTAGTTTTCTTTAATAACTCCAGTACTATATCGTTCTTCAGTTTGCGCTCACTTTCTACTTCAAAGTATTTTTTAATGTCCTGTTCAATCTTCTTTTTCAACTCATCCAGCGTTTTAACATCGCCTGCAGGATACATTTTCAACAATAACTCTTCATTGATTTCAGCCGGTTCAAGATGTTTGATTGCTTCCAGTTCAAATTTAAACTTCTTGCCTGCAATCGTTGCTTCCTGCTCTTTAGTAATACCAAGCATTGCAGCACGGTCGGTATCGTTATCACTGATTTTCTCAGGCTCAACAATCGTGTTCTCACCTTTCTTTAACAATGAAAGTGTATTGCGAAGGTTATCATCATTCACACGAGCCAAAGCCACATCTGCATGACTGGTTACTCCACCTTCTACAACATTTCCCTTGTCGTCAACCTCTGTAAAAATTCCGTGAAGCAAATCATTTTCTTCAGCCACTTCCACATCTACTAATTTGCCATTGCGTTTAGTAATGTTTTCTACCGCACGTTCCAATTCTTCTTCGGTAACTTTTATTTCATAGAACTTAAAAGTCTGTGAATTTGAAATGTCTAAAGTAAACTCAGGAGCATAACCCAAATCGTAAACAAAATTTAAATCAGAAGGATTGTCAAAATCAACCTTACCCGTTTTCTCGTTATTTGGAATTGGGTTTCCGAGAATTTTAAGTTGTTTTTCGTTGATGTAATTGTAAAGACTATCAGAAAGAATTTTGTTAACCTCATCCAGCAATACCGATTTGCCGTACATCTTTTTCACCACTCCGAAAGGTACTTTACCCGGACGAAAGCCCGGCATAGAAGCCTTTTTCTGATGTTCTTTCAGCGCTTTATCAACTTTAGGAAGATATTCGTCTGCCTTGAGGTCAATGATGATGCTCCCGTTCAGAGCATCATTTCTTTCTTCTTTAATATTCATCAATTGTGTCATTTTTTGTGCGGATGAAGGGACTCGAACCCCCACGCCTTTCGGCACCAGATCCTAAGTCTGGCGCGGCTGCCATTACGCCACATCCGCATGTGATTTTTTTGAACAGGGCGCAAAGATAGATTTTATTTAAAACAAATATCATTTCCGTTTTTTTTCCAAACAAATCAGATATGCTATTGTTCTTCTGACAACAAATTTTAAAAACTAACTTCGCAGCCTCATTTTTATGAATATGAAACGAATTAAACCCGGTGAAGTGTCAACAGGAGTGCTTCATTCCTATATGCTTGGCGCTATTGCTCCCCGACCGATTGCTTTTGCCAGCACTGTAGATAAAGACGGAAATCCCAACTTAAGTCCGTTTAGTTTTTTCAATGCTTTTGGTTCTAATCCTGCTACAATTGTTTTTTCTCCTGCCCGTAGAGTAAGGGGAAACACTACCAAAGACACCTTAGACAATTGCCTTGAAACAAAGGAAGTGGTGATTAATGTGGTGAATTATGATTTGGTGCAGCAAAGTTCTCTGTCAAGCACAGAGTATCCGAAAGGTGTGGATGAGTTTATTAAAGCAGGCTTGACACCATTAAAGTCTGAGCTGATAAAACCCTTTCGTGTAAAGGAGTCGCCTGTGCAGATGGAATGTAAGGTTGTAGATGTTATTTCAATGGGAGATGAAGGCGGTGCAGCTAATCTTATTATTTGCGAAATACTGCTGATGCACGTGAGCGAAGATATTTTAGATGCCAATGGAGTGATTGACCCTAACAAAATTGATTTAGTTGGTCGCATGGGGGGCGACTGGTATTCTCGCGCTTCGGGAAGTGCTATTTTTAAAGTGGCAAAACCTACAGGCAAAGGCATTGGCATTGATGCCTTACCCGAACATATACGAGAAAGCAGTATTCTTACCGGAAATGATTTGGGTAAACTTGGAAATGTTGAGGCTATGCCGACAGAAGAAGAGATTAACGTATTTAAAGAACAACCCGGAATAAAAAAGATATTGGAAGTTCATAAAAGAGATAAAAAGGAACTGGAGAAAATCCTGCATCAGAATGCACAGCAGTTGCTGGATGCAGATAATGTGTCGGAAGCGTGGAAGTTGTTGTTGAGTTTAGAATAGCGTCACACCGAACTTGTTTCGGTGTCTCTAAATAAAAGATGCTGAAACAAGTTCAGCATGACGAAAAGAAGCAAAATGAAAAAAGAAGAACAATTATTTAAAATGACTGCCAAAACAATGGCAGGTCTTGAACAAATTCTTGCAAAGGAGTTGATGAAACTGGGTGCACAGAAAGTGGAAGCGCATAACCGTGCCGTTAGCTTTGAGGGCGACAAAGGCTTTATGTATAAAGCCAATATACAACTGCGCACTGCATTAAGAATTCTGAAACCAATCCATACATTTAAAGCTGAAAATGAGGTACAGCTTTACGGGAAAATTTTTGAAATGCCATGGGAGGATATTTTTGGTTTGGAGAACACCTTTGCCATTGACAGCACGGTAAATTCTGAGCTTTTCAATCACTCCAAATTTCTTTCACAGAAAACCAAAGATGCTATTGCCGACCGCTTTCGCGATAAATTTGGTAAACGCCCGAATGTTGATTTAGAGAAGCCCGATGTCAAAATTAATGTTCACGTAAGAGGAGATGATTTTACCATTTCACTAGACAGTTCAGGAGAATCATTGCACAAGCGCGGCTACCGCGAAGAAACTGGTGTTGCTCCTATCAACGAGGTATTGGCGGCAGGCTTGGTAATGCTTACGGATTGGACTCCTCCTATTAATTTCATTGACCCCATGTGCGGTTCAGGAACCATTGCCATAGAAGCCGCGCTGATTGCTAATAATATTCCGGCCGGGTATTTCCGAAATGAATTTGGTTTTGAGAAGTGGAAAGATTTTGATGCTGATTTATTCCAGGTCATCATGGATTCAGCAATCAAGAAAATAAGTGATGACGACCGCACACGCATTTATGCATCGGATATTAACCGTCAGGATTTAGGAAAAGCAGAAGAAAATATTAGAAATGCAAAGGTGGAAGATACGGTAAAAACTTTTCGCTCTTCTATTGAAGATTTTACGCCACCACCGGGCATGGGAACTGTGATTATCAACCCGCCTTACGGTGAGCGCATGGGTGAAAACGTGAATGAACTTTACAAAAGCATCGGTGATGTTTTCAAGAAGAAATATGCCGGTTATGACTGCTGGATGATCACTTCCAACATGGAAGCGGTTAAGCATATCGGCTTAAAACCTACCCGTAAAATAACCGTGTTCAATGGTCCGTTGGAGTGTAGGTTTCTGAAGTTCTCTATTTATGAGGGAACAAAGAAGATACACAAAGTTGAAAAGTTTAGAAAGTCGGAAGGTTTAGAAAGTTCGGAAAAAACAACCGACTAAATTCTACTTGCTTCTTAGTCAGCACCATTTTTACAGGTCGCTCCTACGGAGCTAAAAACACATATTAATTTATTAGCTACAAACAGGTCGCCTCTAACGAGGCTCTTGAAGCCCCATCGGGGCGAACTGTTTGTAGAAAAAATAGACGAAAGCATAATAAGCTCCGTAGGAGCGACCTTGGGGTAATCTTACTTGGCAGTAGCCAATACCATTTTCACGTTCAGCTTATTGCCTAAAGCAAGCACATTCACTAAATCCTGAATAGTAAGTTCTTTGTCAAAACGCAGCATAACAATTGCTTCGGGATGCAACTTTATCTCGGCCTGCAATTCTGTTTCAAGACTTTCAAAACCAACCTGCTTGTTGTTCACGAAATAAGACATATCCTTATTTACGCTCAGGTTGATCTCTTTCTTGTGTAAGTTCTGGCTGCTTTGCGAATTAGGCAGCGAAACCTTGATCATACTTGGATTTAAAAGCGTAGAGATGATGATGAAGAACAGCATGAGAAAGAACATGATGTCATTCATTGCCGAAGTAAAAACCTCCGCTCCCATTTCTTTTTTCTTGCGGAGATTAATCATTTGGATGGTTCGTTAAGAAGGTCAATGAAATTCATCACATTCCACTCTAATTTCTGCACTACTTTGTTTACCATAATATTTAACCAGTTGTAGGCAATGAAAGCAACGATACCAACAACAAGACCTGCAGCACTCGTTACCATCTTCACGTATAGTCCGGCTGAAACGCTACCAATACTTACATCGCTGGTAACAGATATGTCATAGAAGATTTTGATAACACCAATGATGGTTCCCAAGAAACCAAACATGGGTGCAATACCTGCAATGATGGCAAGTATCTGAATATTTTTCTCCATACTGTACACCTCAAACTTTCCTGCAATCTCAATTGACTCCTCAATTTCTTTAATCGGTTTTCCTATGCGCGAAATTCCTTTCTCAATCATACGTGCAATTGGCTTTTGTGTGTTCTTGCAAAGCGTTAAAGCCGAGTCAGTTTTACCATCACGGATATATTCGCGAATGCTGTTCATGAAATTTTCGTCCATGCTGGCGTGCCTTCTGATAGTGAGGTAACGCTCAATAAAAATGTAAATAACTATTACGGAAAGAATACCAATCGGTATCATAATCAATCCGCCTTTGATGAGTATTTCCATCACTGTCATGGGCTCGGGAACAGGCGGAACGGGCTGTACAGGAATAGCAGGAACGCTTGATGCAACTCTGTTCAGGGTGTCTATTGCTGATGTAATTTGAAGAAATATGGGCTTCATAGTATCTGTTGTTTCTTATATAACGTGTAACTGAATATATTTATTGTGTTCAGTCTTATTTTCCATGCAATATTCGCAAAACAAGCAGCGGAATTATTCGTGCCTCACAAATAGATATTCACAATGCAGGGCTGAAAAGTATGAGTAAAAGAGTCCATAGACCATAGTCGATGATCCATAGATTTTCAAGTACATTTACAATCAGAAAAATGACAAAAGATGCTAAAATAATTATCTACGGTGCAGGCGCTATCGGCTCCACATTAGCTGCATGGCTCAGCGAAAAGCATGAGCATGTTTATTTACTCTGTCGCGGTGAGAGTGCGAAGCGGATACGAGAGAAAGGATTAGAGATTTATTCATCACCTCACCCCGACCCTCTTGAAAGAAAAGGTAGTAGAATTGTTTCCATAAAAGTTATTGAAAGCATTGATGAAGTAGAAAACCCGGATGTGATTGCTCTGGCGGTAAAGAATTATTCGCTACCAGAAATTGTGAAAAGTCTTGAAGGGAAGATAAAGAAGGACACTGTTATTTTAGGATTGCAAAATGGAGTTGCTAATCAAAGAAGCCTCACCCCGGCCCTCTCCAAAGGAGAGGGAGCAGAGTTACTCTTTGGAGTGTTGGCTTACAATGCCTGGTTAGATGCACCCGGTGTGGTAGGCTATCAGCACAAAGGAGTTTTGGTTATCGGTTCTGCCAACACTACTCAAAAAAAGGAATTAAAAAATGTTGCCGCCATATTTAACATTGGAATCGAAACCTTTATTGCCAAAGACTGGCGAAATGTGGCACATACCAAGCTGATGATTAACCTCGGCAATTCCATTACCACTTTATTGGGTAAAAATTTCCAAAGCACAAATCGTCCTGATTTATTGCAAAAAATAATCTCGAACATGATGCTGGAGGGTATGAACATCCTGAAAGCCGAAGGCATACAAGAAGAGCACATAAAAGGCTTGCCCTCCTGGACCTTACTGAAAGCGAGTGCAGTATTGCCTCAATTAATCACCGCTCCGCTCTTCCGCAAAAACCTGAAGAAAATGGGAATGAGCAGCATGGCTCAGGATATTTTCAGCCGCAATGCCACCGATACCGAACTGGACGACATAAACGGCTATCTGCTTTCGCTGGCTGATAAGCACAAGATGGATGCTAGATATAATCGTGCGGTTTACAGGCTTTGCAAAGAACAATTTGGAAAGGCTGAATTTGAAGGTATGAGTGTCAAGGATGTTTGGAATAATATCAATCTCAAATAATACTTTTGCCCCCATGCCTAGCCAACGCGAGCTTTTCTATCAGCACCTTGCCCAAACCACTCCTTTCCCGCTTGCTCTGGAAATAGAACGTGCCGAGGGTATATACCTTTATGGTAAAGCGGGTGAAAAATACATGGACCTGATTTCCGGTATTGCCGTAAGCAATGTGGGGCATTGTAATCCTGAGGTGGTAAAAGCCATTCGCGAGCAAAGCGAAAAATACCTGCACCTGATGGTGTATGGCGAGTATGTGCAAACACCGCAGGTTGAACTGGCAACTTTGCTTTGCTCGGTTTTACCCGAAAAACTGAACAGTGTTTATTTTACCAACTCAGGTGCCGAAGCTATTGAAGGTGCCATGAAATTAGCTAAGCGTTTTACCGGAAGAACCGAAATAATTGCTTTCAAAGATGCTTATCACGGAAGCACACAAGGAGCGCTGAGCATTATGGGTAATGAAAAACTGAAGCAGGCATACAGGCCGCTTCTGCCTGATGTGATCATTGCCGATACCAACTCGCTGCCGGTGATTACTGAGAAAACAGCCTGCGTAATTATCGAGACCATACAAGGCGAAGCAGGGGTTCGCGAGTTCAGCAAAGCGTTTTTGCAGTCACTTAGAAAACGTTGTGACGAAACAGGCACCTTGTTAATTCTTGATGAGATACAATGCGCATTCGGAAGAACGGGAAAACTTTTTGCTTTTGAGCATTATGGTATTGAACCCGATATTCTTTGTCTTGCCAAATCATTGGGTGGTGGAATGCCGCTAGGTGCTTTTGTTGCCCCTCAGGAAATTATGCAGAGCTTTACGCATAACCCAATGCTAGGTCATATCACGACCTTTGGAGGACACCCGGTTTGTTGTGCTGCCGGACTTGCTGCTCTTAAATTTCTCTTGCGCGAAAAACACCTTATTGAAGACGCAACACAAAAAGGCGAACTGCTAAAACAGCTTCTCTCCCACTCTACTATTAAAGAGGTGCGCGGAAAAGGTTTGTTGCTTGCAGCCGAGTTTGAAAGTTTTGAGTTTAATAAAGCAGTAATTGACCGCTGTATTCAGCAGGGTGTTATTACCGACTGGTTTTTGTTCTGTGATAACTCTATGCGCATTGCGCCACCGTTGATAATTACTACTGCTGAAATAATGAAAGCGTGTGATGTGATTTTGAACGTCATTGCGAGCATAGCGAAGCAATCTCACAATTAAAATACTGCAGAATTTATAAGATTGCTTCGGGTGAAAAACCCTCGCAATGACGGACAACTATCGCTCTATCCCTCCACCTTCTCCTCCACACCCTTAAACGGCCTGCGTTGAATCCACTCCGCTTGTTTAAGATTTGCCATCACTGTGCCGAGTATTGAATTGGTGATACCGTTATTGTGTTTCACAAAGAGGAACATATCCAAAGGCTCTGCTCCTAACGTACTTTTTATTTCTAATGCAGTTCTGCCGAAATAAAGAACTTTCACCTTACGTTCAATCGCCATTTTCACATCATCGTAAAGTATATTCTGATAGATGCAGTTCTCTAAATTATAATCGTAATTCATGCCTACAAAATTTGCTTCCAGACAATCTTTTCCATGAAGCAAGGTTGCAAAAGCCACCAACTCATCTTCCAGAAAAAATGCTTTGAAAATGAAATTATTTTCCAATGCAATTTTCAGATCATAGAAATACGTTTTGCTGATGGTTACCAACTGGAAATCTGCTTTCTCCTCTACGTTGGTATAAAGCGTCATTATCTTTTCGTAATGCGCTGAAATATCATCAGCCGTAAACTCACGTTGTGTAAGCCTTACTCCTTTTTTAAGTGCACTCTTTGCACGCACACGATATTTGGAAGAAAAGGCTGCGAGATAATCATCAAATGTTTTCCATTCCGGCTGTATAGTAAGCTCCATCGAAGGCTGAACATTGAAAACATGGAAACTATTATTTCTTATTCCAGTCAGTTGCTTCTCTCTTGTTTTGTAAAAATCCTTGAGCAGAATGGCATTGATTTTTCCGCTCTTCTTTTGACCGGCAATTATTTTTTCAGTTGTTTGTGAAATAACATCACTCAACTTTTCTTCAGGAAAATCTGAGTTATAATGAAACCCATATTCACCCGTGGTATAAGTGTTTCCAAACACCAGTAAACGGGCAGCAACACCTTCACTTCCGTTAACTGAAACACCTGCTAATTTCTTTAGTCCATTAAGTACATTTTCAATACGAGCCATATTTACATTTCGGCTGATATTAGCCAAGGAAAAATCAAATTCCTGAAAATATAAAACAGCAACCGGAACAATATCCTTGTAAACGATTGCATAATGAAAACTCATGTTTCGCGCTGGTTTTACTTCTACTGCCGCCAGGTAAGGAATAGTAAGCGGCAACTTCTCTTTATTCAACACCTTGTTCCAATGTTCAAACGGGATATCATCAACTGTACTGAACAGCGCAATATCAAAATCGTGTTGCTCTTCACTCTCATTGCAACGCAGGCGTATCGACTGTAGTTTTTTCTTTATCGCTTCAAGCAAGGTATTCTGGTATTAATATGTTTGTGTGTTCACGAATCAGCTAATTGGCTAAATCCTATTTGGCTATTTTTCTAATTGGCTAATTGGCTGCCTTCTTTCAAATCCTCCAGCATCAGTTCACGGATATACTTTACAGGAGCACTGCCATAACTAAGAAACTTCTCGTGAAAAGCTTTCAATTTAAAGTTATCGCCCTGTTGCTTTTTAACTTCCTCACGGAAATCATAAATCTCGCGATACCCCGTAAAATAACTGCATAACTGAACCTGAGTAAGGTTGGCGCGTTTCCATTTATTCGCAGCTTCTTTCTCTTGTTGAAATCCTTCGTTCACCATCAGTTTCATGGCATCTTCTTCACTCATATTTGCTGTGTGAATACTGTAATCCAATATAGTGTTGCAAGTAGCACGTAAATTCCATTTGTAATAAATCAGCCACATTTCGGGTTCGTTATTACCATAACCTTCTTCCAGCATCATGCGCTCAGTGTAAACCGCCCAACCTTCTACCATAGCTCCGTTTCCAAGAATACTTTTAATAATGCTTGGCGATTGATTGCTGTAAACCAATTGCGCATAATGTCCCGGAATTGCTTCGTGAATATTCAGAATTTGCAACATGTAATGATTGTATTCGCGCAAATAACTTTCAGCAGCTTCGGGCGAGTAACCTGTAAGCGGACCAACATTGTAATACGTGTTTGCATTTTTCTCATACGGACCAGGTGAAGAAATGGAAGCACCCGCCACACCTTGCATATAAGCTGGTTCCACACGCACCACCAAAGGTTTTGAAGGGTCCAGATAAAGCAGGTCTTTATCCTTCACAAATGCAGTGAGTTCAGGAATTTGTTTCTCAATGGCAAACTGAAATGAATCACGATGAACATGTTTTAAAGAAAGCACACCAATCATTTCTTTAATTGCTAACAAGCTGTCAGCAGGCATAGCTTTATCCTTAAAATATTTTGGCCAAAGCTGTTTGGTAAGCTTTGCCATTTCAGAATGTAAATTCTTTTTGTGTTCTAATGCTTTGTTGTAAATCTGCTCGGCACTATAGCTTGAAGTTATTTCGTAATCAAACTTTTTAGTAAACAAATCTTTGCCAAGGCGGAACGAGCGCGCAGTTTGCTCATTCAATGTCGGCAGAATATCTTTCTCTAACCAATCAGCATAATCCAAAACAGCTTGTTTCGCTTCTTCCACAGCAGTCTTTAAATCCACTTTTTCCTGAGCAGTAAGGCCGGACTTATCAATAGAATCAATTACAGCAGCAGCAAAAACTTCTGCTGCACCTCTGTTTTGTGATATAGCAAGCGTAGTGTGAACAATAGTTGGTTGCTTGATATTACTTTTTGCAGCAGCATAATAAGCATCTACTTTTTGAAGGCGTTTATAAAGATTTTTCAAACGCTCATCCAAAGGAGCATACTGCTCATTTATCATTTTGGCAAAGGTTTCGCCAAGGTTATAATTAGAAGGATTCCATTCAAATGATTTGAATTCATTTACATAAAACTGTGTTGACTTCAATTGATTTTCTATCATCAGAAAATCAGTTTTATTTACAGATGAAAGTTGTTTTACATCAAACCTATGCAATGAATCAAGCCAGGCTCCCGCAAAGGCTAATTCTGCTTTTCTGCGGCTTTCATCGGGAACTGAAAGCACCGAATCATATTTGTAATAACCATTGTAAGATGCCCATTCAGGATATGTTTTCCACAACTCCTCTACAAAAGCTTCCTTAAAACCATCAAAGGTTTTATCCTGACTTTCGGTTGGTTTGGTGCTGTTGCCACAGGAAGTAATTACAATGGCAATAAAAGGAATAATAAATTTTTTCATTAGATAATATTTTTGGCGAAATTACATTTTATCTTTTCTCTGATTATAATTTGATTTTTAGTTGACAGAGAGAACCATACTCCGATTTTTTTTCTGCAAAAAAATCATTTAGGTTTGCCCAACAACTCAAAACAAGTGATAATGAAAAAAGTTTGGCTCGTTCCTGTATTTGCTCTGTTAGTTGCATGCGGACAGGAGAAAAAAGAAGTTAGTCCTTTACAGCCGCCATCAGATGAGGCAGTGGTTGAAGATGAAGAAAAAGGCTTTTTTGAATCTTCTAAAAAAGCAATTCCTGAAGAAACGGAGAAAGAATACAAAACAGAGTTTGATGCCGATGGTGCTTACTGGCAAACTGAATTGAGTGAACCTGTAGCAGTTGGAAAATACACGTTCCGCAGTCTTTCGTTGCAAAAAAGTGAAGCAGCAACCTTATCATTAGAAATTGAAGAAACTGCTGAAATGATTGATCTGACTGCAAGAAAATTCACCGCTTCACAGGATACATTAGCTGTTCAGTTTTCGCATAAAGAATTAGGAACAATCAGTATCACAGGACATTTTACAGTAAACCCTTGGAGCGAAGGTGTGGAGGAAAATGAAACTGTTGTTTTTAAAGGAAGAATAAAAGCCGGTGCAGAACCTGCAAAGCCGGTGGAATTTACCTGGAGTTCCTTTTAAAACTATCCTCTCAGTTTATCCAGTAATTCATTGAGTTGTTGTACTTCTGAATTATCAAGAGCAATAATTTCTTTGAAATTATCATCTAAATAGTCAAGCGAAGTAAGCAGGTCTAAACCTTTTTGAGTAATAGCAACATCAACATTTCTGCGATCGTCTATATTTATTTTGCGCTCGACAAAACCTTTTAATCGTAATTTTTCAACCAAGCGCGAAGCATCAGACATTTTATCCATCATACGTTCTTTCAACAGTTTTACAGAAGCAGGTTTTGGATGTTGTCCTCTTAAAATTCGTAGGATATTATATTGCTGTTGAGTAATTCCATGCGGCTTTAGATTTGCCGAATGCTGCGAAGTAAACCAGTTACACGTATAAATAATATTCAACGCAGCTTTTTGGTATTCGCTTTTGAATTTTGGTTGGGATATTTCGTCTTCTAACTTCATGTTAAAATAAAAGAGGGCGTACAAAGATACGCCCTCCAGATTAAGATACAATTTAAATTACTTATCAGTCAACTCAGAGTAACCCTGATTATCAGGCTTCACCCGCTCAACTCTTACAACATATATATTGAGGGTGTTCTTCACTTGCTTAAAAGAAACACCATAAGCAGATGAAACAGGAGTGCCTTGCATTTGTTTCTCTTCATTCAGTTCAATTATTACATCAGAAGCAAGAGCAGATAAATCAGCAGGTATCTCTGTAAGTTCTATCAATGCTATACTTTCAGAGACTGGAGTTTTGCGTTGCTGAAAAAGATACCAGCCAAATGAAGCTTTCAGTATTCGTTGTTTTTCAGTTGCTCCATAATAGCCCGGTTTATTTTTCTTTTCTTCATGAGTAAGTTTTTTTGAACAAGCAATATAATAAGCATGGCTCTGCGCAGCTTTCTTAATTGCTTTGCCTGTTTTTACTTCGCTGCTCTGCTCCTGTATTGAAAGCAGATTAGCACTTAATTGCTGAGCATCTCTAATTCTGATTTTCTTTACCGATTGAGTTTTAATTTTTACGTTTTTAGAATCTGCTTTTGCTGCTTCCTTTTCAAGTGAAGCCAGGTCAGCTTTTGCCAACGGGAAATTATCGTCAAACTTTTTGTACGAGAACAGATCGGTTGCCCAAACCGGTCCGTCAGGTTCCAGAAAAAACGCAGTACCATGCGAATGACTTTGTGGTGCGCGCATATTCTCATCATGGCCGGGAGAATCCTTCCACTGTTTGAATGCAGTATTTGCCATTGATTCACTTATTTCTTCAATAGAAGAACCATTATCGTTCCAGTTATATAAGGCATTTTCACCTGACCATGAACTGCCACCTTTGTTTGCGGTTGTGTAGTTATACCTATCGCCAGGACCATTCCCGGTAAAGTATTTTGTATCCTCATTTTGCGTGTGCGAGAGTTTACCATTCTCGCCCATCCAAATGTTATGATTGCGCGAAGTAAGCCACAGCGTATCATCCCAACAAAGTGTATCTATTTTATTCTCTTTGCGATATTGATTAATCAGTTTGTGAAACTTAAGCGCAGCCAGTCGTTCGGTTTTCTGCACCGAATCAGTATAACATTTCGTGATTACAGAAGAAAGTTGCGCGGTCTGAAATATCTGTGCCATCAGTCCCGAGGAGATGAGCATAGAGATGAGAAAAACGATTACTGTTTTCATGGTTTTAGGATTTAAAAACAAGTAGAATTTTCTCAATAATTAGATGTCTATACTTTCATAACGCAGACAAATGCGAAATATTACATCTTTTGAAAAATATATTTTCCGGCATAAAAAAAGCGGTCTCGCCATTGGCGAGACCGCTTTTTTATATCTAGAAGCATGAGCTTACTTATTCGCAATCTTCATTTCTTCAAAGGTCTTGTCATTAATAACCTTTATAGCTTTCTGCACTTCAGGGCTAACCTGATTGATTATTCTGAAAAATGCTTCAGTCTGCCATAAGGTACGTGCTACATATGCTTTGATTCGGTTTTTAATATGCGCCCCTGAAGTTTTTATTCCTTCTTCTTTTATCTGTTCAGGAGTTTTGTCACCGGCAACTTTAGTATTTGGAACTTTTACATCCTCACCGTCATCATCAACAACAGTAATAGAATCTGCTTTTGATTTCTCAGCAAGATTTTTATCCGCATAGACAAGAAATTCATCAAACAACTTTTTATCAACTACAAACTTTTTATCAAACGTTTCAAAGTCCGGATATAAACCTGCAAACTCCTGACGCTTTTCGTCTATATATTCATTTACAAAATCGTTCAGAATTCCCTGCGCATAAATCTCTGTCAGAAACCTTGAATTTTCTGAAGTATCCAATGGCATAAAAATATCGGGCATAATACCACCACCACCAAACACCACACGATTGTTAGGTGTATAGTACTTCAACGAATCTGCAACTTTAATACTATCCTGATGAAAAAGTTCGCCACTTGCTACGCGTCTTTCATCTTCTTTGCGGTATTCATCAATACCTTCTTCATACGAGCGCTGAATGCAACGACCTGTTGGCGTATAATAACGTGCTGTTGTAATTTTCAACCATGAATTATCACGCAAGCGAAATGGTCCCTGCACCAATCCTTTTCCGAATGATCTGCGGCCAATTAATAATCCTCTGTCCCAGTCCTGTACTGCACCCGAAACAATTTCGGAAGCTGAGGCAGAGCCTTCATCAATCAGCACCACTAATTTACCCTGTTCAAATGCTCCGCGTGTGGTAGCAATGTAATCACGCTTAGGACTGGTAACACCTTCGGTATAAACAATCATTTCGCGATCTTTTAAAAACTCATCAGAAAGTTCAATGGATGTTTTTAAGTAGCCACCTGAGTTTCCGCGCAAATCCAAAACAAGATGTTTCATGTTTTTAGATTTTAGCTTATCCAATCCTGCACGAAATTCATCCATTGTAGTTTCGGCAAAGCGGTTTACTTTGATGTAACCGATTTCAGGAGTAAGCATATAGGAAGCATCAACACTGAAAATCGGAATTTTATCGCGAACAATGGCATACTCAATAAGGTCTTTAACACCGCGTCTGTAAATGCTTACGTTTACCGTGGTGCCTTTATCGCCACGCAGTTTTTTTATAACATCGTTGTTGGTGATTTTTATTCCGGCAACTGATTTACCTTCCACTTTTACAATTTTATCACCCGAACGGATGCCTAACTTCTCTGAAGGCCCTCCTGAAATTGGCGATTGAACTACAATGGTATCGCGAGTAATGTTGAACTGAACGCCTATACCTTCAAAGTTTCCCTGTAAAGGTTCGTTCATTTTCTCATACTCTTCTGCTGTATAATATTCGCTGTGCGGGTCAAGATCTTTCATCATGCCTTTGATGGCATCTTCAACCAGCACATTCAGATTAACGGTGTCAACATAACGTGTCTTGAGTAACGAAAGCACATCATCGAACTTAAGTTTGGCTTCGTCTGAAATGGTTCTTTCCTGCGCTGTAAGGCTTAAAGAATTAAAAATAAAAGTTGCGGCAATTAAAAGAGCTGATACTTTTTTTACTGTATTATTCATCATAAAATTTGGCTTTCTGTATATATTTTTCACTGAATGCGGATACTAAGGTAACGCTATAAACAACGTTTTATTACAAAGGTTCTGTTAAAATTTGCAAACTGATTACGAAGGAAACAGATTTAAAGTTCAATTTAATGCAAATAGATTGCAATATCTATATTTGGCAACATTAATTGTAAGCAATGAAACTCTACTCCGCAAACGCAGGACATTTTAAATTAGATGGTGGTGCAATGTTCGGCACCGTTCCAAAATCAATCTGGCACAAATTAAATCCGGCAGATGATAATAACATGTGCTCGTGGGCCATGCGCTGCCTGCTTATTGAAGATGGCAACCGCCTTTTTTTGATTGACAACGGAATGGGTAACAAACAAAGCGAAAAGTTTTTCGGGTATTATTATATGCATGGTGACGACACGCTTGAAAAATCATTGAACAAAGCCGGGTTTACTGCTGATGACGTTACCGACATGATTTTATCGCATATGCATTTTGACCACTGCGGTGGAAGCATACAACATAACAAAGACAAAACAGGTTATGAACCTGCGTTTAAAAATGCGATGTATTATAGTACCGAACGCCACTGGAAATGGGCAACAGAACCCAACCCACGTGAGAAGCCAAGTTTTTTATCGGAGAATATTTTACCTATTCAGGAAAGCGGACAACTGAAGTTTTTAAAAGAAGGCGAAAGCATTACTGAAAATATTTCGGTCATTTTTGCCAACGGACATACCGATGGCATGATGGTTCCGCACATTAAATATAAAGGCAAAACACTGGTATATATGGCCGACATGATGCCTTCAGTAGGACATATTCCGGTGAACTATGTTATGGGGTATGATACCCGTCCGCTGCTGACTATGCAGGAGCGCGAACCGTTTATGAAGCGCGCTGCCGATGAGGAATACATTCTTTTTCTGGAGCACGACCCGGTGAATGAATGCTGCACCGTTCAGCATACCGATAAGGGTGTGAGACTGAAAGAAAAGTTTTCGCTAAAGGAATATTTTGGGGAGTAGTATGAACGAAGAACAAATGAACCTGAGAACAAAAGTAATTTTAAGCGCAAACCGTGCGCTTCTGGCTGCTGTTACACCTAATTTAAGAGGTGTAACTGTTGATTACAATCCTGAAGTACTTTTACTACGTGCTTATTTTGACCTGGGCGCAACAGAGGAAGAAAAAGAACTGATTGACATTGCACTTTCGGAAATGATTTCTGATTTACATTACGATATAAAGACCTGCCAATATGAACCCGTTGAACTTGCCGCACCGGCAAAACTTACCGGGCTAAAAGACTGGGTTTATCTGAGATATGAAAAGCCTGATTAAAGCTCTATT
>CAMBRL010000068.1 GCA_945870105.1 Chitinophaga pinensis
AACTTGCTACAACGCGCTGTGCAGTGCTGGCAACAATTCCCCAGTTATATTCTGCTGAAGTAGGTTGAGGTAAACTATTCAATCCGTTCAGTTGTCCTGCCAATGATTTGCGAGTTGGGTAAGCACGATAAACACCTTCATGCATTGCTACTCCGCAATACGCAAACACACGTGATGCTTCAGGTCCTGACAATTCAGTTTCGCGGACAAACACAACTAAATTATCGAGCCAGTCGGTAATTAGCTGTGCTGTTATAGTAGGTTCTTGTGGATTGATTACTGGAGGTTGGCAAATGTCTTCGCGGCAACCGAGAACAGAAATTGAAAAAGCCGAAAAAAGTAAAAATATTCTTTTCATTAATTTTTATTTTGGAACACAAGTATAGAAATAAAACAGCACTTATTTCAATAACAGCCTTGCAGCCTCAAATGAAGATAATTTTCCGTAAATTACATCTTCTTCAAGCTGCTTAATCTTCTCCTGAACTTTCGGGTCGGCATAAAACCTGCGCTTGAGTTCTTCATTTACGGTTTCATGCATCCAATATAGATTTTGGCGGGCACGGTTCTTTTCAAACCACAGGTTTTCTTTTGTGAATGCAACATAGTGTTCTGCCATTTTCCATATTTCCTTTACGCCTTCGCCTGTTTGCGAAGAACACGAAGTAACTTTAGGTATCCAGCCCGATAATGATGGCGGCATCATATGCAGCGCATTTATATATTCTGCTTTTGCTTTAATGGCTGGCTTAACATTATCGCCATCTGCTTTTGTAACTGCAATGGCATCTGCCATTTCCATAATACCCTTTTTAATTCCCTGCAGTTCGTCACCGGCTCCCGCAAGAACTAATAAGAGAAAAAAATCAACCATAGAACTTACCGAAATTTCGCTCTGCCCTACTCCAACGGTTTCTACAAAAATAATTTCGTAGCCGGCAGCTTCGCACAACACAATTGTTTCGCGGGTTTTCAATGCCACACCACCCAATGTTCCTGATGTTGGTGATGGACGGATGAACGCATTTGTATCAGCCGAAAGTAATTCCATGCGGGTTTTGTCACCCATAATACTCCCTTTACTTCGTCCGCTACTGGGGTCAATAGCAAGCACTGCAATTTTTTTTCCTTTTGCAGTAAGTGTTTTTCCTAAGGCTTCAATAAACGAACTTTTACCAACTCCAGGAACTCCGCTTATTCCAACGCGAATGGATTTTCCTGAATACGGAATACACTTTAATAGCAGTTCGGATGCAAGAGGCAAATGCTCAGCAGCATTGCTTTCAATTAAAGTAATAGCACGGGCAAGGGTAACGCAGTCACTCTTAAGAATGCCATCTAAATAATCAGCTGCTGTGAGCAGTTTTTTCATTGGGGTAAAAATACAGGAAATCGGTTTATCTTTGCCGCCCCAATGAACAGCACTAAAACCGTAGCATTTTATACCCTCGGCTGCAAACTGAATTTCTCAGAGACCTCTACCATTGCGCGTCAATTTGAAAAAGACGGTTTTTCGAAAACAGATTTTGAGAACCCTGCTGATGTGTATGTCATAAACACCTGCTCAGTAACCGACCATGCAGACACCAAATGCCGCAATATTGTGCGTCAGGCATTGCGCTATAATCCCGATGCTTTTATTGCAGTTGTTGGTTGTTATGCACAGTTAAAGCCTGAAGAGATTGCTGAAATACCGGGAGTAGACATTGTATTGGGAGCGAATGAAAAATTTAATCTGCCGCAATACATTGAAAATACCAAGAAAGAAAAAGCAGGAATTCATGCCTGCGAAATAAAAGATGTAAAAGATTTTATTCCCTCATGGAGTGCAGGCGACAGAACCCGTACCTTTTTAAAAGTGCAGGATGGCTGCGATTATTTCTGTGCCTTCTGTACCATTCCATTGGCGCGCGGTTTCAGTCGCAGCGAGAATATTGAAAAAACAGTTGGCTATGCGCGAGAAGCCTCTGCAACGGGTGTAAAAGAAATTGTATTAACAGGCGTAAACATTGGTGATTTCGGAAACGGAACGGATGAAAATTTCCTGAAACTGATAAATAAATTAGATAAAGTGGGAGGCGTTGAACGTTTCCGCATTTCAAGCATAGAGCCTAATTTGCTTACTGATGAAATCATTGAGTTTGTTGCCACATCCGAAAGGTTTGTTCCGCACTTTCATATTCCATTACAAAGCGGTTCTGACAAAATTCTGGCATCTATGCGCAGGCGATATGAAAGCAAACTCTATGCTGAACGTGTAGCTAAGATAAAACAATTGATGCCTGATGCCTGCATTGGAGCTGATGTTATCGTTGGTTTTCCAGGCGAAACGGAAGAAGATTTTTTGCAGACTTATACATTTCTGAATGATTTAGAAGTTTCTTACTTACACGTTTTCACTTACTCGGAACGCGATAATACAACGGCATTGCGCATAAAAGAAGTGGTGCCTGTGGAAGAACGCAAACGCAGAAATAAAATGCTCACTATTCTCTCTGAGAAAAAGAAAAGATATTTTTATGAGCAACAAAAAGGCAACGAATTCACCGTATTATTTGAACAGGAAAATCAGGATGGAATGATTTCAGGATTTACAGAAAACTACATCCGTGTAAAAACTGAATTTGATGAGGGCTTAGTAAATCAATTAATAAAAGTGAAGTTGGAAAACATGGCTCCTGACGGAATTTATAAAACAGTTCTCCGTCATGCTGAACTTGTTTCAGCATCTTAGTAATAAAGATAAATGACTATCTCCCTCATAGCAGCCGCAGCAGAAAACAACGTAATCGGAAAGGATAACAAGCTTATCTGGAAACTGCCTGCCGACATGAATTTCTTCAAAACAAAAACGCTGGGGCATCATATCATTATGGGGCGTAAGACTTTTGAATCTACAGGTGTTTTACCCAAACGGACTACTATTATCATTTCGCGTAATAACAACCTGAATGTTCCTGAGAATTGCCTGCTTGCCACCTCCATAGAAGATGCCATAAGCAAAGTAAAAAACGATGAGGAGGCTTTTATAATTGGCGGTGCTGATATTTACAAACAGAGTTTAGCCGTAGCCGATAAAATTTACCTCACCCGCATTCATCATACCTTTGAAGGCGATGCTTATTTTCCTGAAATTGATGTAACAAAATGGGAATTAATTTCAGAGCAAGTCCATCAGCCTGACGAAAAAAATCAATACGCTTTTACTTTTCTGGAATACAGAAAAAAGTAGTCTTGATTTTATCTGACTAAGCTTAATCTTCCTCTCACATCAAAGCTTCTTCCATAAACATCTTTTATGCGGAAGCTATATACGTAAACACCTGCAGGAACAGGGCCATCGGTTAATTGATTAGTTCCATCCCAGCCCACATTTTTATCATACGAATTAAAAATCTGTGGTCCCCAACGACTAAAAATGCGCATCTCACAACCGAATACATCCTCGCCATATCCAAGAAAAACATCGTTTATTCCATCACCATCGGGAGTAAAAGCATTGGGCACATAAAAAGTTAGATACGGGTCAATTCTTATTGAACTATCAGTTGTGTCTGTGCAACCAAAATCATTAGAAACAATAAGAATAACAGGATGTATGCCAGTATCAGTATAAAAGTGTGATGGATTTTCATCAGATGAAAAAGTGCCATCATCAAACGACCAATTCCATACAGTTGCACCTAAAGAATTATCTTCAAACTGAATTTCAGGCTCCATGAAATTACTAATCATAGGGTTTGCCACAAACGAAGCATCGGGTCGCGGATAAACAGTAACGGTTGTTGAAGTAGAATCGGTACAATTACCAAGTGTTACATACAACCATGTTACATAATCACCTTCGCTTCCATAAAGATGCGTAGGATCTGAAGCCGTTGATGTAGCTGCATCACCAAAAGTCCAGTTATAAGTAACTCCTCCGGCAGGTGTTGATGTGTTGGTGAAAGAAACTGCATCACCATCACATTCATTTCCGGCAGTGAAAGAAGCAGTTGGAACAGGATCAACCGTAACTGTAATATCATCAGTATCATCGCAGCCAAAACTGTTGGTAACTGTAACTGTATAAGTTATAGTTGCAGTTGGTGTTGCCACCGGATTAGCAATAGTTACATTACTCAAGTCAGTTGCTGGCGACCACAGAAAATCAGTTCCGCCACCACTTGCATCGAGCGTAACCGAACTTCCAAGACAAACATTTACATCGTTGCCGGCAGCTGCATCGGGAATAACATTAACAGTTGCTTTCAGCGTATCTCTTGATACACAGCCTGAAGCATTGGTGTACATGTAAATCATATCGTGAACGCCAACTCCTGCTGTTGCAGGAGTAAAATCCCCTGTTGCCGGATTGGTTACTCCGGTTCCTGTCCAAATACCACCTGAGGGAGTAAAGCCGGCAGGCGTATATACTGCATCATCAACACAAAGCGCAAAATCATTTCCGGCATTAATTGCATCGGCAGGTATAACTTGGGTTACAATATTATTACTTGCCAGACCAACACAGGTGAAGTTTGTGGCAATTACGGTAATATCATTCACCGCAGGCAAACTGCTTGTGGTGTAAGTATTAGAAGCTCCACTTTGCAACAAAGTAACACCGTTAAAGAATTCATAAATCTCAAAACCGGCAGGTGCTGCCGTAAAAACAATCTGGTCCTGTGAACAAATAATATCATCCGGGTCGGAGCTGGAAAGCGTTACAACAGGATAATCATTTACAAGCGTAACAATAGCTGCGCTTGGCTGTCCAATACATCCTGCAGCACTGGTAGCAACAACCGTAATTGAATTGGGCGAAGTAAGTGTAGTGCTTGAATACGTATTGGAAGCACCGCTTTGAATAGAAGTTGCCCCGTCAAAAAACTCATAATTTGCATACGTATTAGGCGCAGCTGTAAACGTAATGTTATCGCCTGTGCAAATCTTATCATCGCTGTCGCTGCTGGTTAGCGGTGCTACCGGCATAGGATTTACAACCGTAACTATTGCAGTGCTTTCAGCACTTGGACAGCCATTATCAGTTGCTATAACGGTTACACTGTTTACAACGGCAAGTGTTGTTGTAGGATAATTGTCTGATGCTCCGTTTTGTACCGAAATTCCGTTATCAAAAAACTCATAATTATCTAATCCAGGAGGTGTGGCTGTGAAGGTGACCAGATCGCCTTCGCATATTTCATTATCCAATTCTGATGAAGCAAGTGTAACCACAGGAATTGCTGTAACCACAGGCGAAAGCGTATCACTCGGATTAGTAAAGCAAGTTCCTGCAAATGCAATAACAGTAAGACTATCTCCTGCCTGAAATGATGAAGTGGAATACGTATTACCTATCCCTGCCTGAACAGAAGCTCCGTTGAGGTAAAAATCATACGCAGCAAAATTCCCGTCAGCTGTAAATGTTAAGGGGTCGCCTGCACAGATTGAATCATAAGATGTAACAAGATTTACATTCAGCACACTTTGCGTAACAGTAACGGTAGTTGAATCCAATACCTGACCACAGCACGATGTTGTTACAATTACATAAATAGTGTATGTTCCGGGAGCAATAAAAATAACACCTGTTGCCGTTTGAAATCCTGCACCCGAAAGCACGGGAGGTACCGCAGCAGGACCAAAGACCCAATCGTAATTTGTACCGATAATTGAAGTTGTAAAATCATTTGGACAACCTGCATCAATTGTAGGGTTTGAAGGAGTAATTGAAGGCAATGTTGGTCCGGGATTAAAGATTTCCATGAAATCTGTAAACGCAGTTCCGGCAAGAGTTATAGTTCTACGCCCTATAGTAGGATAAATAACACTGATAGGTCCTGAACCATTGCCGGTTGCAGGTACTGCTCCTGCTCCAAAATTCCACGCACCACCTACAGGTGATGAATACGATACTATTGAATTGGTACAACCCGAATTCTGCACAAAAATATCGGGAGGCCCGCCCGGAACTGAAACGATACCGCTTTGAGCTACCGGAGTTCCTCCATTTTCGCTTAGTGCAACACTTGGTCCTGCTGCACCGGCACCACCTGCACCTCCTGCTCCACCGGCACCACCTGCTCCACCTGCTCCGCCTGCACTGTTTCCGCCACAACCATATCCGGGACCGCCTGTACCACCTGCACCACCCGGCCCACCTGCACCGCCTGATCCACCTGCTCCACCCGCTCCGCCTGCTCCGGGATTAAGAGAACAATCTGTTATACTTCCAACTGCCCCGTTTGTAAAAAGAAATACCGCGAATGAACCTCCGCCACCGCTGCCACCGTTTCCGCCATAGCCGCCTTCGCCTCCGGCACCACCACCACCACCACTTCCGCCTACATCATCCGGTCCGCTCTGCTGACGGCCACCGCCACCACCGCCACCGCCACCGCCACAACCCGGCCCTCCTTGTGTTCCGTTTCCACCGGCTGTTCCCGGCACATAATATCCGCCTGCAATGGCTCCGGGTAATCCTGTAACTCCGGCCGTTCCTGCTGTTCCTGAGCCGACTGCGCTGCCGGGTGTTCCGGGCTGCATTCCGCAACTATTGTTGTTACTATTTCCAAAAAGACCACAACCACATCCGGGTCCTGTTCCACCTGTTCCTGCTGCCCCACCACAACCGGCAGGCAAACCCGGAAGACCGTTACCTGTATTATTTGCCCATCTGCTGCCTACTCCTCCATTGCCACCACTATTTCCTTGCACACCCACTCCGCCTAATCCACCGGGAGGAACATTTTGCTCATTGGCTCCGGGGTTTCCCGGTGCTCCGGCTGCTCCGGCAACGCCTGTAACTCCGGGCGCACCGGCAGCTCCGGGAGCACCGGAACCTGTATTTACAATGCATCGCACGATGTTATAATTACTGCAGCCTGTTAAATAAATACCATAAACCGATGTGGAAGGCGTTACAGCAGCAGCCACGTTTATAGTCAGATCCTGCAAACTAAAATTGCTTGCATTCAGCCCGCCCAACCCTAGCAATGCATTGAATGGCATTAAGGGATTAGCAGGATCACGGTCAATTACGGTAGGCGTGGTATTACTTTTTGTCCAGGCGCTTCCGGGGTCAAAACCACCTTCAATAGTTATATCGTTGGGGATTTGTATAGTATTTGAAATGGGGTAATTGCCAAAAGCCATCCATATTCTTGGATTGGCAGGTGAAGCAAGTGTAAGCCCATAAGCAAAACTTGCAGGAGCTGCTTTTGTTCCGGCTGTGCCTGCACTTACACCTGTGGGAGTAACATAAACAACACCGCACTCCTGCGCATGAAGGCTTATGTAACTGATGATAAAAAATAAAAGAAGAGTTAATTTAAGTGAAAAGGTACTTATATGTTTCATGCAGGTTTGCAGCAGGGGTTTTAAAATTTCCTGCCAAAGATAGAATAATATAGGTATGAAGTCAATAGGGGTTATTACCTTCGTAAAATTTTTATAACATGGCAATCTGGTTTACTAATTATACGCTTGAGCAAGTGCGTAGCATGGAAAAGGGCAATATGATGGAATACCTTGAAATGGAAACCACTGAACTTGGTGAAGATTTTGTACGTGGCAAACTAAAAATGACGGACAAAGTTCGACAACCTATTGGATTATTGCATGGCGGTGCTTCAGTTGCTTTAGCTGAATCGCTCGGGAGTATTGGCGCCAACTTAATAGTTGATCCTTCAAAATTTTACTGTGTTGGCTTGGATATAAACGCCAATCACATTCGTGGTGTGCGCGAAGGCTATGTTTATGGCGAAGCTCGTCCTTTGCATATTGGCAAAACCACACAGGTATGGGAAATAAAACTGACAGATGAAGCAGGGAAACTGACTTGCATAAGCAGGCTGACCATGGCGGTGATTGCTAAATGAATACGCTGAACACCTACTCATTCCTACAACACGCAGCCACCCAATGGCCCCACAAACCTGCAGTGCATGACGAGCAGGGTACGCTTACCTTTCATCAACTCTTTACCCAAGCCGAACAACTAAAACACCAACTACTCACAAAAGGTATCGGAAAAGGTTGCGGAATTGGAATGATTTGCAAAAACGACCGCAACTTCATTATTGCGCTGTTTGGAAGTTTAGGAAGTGGCGCAACGGTTATGCCCATAGCATATCATTTGCAAAAGGAAGAACGCGAAAAACTTTTTTTGGAAGCTAACCTGCACACTGTTATTGAAGAAGATAAAGCAGGAGGTTTCAGTATTTCACTAACAGAAAGAAATCTAAACAATACTTTTGCACCTAATGTTCCAAACGCAGCCTTTGTCCGCTTTACCTCCGGCACAACAGGAAAATCAAAAGGCGTAATCATCTCGCACCAAAGCGTGTTGGAGCGCTGCCAAGCAGCCAACAAAACTTTGCTGCTAACTGAGAATGATTGCGTGGTGTGGGTATTGCCCATGGCGTATCATTTTGTGGTTTCCATTATGCTCTATGTAAAGGCAGGTGCAGCAATTGCTATCTGCAATGATTTTACGGCAAGTTCCATTTTGAATTATGCAAACAGATACCACGGCACACTGTTATATGCTTCACCGATGCATATTCGCTTACTGGCAGCCGATGTGAGTAGTGAACAATTTAAAAATATGAAACGAGTTATTTCCACTTCTACAGCCATTCCTCTTCAGTATGCACATTCATTTAAAGCCCGCTATGGGTTATCCGTGCAGCAGGCATTCGGTATTATTGAAGTGGGTTTGCCCGTAATCAATACCAAGAGCGCAGACCAACATCCCGATGCTATCGGCCATGCCCTGCCCGATTACAACGTTGAAATTTTGGATGATAATTTCAACATACTGCCTGCGGGCACAACAGGCAAACTGGCTGTTAAAGGTCCCGGAATGTTTGATGCATACCTTTCGCCACCCCAAGTGCGCAAAGAAATTTTGCAACAAGATTGGTTCATCACAGGTGACCTTGCATCCAAATCTGCTGACGGTTTACTGAATATTGAAGGTCGTGAAAAATCAATGATTAATGTTTCGGGGAACAAGGTGTTTCCAGAAGAAGTAGAGTCCGTTTTAAAAGAACATCCAGCCGTAAAAGAAGCGCGTGTATTTTCTTTAAAACATGCGCTGACAGGTGAAATTGTGGGTGCAGAAATTGTTATGAATTCAGATGCTAAAATTACCGAGAAAGAATTGCTTGCTCACTGCCGTAAAAAACTTTCACCTTTCAAAGTGCCACAAACCATTACTTTTGCAACGGAACTAAGCATGACCGCAACGGGAAAAGTAAAAAGATAAATGCGCATAGACATCATCACAGTTTTGCCAGAATTGTTAGAAAGCCCTTTTCAGCATTCTATTCTCAAGCGCGCTCAAAACAAAGGTGTTGTTGAAATCCATTTGCATCCTTTGCGCGACTATTCAACCAATAAGCATCGCACCGTAGATGATTATAGCTATGGCGGTGGTGCCGGAATGGTGATGTGCATTGAGCCTATAGCTAAGTGCATTGATAAACTGAAAAGCGAACGGACTTACGATGAAATAATTTACATGAGTCCCGATGGAGAAATGCTTGACCAGAAAATTTCCAATCAACTCTCAACATTAAAAAACATCATTATTCTGTGCGGACATTATAAAGGAGTTGATGAGCGGATTCGCGAACATCTGATTACCCGAGAAATTTCTATCGGCAATTATGTGTTAAGCGGTGGCGAACTCGCTGCTGCAGTAGTTTGCGACAGCATTATCCGCTTGCTTCCCGGAGTATTGAATGACGAAACATCTGCTTTGTTTGATTCTTTTCAGGACGGAATGATTGCTCCTCCTGCTTATACCCGCCCGGCTGATTTCAATGGCTGGAAAGTGCCGGATGTATTATTATCGGGTAACGAAAAAGAAATTGATAAGTGGCGGCATGAGCAGTCATTAGAAAGAACCAAACAGCGCAGACCAGAATTATTATAAACATTTAATCAACAAGTGAAACTTTATACATAGGAGCAAAGTAAAAACCAATGTTATAAATAATTATGCCCAACTATAACTTTTCGATAAACAGCACGTATCAAGTCCCGTTTTTTATCAAAACCCTTGAATACAATGCCCGAAACTGTTACAGTTCAAAAACCGACAGGGAAACTAATGATTGATATTTACGACTTGTATAATAAGATGGAGGGCAACAACATCATGTTGTCTTTTAAAGGCGACATCACATCTGAGTTGATGACCTCCATTCTGCATATTATGGAAAGCAGGCTTGACAATCTGAAAGAAGAGCCAAAAGTGAAGAAGAAAGTTTACAATGTTTTGGTAGAGTGTTTACAAAACCTTTATCACCACATTGATGAAGTACCTGCTGTGCATGTGGAGAAAAATAATTCAGGACGCTCTGCTATATTTATGATTGGCATTGGAGACAACCACTACTCCATTGTTACCGGAAATTATATGCTTACCAAAAAAGTAGCTTCCTTTAAAGAACAATTGGAGCGCATAAATGCAATGAGCCCGGAAGACCTGAAAATTCTGTATAAGGAAATTCTTAATAACGAACGTTTATCAGAAAAAGGCGGAGGTGGATTAGGCATGATTGACATCGCCCGTAAAACAGGTCAGAAATTAAATTTTAATTTTGTGCAGATTAACGATCAATATTCATTCTTCAGTTTAAATATAAAAGTAGGACATACACAATTACAACACAACTAAAATGGAAACAATTATTATTGAAGGAACACCAAAAACACCAAGCGTAAACTTCGATTCGGCAAGCGGAATACTGCATCTTAAAGGCAGATCAATTCCTGAAAATTCAATTGAGTTTTATAAACCTTTGGTTGAATGGTTGGATGAATACGCTTCAAAACCACAAGCTAAAACTGCTGTAAATATTCAGTTAGAATATTTCAATACGAGTTCTTCGAAATGCCTGCTTGACTTGTTCAAGAAATTAGAAGGCATGCACAAAAGCGGAAACGATATTACCATAAAATGGTATTACGAAGAAGACGATGAAGACATGTTGGAAGCTGGTGAAGACTACCAAAGCATTATCAACATCCCTTTCAAAATGATTGAAGTAGAGCAATAATCTGCACTACAAATAAATTCCAAAAAAATCCCGTTCAATTCTTGTGAGCGGGATTTTTTGTTTCGAAAACACTTAATTTACTTTCTAAATCTTTTTTTATGAACGAACTGCTTGAAGCGCTAAAATACCTTCTTCCCTCATTTGTTGTATTTATTACTGCTTATACTCTTATCCGAATGTTTTTAGACGATGCAAAAAGCAAAGCACAACAACCAACAAAAGAAAATGATGCGCAAGCTCTGCTGAAAATTGAAACTCAGAAAGTAATGCTTCCCTTGAAACTTCAGGCTTATGAACGCATAACACTTTATCTGGAACGCATAAATCCTGAAAGTTTAATCATGCGAAACCACCGCAGCGGAATGACTGCTCTTGATATTCAACGAGAGTTATTGAAAAATATACGCGAAGAATTTGAACACAATCTTTCGCAACAGATATATCTGAATTCCGGAAGTTGGGATTCCGTGCGCAGCGCAAAAGATGAAATGACTAAACTAGTAAAACTTGCAGGCACACAAGTGGAAATAAGTACCTCTGCACTTGCCTACAGCGAAACATTTTTAAAAATGGCCGGACAACTATCTCAATTACCCACACAGATTGCAATTGAGAAACTAAGAAACGAGATGAAACAACTTTCTTAACAATCACCCAACGTTTCTGTTTTTTATATCGTATTTAAGGACAAACACCTTATATGCCTTATGAAAAAAAAAGCTACTCTTTTTCTCACACTTTTTACTTGTACTCAATTAGTATTTGCACAATCAACTTGTGTTGTTAACGTAAATCAAAACTCAGTAATAAATCCTGCATCTAAAAAACTGCTGGGAATTAGTTTTGATGCACGCACCAGCGAAGATGTAAATTCAGGCCCTTCAGTTGTTGCAGGGGGATATTACGACCCCACAACAGGTATAATTATTCCAGAAGTTCAGCCGCTGTGGGACAGAGTTCCCATGCACGGTGTGCGCTATCCCGGCAATCCTGTTATTTACAACTGGAACTGGTCATACACCATTGGTCCTGTTGCAAACCGAATTGCACAAAATTTAGGAACAGGTATTCCTGTTCAAAGTCTTGTTTTCGGTTTTGATGAATTTATGGATATGTGCGCTGCAAAAGGCTTAGCTTATAGTGATGTTCAAATTATGGTAAATATTTACCCGAGCACTGGACAGAGCGACCCTGCAATTCTTGCTGCAGACTGGGTAGAGTATTGCAATGCACCTGCTGATGGCTCAAACCCGCGTGGAGGAACAGATTGGGCTGCTCTGCGTGCACAATACGGACATCAACTACCTTACAACATAAAAATATGGAACATCGGAAACGAGCCCTGGACCTCAGGTGAATTGGGCAGCACAACAACAGGTGCAACCAACTATGTAAATATTGCTTCACCTATAATTGACTCTATGCTTACTGCTGACCCTACCATTCAGATAACCATTCCTTCTGTCGGGAACAGCACATCGCAATGGAACAGCACTATTCTTAGCTCATCGCTGATGGGAAGAATTTATGGACTATCACCACATTCATTTTATGACGATGATGCAAGCACCAACAACCCAACTATAACACAGGCTCAAACACTTTTAAGTAATCTGACTACTGCAGCATCCGCACAGGGTCTGAAAATTGTTCTTGGTGATCAGGCTACTCATGCCCAAAATGCAGACCCCGACAGAGCAATGCAATGGCACGGTGCTTTAACCACAGCAGATTACCTGATGATGGCAAGCCAATTAAACAATGTAGAATTAGCCAACTTCTGGATTTACGGAAACCCGAAAGCTGTCTGGCATCCGATAAGGCAAGATATAAATACAGGCGAATACACCTTGATGGCTGCAGCACAACTATATGAAACATTTTCGCCCGTTTTTCTTGACCAAAGTTTAAGTACAACAACAACTGATAACATCGGAAATCCTGTTGCTAAAGTCCGCTCCGGAGCATTTATTTCTTCAGATGGATTGAATGCCAGTATGATTGTAGTAAACACTGATACAATAAACGACAACGAGCTTGTCACACCAATTCTATCCGGCTTTACGCTGCAATCTGCCCGAATGGTTTATGGTGACAGCTTAGATGCTGACACATCAAAAACCATTGCTGTAATTCCTTTGCTGAACGGAAATTATTCATTACCAAAAGCAACTATGATAATATTTGAATATGCGGCAGACATAAGCACTTCAGTAGAATCATCTGAAAAATTGGCATTGTTATATCCAAATCCTTCATCTGGGATATTTAATTTTCAGTTGAAGAATTTCAACGCTTCCGAAAAATATTTCATCAAGGTATCAGATGTTTCGGGAAGAATTATTTTGGCTGAAACGCTTATTAAAGAAAGAGGAACTATCAACCTCAGCAATCAATCATCGGGAATTTATTTTCTGAAAACAGAAACAGAAAACGGTTTGTTGCTAACCGAAAAATTAGTGTTACAGAAATAAGCATCGTGCATATTTCACATCTTCGCGCAAAATTATGATGTGATTATGCACCAATACGACATTACACTGCTCACCGATTCGCGTTATGTAAAGCCAGCTGAACTTACTGATTACATCCGCAATGTGCTGCATGAAGATGTACTGGTAAAACAAGCACTCGAAAATAAAGGCTTGCGCATAGCCCGCACCAACTGGGATAATCCCGACTTTAACTGGAACGAAACACGCTACATCATTTTCCGCACAACCTGGGATTATTTCAATCGGTTTGCAGAGTTTTCTGAATGGCTGAAAAAAGTAAGTACACAAACTAAACTCATCAATCCTCTGAAAACTATTTTCTGGAGTCTGGACAAACATTATCTGCGTGACCTAGAGTTGAAAGGCATTCGCATTCCGCACACTATTTTTATTGAACCGGGTGAAAAGCGCAGTCTTTCTGAAATTGTAAAAACATCTGACTGGAAAGAGTTAGTAATAAAACCTGCCATATCAGGTTCGGCAAGACACACTTACCGATTAAACGAAAACAATATTGCTGATCATGAAGCTATTTTCACAGAATTAATACAGTCTGAATCTATGTTGTTGCAGGAATTCCAGAACAATATTTTAACCAAAGGCGAAGTTGCTTTTATGTTGTTTGGCGGCAGATATAGTCACGCAGTTTTGAAAAAAGCAAAGCAAGGCGACTACCGTGTACAGGACGATTTTGGAGGTTCGGTACATGACTACGCACCCACCTCTGAAGAAATAGAGTTTGCTGAAAAGACAGTTGCTGCTTGCTCACCCGTTCCGGTTTATGCGCGGGTTGATGTTATCTGGGATAATGATAATCAGCTTTGTGTTTCGGAGTTGGAACTGATTGAGCCCGAGTTGTGGTTTCGTACTTGTCCGGGTGCGGCTGAGTTGTTTGCTGAGGAAGTCTTTCGTCATTGCGAGTCCGCCTGAGGCGGACGAAGCAATCTCCTGATTAAACTACTACTTCTTATTATGAGATTGCTTCGCTGCGCTCGCAATGACGGTTCATAAAATGCAAACAGCCGGCCCTTGCGAGAGACCGGCTGTTTTTGAACACCACCCAAACCAAATATTTATGCTACCTGGCGAGCCCAAAGCATCAGGCGGTTTTCGCCTACTTTAAAGACAGGGCTGCCTTCGGTAGTTAATTGTGCAATTGTTTCGCTCATCAGGTTACGACCTGTAGCTTTTTCAAATTCACTGATCATTCTGCGGAAGTGATTGTAAACAAAGATTGACGGAGCTTCGCTTCCTGCACCTGACATTCCCAACGCATAACGGATTTTTATATCAAAACGGCTTTCGTTAAATAGTTGAGTGTCTCCCCAGCCGAAACTTTCTTTCATTATCATCATGGCAACCAGGGTGCGAACCGAAGTAGTTGGTATGCTCTGGAATTGCTCAAGCATTAGTTTGTAAGGATTTTCATCAATAGCTTCAGTGATGCTGGTGCGGAACAGACTGTACCAGTCCATATCGTTATCAACGGCAGCAGCGTTGTTGCTGGTAAAACCGATGTTGGTTGTTGTGTAGTTAGAAGTTGAAGCAAAAGAAGTGTTGCTATTTCTGTTGCTGTTGTAGTTCATCACTTGTGATGCTGATTTTACTACTCTTAGGTTTGAAATTTGTGTGTTCATTTTGTTTAGGTTTTATTAGGTTTGGTTTAGTTCAAAGTTTTTAAAAGTGTCGGGGTTTAAATCTTACGGGATTTAAATCCCGACACTTTTTGGTTAATTTGAAGCCTTACGGGGCTTCTTTGTTTTTCGGAGCGGGTTGGCTCCTCTTCTTGTTGTGAAGCCTTACGGTGCTTCTTTTGTTTTTTGAAACCTTACAGGGTTTCTTTTTAGGTTTTGAAGTCTTACAGGACTTCTTTTGTTTGCGGGAACGGGTTGGCTCCCTTTTTTTGTTTGAAGCCTTACGGGGCTTCTGCTTTCTTGAGTGTAGCGGGGTTGCGCTTCTCTTTCTGTTGGTTACGCTGCTATTCTCAGTTTCTTTTCAGGAGCTGTGTTTTTAGCAGGGGCATAACACTCTTTTTCTGCAGGGAACTGTTCGGTGCGAACATCGCTTGCGAAGGCGTTCACTGCTTCTTTGATTAATTCTGCGCCATACATGTAGGTGCGCACAAATTTTGGTTTAAAGTCGGTGCAGAAGCCCAGCATATCATGCAGAACCAATGCTTGTCCGTCACACTCCAACCCTGCGCCTACTCCGATAACCGGAATTTCAATGGCGTCTCTAACTGCTGCGCCTACATGTGAAGGAACCGCTTCCAGCACTACCGAGAAGCATCCCAGCTCTTGCAGACGGATTGCATCCGCAACAATTTTAGCTTCTTCTTCTTCGGTTTTGCCTTGCACTTTAAATCCTCCAAGCGCTTGATGATGTGAAGGGGTGAGACCAATGTGTCCTACTACAGGTATGCCCGACTGCGTAAGATGAGCGATAAGCTTTTCATTGCCATCAACCCCTTCAATTTTTACTGCTTTTGCTCCGGCTTTCATAAGAATTTCTACGTTGTCCATAGCTTTCTCAAGGCCTTTGCGGTTTGCCATGAATGGCAGCGCAGCGATAATAAATTTATTGTTGGCGCCTTTAACAACTGCACGCAGGTGCATTGCTATGGTTTCAACGTCTGAGTTCAGAGTAGTGTCAAATCCGTGCATCACCATTGATGAACAGTCGCCTACAAGGATACCGTCAACTTCGGTTTCGCTAAGGATTTTTGCACTCCAGTAGTCGTAAGAAGTTACTACTACAATTTTCTTTTTTTCTGCTTTTAGTTTTTTGAAAGATTTTAAGATACTCATGATTTTAGGTTTTAGTTGGTTTATTAGTTTTTGATTGTTTGGGTTCGTGTTCGTTTTAAAAATTTGTGTTTGTAAATTCTGAGGCAAAGATGTGCTCGTTTTATCCTTAAGTGGTATAAGAAGTTGAACGATTTGAACATCCGATAACTATAATAATTAACTAAAACACCTATAAATAAAGGCTTTTACCCAATTTCCGATTTAGGCACATTTTGGAACAAAATAAATCTGATAAACGACAAAAATGTGTCGACAAACGACATAACTTTTTTGCCAATGAGGGGTAAATGCTATACCAAAAAGGGGTTTTTATAGACGAATTTTTGATTAGCATTGAACTCATTTATACAATAACTATATGGACTATAAAAATCTCTGCACCCAAGTCTGCACCCTTGCCAAAGAAACCGGGGCATTTATAAAAGAAGAAGCAAAGAAATTTAAAACCTCAACCATTGAGGTAAAAGGCCACAATAACTTTGTATCGTATGTGGACAAAACATCAGAACAAAAATTAGTAACCGCCCTTGCAGCCCTTTTGCCCGAAGCAGGCTTTATAGCCGAAGAAGGCACCAGCGATAAAAAAGGCGAGCGCTACAACTGGATTGTTGACCCGCTGGATGGCACTACCAATTTTATACATGGCTTTCCGTGTTATGCTATTAGTATAGCTCTTACCGAAGGTGACAAAACAGTGCTTGGCGTTATCTACGAAATCAATCAAGACGAATGCTTTTACGCCTGGAAAGACAGCGATGCCTTTATGAACGGCAACAAAATCACCGTTTCCGATACCCCAACACTAAAAGACTCCTTATTAGGCACCGGCTTTCCTTATTATGATTATGGGAAGATGGATGCCTATCTGCAATTGTTCCGTCATTTTATGCAGCACTCGCACGGATTAAGGCGTCCCGGCTCTGCGGCTACTGATTTAGCGTATTTAGCCTGCGGCCGCTTTGATGGCTTTTATGAATACAGTCTTGCGCCCTGGGATGTGGCAGCAGGTGCATTTTTAGTAGAACGTGCAGGTGGCAAGGTTGCCGACTTCTCAGGCGGTGATAACTACATCTTCGGAAAAGAGATTGTGGCAGGAAATGCGCACGTGTTTCAGGAATTGCAGGAAACGGTGAAGAGGTTTATGATATAAAACGTCATTGCGAGGGTTTTTCACCCGAAGCAATCTCATAGTATTATGCAGTAATTCAATCAGGAGATTGCTTCGCTGCGCTCGCAATGACGTGATGCTACCTAATCACAATCTTCGCCACCGCACTCTCATACATGGTGCTCTTCAATTCAATCTTGCTTTGCGTAATACCATCTGTTACCGAAAGGTTGGCGGTATTAGGTGAAATGGTACCAAGGTTATGTGCATGTAACAGAATATAACACACCGTTCCTTTCTCAAAACTAAGCTTCACTTCTTTAGGAATAGCTTTTAACTCGTAGTTGCAAACTACGCAACTGTCGTTTACATAAATAGAAACAATATCACCATCCAATATTTTATCGTCCCATACACGGATGGTGAGGTTGCCATTGCTGAAGGTCATTTTATTGGTAGTTGAATCAACCGGCAATACCCTGCGTCCAACCCATTCCTTAGGTATCTTATAAACCTTTGGATCTTCAGGCGCTATGTTTTTATTTTTTGCAGCTTCTTCTGCATTGAATTTTTTCTGTGCTTCTAACTTGCGACCAAGGTCAACACGATCCTGCGCTTCTTTGTTGGCATCAACTTCTTTGGGCACTTCCGGCTTTTTCTCAAAACCCCACAGATGTATCTTCTTATCATAGCTTCCGGTAAGCATTTTAAATTCTGTGCCCGTAAGGAAATTTACTGCAATAGCTTTCCCTGTGTGATACGTTATGGTGTGTTTCTTTTCGCCTGTTGCCGCATCCCATACATTTACATTGTAGCGGTCTCCTCCGCTTACTAAAAACTGGTCGTCTTTTGAAAAAGCCATGTAGCTAAATGAGTTGGGGCCACCACCTGCATCAAAGCCAAGTATTTCTTTGGCGTAGCCGTAATCCACAATTTTTATGTTGCCGTCATCGCACCACAAGGCAAGTTTCTTTCCATCGCTGGTAAAGCAGAACGAAGTGATCTTACACTCCCCTATTTTTATTTCCTTGATAATACGGTCACTTTTTGTGTCCATGATTTTAACTGTATTGTCAACACTAAAAGCAAGGTATTTGCGGTCGGGTGTTTGCATACCGCAGGTAATAGGACTTGTTCCAAACTCGTGTAAGACCACCGCTTGCGAGTCTGGTTTATTAACCAATGCCTTGCAGAGGTAAGATGTTCCACCACCGTAGTAAATGAATTCTCCATCTGATGAAAATGCTGAAAAATTAATAGCTGCCGAAAGCGTTCCTTTATTTACCAGGAAATTGGTGCTGCGGTATTTATCGCCTGTAGTGGTGCTCCAGATATAAACCACACCGTAACCATACGATGCGGCAATCTTATTTCCCGATTTATCAAAAGCGATGTGCGTTACCTTGGTACTATGTCCTTTGAACTCACGAATACGGCTGCCGGTTGTGTCCCACAAAATAACATTACCCTGACTGCCTCCTGTAGCAAAATATTTTCCGGTTGGAGAAACGGTGATACACTCAATGCCGTCTTTATGCCCGAGAAAAGATTTTTTAAGAACAAGTGTGTCTTCCTGCGCCTTAGTTAATAAGGGCAGCATAAAGCAGCATAAAAAAAGAAATAAACTTATAGCAGTCCTGATACTGAACATCAACTGCGAAAGTAGACAGTGTTACTTATAATTGGTGTTAATAAACTCATAATTTACCAACAATCATTCCTGAGGCTCGCCTCTGAGTAACGTTACCTTTCCGCGGAAAGTATGTTGTTCCGTATAAACATCACGGACTACAAA
>CAMBRL010000069.1 GCA_945870105.1 Chitinophaga pinensis
GTAGTTGTTGGAAGTGGCACTGCCAGTGCATTCCACGAAAGTGCAGCAGAGCCTGTTCCCGGGTTTACAACATCTAATAAAATACTTTGCAGCGTATCGGTTGGTTCTGTATAAACTTCACCATTACAGCCAGAGCGGGTTCGCATGTAGTAGTAATGAGAGGCTGTATTTGCTCCTGCACCTATATGGGTGTAGGTGGTAGTATTGATATTGAAAATGCTGTCTATTACAGTATAAGGTCCTGCTTCTGTTGTTGATTCATAAATGTGATAACTGTCAAATCGGTTTTCGGGGTCAAGTGGCGGCACCCAACTGAGTTGAGCATCACCGTTAGAAAGAACCGAAACACAGCGCAGAGAAGGTGGAGGAACAGTAGCCCAGGCTTCAACAGTTACAGAAACGGTAATGATGCTTACTGCAGGTGCAGGGCAAAAATCATCTGCGACTCGAAATACAAAGGTGTAAGTATTTGAAGTGGTGGCGCAAATGTCGTTGTAAGCAATGTGATTGCAGTCTGTTTGCCATGTAAATGTTGTAGCGGCACCTTGTGGTCCCGAAATTTGCGGTGGCGGATTTAAGGTGGCACAAGGTGGATTAAGGCATCCTGCTCCTGTGTTGGTGTATCCTGTTCCAAACTGGCTTCCTGTTGCATCAATGCTAACGGTTTGTGGATTTCCGTTGGGTAAAAATTCCGGGTCAACCCCTGATAAATTGAAGGTAACTAAATCGCCTGCCGTTACGGTAGTAGAAAAATTAGTGAAAATTCCTCCGAGTGGAGGAACAGCAGGCTTTGTATTCAGCGCACAACCGGCAAGAATAGTTACCTGTATTTCGCGATAAATTTCGGCTACTAAAACTCCACACTTCCATGCCTCAACTTTTACAATGGTTACAAAATTTCCGGGCGTGAAGGAGGTAAACGAAACTTCACCGGTATTTGAATTTAGTTGTGCGGGAACATTTGCTCCGTTTTGCGTAGTGCCCGGAAGCGGACTGGTTGGGCTGTAACCTGCAATGTAAGTGAGTTCAGGAGGATTGGTTGATGTCCATGATCCGAAAAAATCGTCAAGTGCATTGCTCCACTGGTAGGAGAGGGAATCCAATTCACTGTCAACCGCATTGTGGTTGTAGGTGAAAGGGTATCCTGCGCAAATAATGGTGGCAGGTTTTTCAATAAACTGAGGTGATGAGTCGTAGCATGGATTTGTATTTTGCCCGTTGTAGGCAAACATTTTTGCGCGCAAGACAAAGCCTTCGTTTCCGGCATTCAGCAGATTGGTTACTGCGGAGTTACGGCAGCATCCGTCATAAGAAAAAACCCAGCCTTCGGGCGGTGGCGTTCCGGTTAAGGTTAGCGGTGCGGTTTGAAAAATAAATTCTTCTACTGCTCCCGAAGAGCCACCAGGATTTGCGCAAGTGATGTTTGGACCTGTGCCATTGCACAGTGGTGAAATATCGGATTGTGAAATTAAAATGAGGGGTATAGTCACAGTAGGTGAACCAGTGGTAGGGTAATTAGAAATCAGTAATCCTGAACTTACATCAATCCCAACTACAGAGCCATTACAGTCACGATATGCTTTTAATGTAAACTGAAATTGCCCGTTGGGAAGGCAAACCCACGTTATTTCACCACCCATAAGGTGCGTGGCTTTTATGCTTTCGGTTGAAAGCAGCAATACTAAAAGTCCTAATAAAAACTTCTTCAAGAATTGAATTTAATAGTTGGTAAAAATACGAAACAATGTTTTGATTAGCAAGCGTTCCGCTGATTTAGACCAACAGCCTTATCAACCAAATAAACGCTGTGTTAAAGCATTATTAAAAACACCTTTAGGGTCAAGTTTGTTTTTCAGTTCTTTAAACTTCTGAAATTCGGGGAAACTCTTGCTGATTTTCTCTGCATCGGGAGTAAATTCTTTGGGCCAGTGCGGCCTTCCCCCATAAGAATTCATCAGTTCTTCAAAGCCGGTCATGTACTCTTTCCAATAGCGTTTACCATATTGATAGGCGCCTATGTAGCAGGCATTTTGTTTGTAAGCCGGGCTAAGCCAGGTATCATCGGCTTTTACAAAACGCACTTCCACCACAAAATTAATGTACAGTTTTTTGCGTTCAATCATCTCTTTCAGTTTTTGCAGGGCTTCCGAAGCATGTTCAACAGGAATGGCATACTCCGTTTCAAAGTGGATGGGTGGCATGGGTACATTAAAAACTTCCCATGTTTTTTCAATGCGCGAAACCTTTTTGAAATGAATTTTATTAATCAGTTTATTGATGCTGGGAACAAGCTTTGGAAGCCAATCACCCAATCTGAGCATAAAAACAAAGAACACATTTACGAGAAATGAATCATCCATAAATTTTTGAAAAGTTGGGCGCGGCTTCAATTCTTCCTGCGTTCTGAAATATCTGTAAATACCAACAAGTGGTGCATGCGGAAACCACCAGAGTTTCAGATGGTCCGTGGTTTGAATAAGTTCAGGAATTTTTTCAAGCGTTTCTTCAAAAGGTAATGCATACGATTCGTCACGAAGATTGAAAACATCAACACATTGAATGGTTAGTTCAGAAACAATTCCAAGAACACCAAGATTTATTCTTACTGCCGGAAGCAAATCTGCATTTTCGTTTTCATTGATAATTAAGACTGCGCCATCGGCTAAAATCAGTTTCATGCCAATAATCTGCGTGGAAATGTTTCCGAATTTTATTCCTGTTCCGTGTGTTCCTGTTGCAGTTGCTCCAGCAATACTTTGTTCAGAAACAGAGCCAAGATTGGCTAGTGAAAGGCCGTTATCTCTTAGAATGACATTCAGATTTTTTAAACGAATTCCTGCCTGAACTGTAACTTGTTTTTTTTCTTTATCAATTTTTAAAATCTTGCTGTAGTAGTCAAGATTAATAAGGTAATGTGAAGGCAAAGCCAATGCCGACCAGGAATGTGCGGCACCGACTAATTTTATTTTTTTGTCTTTGGCAACGGCATCTTTTACTATTTGAATTATTTCAGTTTCACCCGAAGGCTGAAAATAATTTTCAGCAGTTCCGGTTATGTTCCCAGCCCAGTTTTTGAATTTGTATGCCATGCTGTAAAAGTATCAATTCAGTTTTAGACCTTGAAGGTTTTTAAAACCTTCAAGGTCTGTTTCAAATCTCTATTTTCGCCAAGTGAAAACAAAAAAACGAATCCTTGTTTGCCCGCTCGATTGGGGCTTAGGCCATGCCACTCGGTGCATTCCTGTTATTCACGAATTGCAGAAACAAGGCGCGGAGGTGGTAATTGCTGCCGACAAGCGCCCGTTAGAATTATTGAAACAGGAATTTCCGCAATTGCAGTTTATTGTTTTTCCGGGTTACGATATTGCATATCCTGAGAACGGAAGCATGGTTTTAAAAATGGCTTTTTCTATTCCTAAAATACTGAGAAAGATACGTGAGGAGAAAATTTTTTTAAAGGAAATTGTTCGCAAAGAAAAAATAGACGGAGTAATTTCAGATAATCGTTACGGGCTTGGTATCACTGATGTGCCCACCGTTCTGATGTTGCACCAGTTGATGATAAAATCACCTTTTGGTGAAAGTGCTTTGCATCAAATCACACTCAATTATGTAAAGCAATTCTCCTTCTGTTGGGTTCCTGATTTCCCGGGTGAAAATAATTTGTCGGGCGACCTTGCTCATCAATATCCTTTACCAGATAACGCAAGATTTGTTGGCGCATTGTCACGCTTTTCATCTTTCCCGAAAAATGAAAAGACAGAAAAGAAGTACGATTTATTGTTCATTATTTCAGGCCCTGAGCCGCAACGTACGGTTTTTGAAAAAAATATTGTGCAACAAGTTTCCAAACTTTCGCAACGAACGTTAGTTGTTTTGGGAAAACCTGAAAGTGATACAAAGACAGAAAAAATCGGAAATGCGGAAATCATTTCACATTTGAATGCAGAACAATTGTTCAACGCAATTTCAGCTAGTGAATTGGTGCTCACTCGTCCCGGTTATTCAACCATTATGGATTCAGCGGTGATGAAGAAGAAAGCAATTTTTGTCCCCACGCCCGGACAAACAGAACAGGAATATTTGGGTAATTTGTATCATCAGAAAAAGCTACATCTCTGCGTAAAGCAAAATGAGTTGGATGTTGCAAAAGCCATTAAACAGGTATCAGCGTTCAATGGGTTCTCTGAGTTTTCAGAAACAGAATTGCTTTCAAATAATGTGAAAGAATTTCTAAGTTCTTGTTAGCTTACCCCAGCTTACCTACCACCAACTCATAAAAATCTTCCTCTCGCAAATACTTATTGGCGAGCGCCTGAATTTCAGCAGGAGTAATAGTCTTCACTGTTTTTATCCAACGCTGGTAATAAGAATAATCCAAGTCGTATTTCAGCAGGCTGATGTATTTCTCTGCCAGTGCAAAAGGCCCGTCTACATCTTTAAGGAATACACCCAGCATATAACTTTTAACGGTATTTAACTCTTCCTGCGACACAGGTTCTTCGCGCAGGATCTTCATCTCAGCATAAACTTCTTTCAGTGTTGCTTTGCTTACTTCAACACCAACTTCGCTGCCTATTGACCAAATTCCGGTTGTTCCCAACGGAATAAGTCCTGAGCCAATTCCATAAGTATAACCCTTGTCTTCACGAATATTTGTCATAAGGCGCGAACCGAAATAGCCGCCAAAAACAGTATTTAAAACCTGTAGAGGAATATAATCAGGATGTGTTTTGCTGAACAACGGACGTGCAAGTTTTAAAGCACTTTGTACAACATCAGGCACCTCATTTACCTGCTTTTTTTCGGAAGAAGGCAGTGGGGTGGGAGTGGTGTTATTAAATGCCGAAATCTTTGCAGGAACACTTTCAAATTCTTTTTTGAAAATTTCTATCACTTCAGTTGTTACTCGTCCCGAAATAATAACATCGCAATCTAACGTGCGGTAGTGCGCACGATGATAGTCCAGTAATTGTTCACGTGTAACCGTATCAAAATCTTCAGGAATAACGCGGTAGCCGAAAGGGTGATCTTTTCCGTAAAGCATTCCATAGATAAGTTTTGAAGCCAACGTTGACACTTTCTTTTCGCCTGAGATCAGCTTTTGTTTACTGTTTTCGCGATAGGTTTTTAATTCGTTCTCGGGATAGGATGCGTTCAGCAATACATCTTTTATCACCGGCAGGGTTTTATCCAAATGCTTGCTCAGCGTATAAAGCACCAGCGCAGGTGTGTCACGTGAAGAATCGGTTTTCATGTAAGCACCATAGAAATCCAGTTGCTCCGAAATCTGGTATCCAGTGCGGGTTTCAGTCCCTTCTCCTATGGCTTCAATAGTCATGGCGGCAACCAAACGGGCAGGTTGTTTTAGTGCGCCTGCCGAAAAAAGAAACTCTATTTGCAACACATCTTGTGTTCCTGAATTCAGGATATGAAGAGGTAATCCGTTTGCAAGCGTAATATTTTCTGCTTCCTGTAATTCAATTTCAGGAAAGGGTTTTACTGCGGGTTCTTTGGTTCTGTCTAAGGTTTGCATAGTTGCGGTTAAGATTTCTTCGCGTGATAATAAAGTGTTGAGCAATTGGTATCCACCAACGTTTTTTCGACAAGTTCTTTTACATGTTCAACATTTACAGCCTGGTATTTTTCAGCTTCCTGATTAACTCCTTCTGCATCGCCCATTAATTCAAAGATGGCGAGGTTCAACGCTTTTCCTTCTACTCCCATTTCAGAAAAGACAAGGGATGATTCCATGTTGTTTTTTATTTTCTGAAGTTCGTTTTCTTCCACAAGAGCCTCGCTCAGTTTATTTATCTCCTCTGCAATTCCTGCTTCAGCATCTTTCATGTTAACGCCTTCCGAAACTTTCCCTGCAATCACCAATAATCCCGGGTCATCATCCCCTGAAAGATAAGCATTGACCTCACTGAACAGTTTTTTGTTTTTCACCAGTTCAACATAAAGCCGTGATGATTTTCCGCGCGAGAATAAATCGGAGATAACATCAAACGTGTAGTAGTCGGGATTTTTGCGGTCGCACATGTGCCATGCTTTGTAAATAGCATCGTAAGGCACATCGGCAGTGGTTTCCTGTTTGCGTTCTTCGGTTTGCGGTGGTTCAACGGGAAGTTTACGTTTCTTCTTTTCTCCTTTCTCAATGGGTCCGAACCACTTTTCTGCGAGCTTTAATACTTCATCCGTTTTCACGTTTCCGGCAACGGAAAGAATAGCATTGTTAGGCAGGTAATGTTTTTTGAAAAATGCTTTTACATCATCCATCGTAGCATTCTCAATGTGAGAAATTTCTTTACCAATCGTGTTCCATAAATAAGGATGAACTTTGTAGGCAAGCGGTTTCAGTTTCAGCCATACATCACCATAAGGCTGATTTAAGTAGCGCTGACGAAACTCTTCAATCACCACGCTGCGCTGCACTTCCAGACTTTTTTCAGAGAAAGCAAGGCTCAACATTCTGTCACTCTCTAACCAAAAGCCTGTTTCCAGATTTTGTGCAGGAAGCGTTAAATAATAGTTGGTGATATCGTTGCTTGTAAAGGCATTGTTTTCACCGCCTACATTCTGCAAAGGCTCATCATAATTGGGAATATTGATGGAGCCGCCAAACATCAAATGCTCGAATAAATGGGCGAAACCTGTTTTGTCTGCATCCTCATCACGTGCGCCTACATCATATAAGATGTTCATGGCTGCAATGGGTGTTGAGCGGTCTTCGTGAACAATCACTTTTAACCCGTTGCTCAGTGTATGCTTTTCAAATTGTATCATCTTTTCAGAAATCTGTTTTGTTCAACTCCGCTTTTGCTTCGTTGTATTCTTTTATCATTTCTTCTACCACCTGTGCGGCAGGTTTTACATCGTGAATGTAGCCGGCAATCTGTCCTATCTCTAATTCGCCTTCATCTAAATCGCCTTCAAACATTCCCTTTTTAGCGCGTGCTCTTCCTAAGAGCTGAACCATTTCATCCAATGATGCAGAGCGGTTCTCCGCTTCCTGCATTTGTTCGAAGAATTTGTTCTTTATCAAACGTACCGGAACTAATTTCTTCATGGTTAATAATGTTCCGCCTTCTTCAGTTTCCACAATTTTGTTTTTAAAATTCTCGTGTGCGGATGATTCTATTGTTGCAGCAAAACGACTTCCCACCTGCACTCCGTCAGCGCCTAAAGCCATAGCTGCCAGCATTGCTCTTCCTGAGGCAATTCCTCCGGCTGCCATCAATGGAATTGTAATCGCTTCGCGCACCATCGGTATTAAACAAAGTGTTGTTGTTTCTTCCCTTCCGTTGTGTCCGCCTGCTTCAAAGCCTTCTGCCACTACTGCATCTACTCCTGCTTCCTGACTCTTAAGGGCAAACTTTGCACTGGAAACAACATGTACTACTTTAATTCCCTGTTCGTGCAGAAAGCCGGTCCATGTTTTAGGGCTTCCCGCAGAGGTAAAAACAACAGGCACTTTTTCCTCTACAATGATATCCATCAATTGTTTAGTGTCGGGATAAAGAAGGGGGACATTCACGCCAAAAGGTTTATCGGTTGCAGCTTTGCATTTGCGGATATGGTCACGCAAAACATCGGGATACATAGAGCCCGCACCGAGCAAACCGAGCCCGCCACTGTTGCTGACAGCCGAGGCTAAACGCCAGCCGCTGCACCAAATCATTCCTGCCTGAATTATGGGGTATTTTATGTTGAAAAGTTCTGTTATCCTGTTCTTCATATCATTAGGTGTTGTAATACTTTTGCTGCCGCACGAAAGTACCAAAACAAACAATTATCAAATGAAAAAAGATACAGCCATTTTTGATTTAATCAGAAAAGAACGCCACCGCCAGACCGTGGGAATTGAATTAATTGCTTCCGAAAATTATGTGAGCGATGATGTGATGAAAGCAATGGGTTCGGTGCTTACCAATAAATATGCAGAAGGGTATCCCGGCAAGCGTTATTATGGCGGTTGCGAAGTAGTGGATATTGTGGAACAGTTGGCTATTGACCGTTTGAAAGCGTTGTTCAATGCTGAATATGCGAACGTGCAACCACACTCGGGAGCACAGGCCAATGCAGCGGTGATGTTGGCCGTATTGAAACCGGGTGATAAAATACTTGGTTTGGATTTATCTATGGGCGGACATTTATCACATGGTTCTTCGGTTAACTATTCTGGTATGTTGTATAACCCTGTTTTTTATGGGGTGAAGAAATCTAACGGCAGAGTGGATTATGATGCCATGGAAAAAACGGCCATCAAAGAAAAACCAAAACTGATTATTGCTGGTGCTTCGGCACACTCACGCGATTGGGATTTTAAACGCATGAGAAAGATTGCCGATAAGGTTGGCGCTTTGCTATTAGCTGATATTGCTCACCCTGCAGGATTAATTGCACGCGGAATTTTGAATGACCCGATGCCGCATTGCCATATTGTTACATCTACTACACACAAAACGTTGCGCGGACCAAGAGGCGGAATTATTATGATGGGCAAAGATTTTGAAAATCCGATGGGACATAAAACCCCGAAAGGCGAAATTAAAATGATGTCGGCAGTATTGAACGGGGCTGTATTTCCGGGAATACAGGGCGGGCCGTTGGAACATGTGATTGCTGCAAAAGCTGTTTCGTTTGGCGAAGCACTTTCGGATTCATATCTGAAATACTGTGTTCAGGTGGTGAAAAACTCACAGTTGATGGCCAAAGAATTTATGGCAAAAGGCTATGATGTGGTTTCGGGAGGAACGGATAATCACAGTATGCTGATTGACCTGCGCAGCAAAAACCTGAACGGAAAAGTGGCTGAAAACACCTTGGTAAAGGCTGACATAACCGTAAACAAGAACATGGTTCCTTTTGATGATAAATCACCGTTTGTTACTTCGGGCTTCCGGGTTGGAACAGCAGCTATCACCACACGCGGACTGAAAGAGAAACATATTCCCGCTATTGTTGACCTCATTGACATTGTGCTGATGAACACGGAAGATGACGCTGTATTGAAAGCAGTGAAGAAGGAAGTGAATAAGATGATGAGTAAGTTTCCGTTGTTTGCGGAGTAATTGAAGATTAAAACTATACAAAAAGCCCCACCATTGGCGGGGCTTTTTATTTTACTTTTGCCCCGTGTCTGATACAGTGTCCAAAGATAATATCCGTTTCCAGCGCACCGTTCTTATTATAGGAACAGTATTGCTTGGGCTCAAGTTTTTTTCGTGGTATCTCACACACTCTAACGCTATTCTTACCGATGCTTTAGAGTCAATTATCAATGTTGTTGCAGGCGCATTTGCGTTGTGGAGTTTGGTGATTGCCTCGCGGCCTAAAGATACCGACCATCCATACGGGCATGGAAAAGTTGAGTTTCTTTCATCCGGACTGGAAGGTGCGTTTATAGCTCTTGCCGGAGTTTATATGGCTGGGAAAGCGGTGTATAATTTTTTCTATCCTATAGAAGTCCACAGTCTTGATATTGGTATTGCGATTACCGCCTTTACAGGAATTGTAAATTATATTCTTGGTTTTTATCTGAACAAAAAAGGAGAAAAATCAAATTCACATGCCATGATGGCCGAAGGAAAACACCTGCAAAGCGATGCATGGTCAAGTGCGGGACTGCTTGCTGGTTTGTTTCTTATTTTTCTGACAAAAATTATCTGGCTGGATAACGTTGTAGCAATACTTCTTGGCATTTATATTTTTTATATCGGTTATAAACTTATCCGCACTTCACTGGCAGGAATTATGGATGAAGCAGATGTACACCTGATAGAAGAACTGATAGCCATCATGAATGAAAATAGAAGAAGCAACTGGGTGGATATTCATAACCTGCGTGTCATCAAATACGGCTCAAAGCTGCATGTGGATTGTCATATCACGCTTCCGTGGTTTCTGAACCTGCGTGAATCGCATGATGAAGCAGAGAAGTTAGACAAGCTGATTAACACTAAAAAGCAAGGTGATATTGAGTTCTTTATTCATACCGATCCTTGCATACCGACATCGTGCAAAATCTGTCAGAAGAATGATTGTAAGGTGAGGCAGTTTGCCATGGAGAGAAAGATAGAATGGAAGTTAGAGAATGTGTTGAGCAATAAGAAGCATGGGAGTTGAAATAGTATGAGAAGAATTGCTTTTGTTGTTTTCGCTTTCTTGTTTTTAGCGACCTCTGCTAAGGCACAAACCATTACAGTGGTTGATAAAACCACCCGCGAAAGTGTTCCGGGGGTTGTCATTTATTCGAACAACCCTAAAGTATCCTCAACAACTAATGCTAAGGGCGAGGTTGATATTTCGATTTTCAGAAATGCTGACAGCATCTTTTTTAAACACATTATTTACAAACAGATTTCGTTCAGTTTTGCCCAAATCAAAAGCATGAAATCCATTGAACTGGAAGAAACCAATATCTCGCTTTCGGAGTTGACTATTTCAGCCAATCGCTGGGAAGAAGAGCAATCGGAAGTACCCAACAAGATTGAAAAAATCACCATCCGTGAAGCAAGGTTTCAGAACCCGCAGACTTCTGCCGACCTGTTGGGAACAAGCGGTTACGCCTACATCCAGAAAAGTCAGCTAGCAGGCGGTTCGCCTATGCTGCGCGGCTTTTCAACCAACCGTGTAATGCTTGTGGTGGATGGTGTGCGCATGAACAATGCTATTTTTCGCGCAGGAAATGTGCAGAATGTTATATCCATAGATGCATCAGCATTAGAAAGCACCGAAATACTTTTTGGTCCCGGTGCGGTGATGTATGGCAGCGATGCTATTGGTGGCGTTATGGATTTTCACACGCTTACACCAAAACTTGCTGACAGCGCTCAGAAGGTTTTGTTTTCCGGAAATGCGTTTGGCCGTTATTCGTCAGCCAACACCGAGAAAACAGGGCATGTGGATTTTAACATCGGGTTGAAGAAGTTTGCTTTCACCACATCTTTCACGCATTCGGACTATGATGACCTTAGAACAGGTAGCAACGGAAACGCCTATTATTTGCGCCCCACTTATCAGGAAACCATTAACGGAGTGGATACGCAGTTCGTGAACAGCAATCCTCAAAAATTAGTTCATTCCGGTTTCAGTCAACTGAACGCGATGCAGAAAATCCGTTTCAGACCTAACAAAAACTGGGACGTTGAATATGCTTTTCACTATTCACAAACTTCGGATGCTCCACGTTACGACCGGCTTTATCTGGATGCCAACAATGATAGTTTGCTTGATTTTGCGCAATGGTATTATGGTCCGCAAAAATGGATGATGAACCGTTTAGGTATTACCAATTCAAAACAAACGAAAGTGTATGACAGGCTGCGTATTGTGGCTGCCCTGCAGAATAATGAAGAAAGCCGCCACGACCGGAGATTTAATAACAAGCGCCTTCGCAACCAAACTGAAACGGTTGATGCCTATTCGTTGAACATTGATTTGGATAAAAGCATCACGGATAAAATCACTTTGTTTTACGGAGCCGAAGGAGTTTATAATTCCATTGGTTCAGTTGCTAACCGCATCAACATTGAAACATTAGAAGAAGAGCCCACCAATACACGTTACCCTAATGGTTCAACCTGGCAGGTGTATGGTGCGTATGCGAATCTGAAATATAAAATTGTTCCGAAGATTGTGATGAACGCAGGATTGCGTTACAGTCATTATTTTATCAAAGCAGATTTTGATACCACACAGTTTCCTTTTCCTTTTACTCATGCAGAAAATAACAGTGGCGCATTCAACGGAAGTTTGGGTTTTGTTTTCAGTCCGCTGCAAACCTGGCAGATTTATGTGAATGGTTCCACCGGTTTTCGTGCGCCCAATATGGATGATTTAGGAAAGGTGTTTGAATCCGAGCCCGGCTCGGTGGTTGTCCCAAATGACGATTTAAAACCTGAGTATGCTTACAACGCTGAAATAGGAACAGCAAAGACTTTCGGCAATTTTCTGAAAGTGGATGCGGCTGTTTATTTTACCTATCTTGATAATGCACTTGCCCGCAGAAATTTTCAATACAACGGAGAAGACAGCATTATGTATGACGGAGATTTAAGTCAGGTGCAGGCAATTCAGAACATCGCCAACGCTTATGTTTACGGTGTACAAGCAGGAATTGATGTGAGTTTTGGTCTTGGAATCGGGTTGCGCAGCACCATCAGTTATCAGTATGGCGAAGAAGAAAGCGAAGACAGTTTGCTGTATTATCCCAAGTCGCATGTGCCGCCATTATTTGGAAGCACACACCTGGTTTATGAGCGTAAAAAATTCAAGTTTGATTTTTATGCAGATTACAATGCTGCAATGGCGTTTGATGATTTGCCTATAACAGAACGCAACGACAATGCGCCTTATGCGAAAGATGAAAATGGAAATCCGTTTGTTCCGGCATGGTACACCTTGAATTTTAAAGCAGCCTATTACATCAATAAATATGTTTCGTTAAATGCAGGTGTTGAAAATATCAGCGATCAACTCTATCGTCCGTATGCTTCAGGGATAAGCGCTTCCGGAAGGAATTTTATAGTTGCACTCAGAGGAAAGTTTTAGTTCATTAATTTTGCGGAAAACAAAACAGATGCTTGGCTTAAAACTTCCAACCGACCCGCGCTGGGTAAACATTGTTGAAACAAACATTGACGAGATACTTACGGATCATGCTTTCTGCGAACAGAAAGCTGCAACCAATGCAATTTCATTAATTGTGTTTGCTCCTGAATATCCTGATCTGGTGGAACAAATGATTGCACTGGCTCAGGAAGAGTTAGATCATTTTAATCAGGTGCATGAACTGATAAAAAAGCGCGGAAATGTTTTGGGCCGTGAGCGCAGAGATGAATATGTGAATGAACTCTACTTGTTTGTAAGAAAAGGATATAAACGCGAAATAGTTTTGGTTGACCGTTTACTTTTCTCAGCTATGATTGAAGCCCGCAGTTGTGAACGTTTTCGGGTGCTTTCAGAAAATATTCAGGATAAGGAGTTGTCTTCTTTTTACCGTGATTTGATGGTAAGCGAAGCAAATCACTACACTACTTTTTTAAAGCTGGCGAAGAAATATGCCAAAGGCGAGGATGTAGATAAGCGCTGGAAAGAGTTTCTGGATTATGAAGCAACGGTGATTGCTAAATACGGAAAAAAAGAAACAATTCATGGTTAACCTTTATGGAAAAGCCATTAGTCAGTAAAAAATTACTTCTTGAAAAATATCCAGGCAAAGGTGGCTGGACCTATGCTCGGCTGCCCGATATCCGACCTGATAAAAAAGCACCGTTCGGTTGGAGAAAAGTAAGAGGAACTATTGACGGATTTGAAATAAGGAAATATCACCTGATGCCGATGGGTGATGGTAATCTGTTTCTTCCTGTAAAAGCAGAAATAAGAAAAGTTATCAAAAAGCAGGAAGGTGATTATGTGCACATTGTTTTATTTCCTGATAACGAACCATTGGAGGTTCCGGAAGAAATATTGCTTTGCCTCACTGATGAGCCGGAAGCCTTGCAGTTTTTTAATTCATTGACTGAAAGCGAACAGAAGTATTACATCAACTGGATTTATTCGGCAAAGAGAGAAGAAACTAAAATTGACAGATTGGCAAAGGCAATCAACAGGTTGTTGAAGAAGGAGAAATTTTATGCTCCGTTTCAGGAAAAGGAAAACTTATAAAACCAAAAAAGTCCAGCAATTGCGGGGCTTTTTTAGTAGAGGCTACAGACAAAATATCGAACCAGCTAATTAATGATATTCAACTCTTGTCAAATCTTATGTATTGTTAGGTAAGTGATTAAGCAATCCATTAGGAAATGCTTGAATAACCTAGTGGCGGAGATAAATTATTCTAAAATAATTCGCTCGTAATAAGTTTCTTCTCCGGTAGTAATTTCAATCAAATATACTCCCTTGTTTTTGCCCTGAAGGTTGAAAATAATTTTTCCGTTGTTTGTTGTATTAGTAGCTACATCCATCATCTTTCCTGTCATATCAAATACTTTCACATTAGGAGTGGTTAAAAACCTATGTTCAATATTGAAAACACCTTTTGAAGGGTTGGGATACACACTAAATTGTTCCAGTTGATTATTGTCTATTGACGAAGTACCATTAGTTGGCGGATTAAAGCCATGATCAGATTCTGTAAGGTTTTCATTACGCGCAATTACAAGGGTAGCATCCTTATTAAAATCTACTACAACTCCTGCGGCATCGGTCATTGCAGCTAAATTTGATGTGCCAGTATGTTGCATGGAAATAAAGATAAAGCGATAATCAGGTGAAAAGGTAATACCTGTTGGTTCGCATCCTAAAGGTGTATTTGCAAAAATTTCCAGTTTAGGATTTGCTGAAGTATGGTCAGGTCTTACAATCCAGATGTGGTTATCTCCTCCATCCTGAGTTATCCATAAATTATTATCACCATCAAAAGCTAAATTGTCAGGACTTCCGAAATTAACTGAGCGCAAACCTCCCGGTGATGGTACATTATAATTTCCCGGACTTACATATACTTCATAATTTACAATGCTGTCACCGGTATCTTCAAAACGGTAAATCTCACTCCAAGAAGTAACTGCAAAATAGACTTTTCCGTCAGGCCCAACTTCCACATCTTCTACTCTGTCATGAGCAAACGCATCAATACCATTGGAGAAGGTAACAACATCGTTTCTTTCTGCCTGAGTTGTATTCGGAACCTGTATCCAAACACCTGAAGTGGTTGATGTCTTTTTCATAACATACAGTGTTCCTGCTGTTAAATCTTCTGCATTGTCGCAAATAAATTTGTAAACAAAACCCTGATCTGATTCATTGCCATAATAAACTGTTTTGTTATCCGGAGCTATTGCAATATTCTCATGTTTCATTCTCCCCATTGCCCAAAGTTTATCAGGCGTACCATCGTTGTTGTAATCCATCACCTCTTTTGTAACAGGGTCAATTTCTATACTCCAACCAAAATCTTTGTATCCGTCTGCGTTGAGGTCAACAGCAATATCGGTTTCTTCGCATGTAATGGTTGTTCCCCAAGAGGTAACCGTTCCAGAACAATTTGCCCACGTTGTTACTGACGCAGGAAAATCAACCGAAACCGAAGAAGATACGTTCCAAAGTTTTGAAGTTTCATTGTACTGTACATCCAATACTGTAACATCTCCGGGAACATTCTCTGAATTTACCGCAACATAGCCATTAACGCTGCTGCCTGCAGTGGGAGAATAACCCGTAAAATCACTATTTACCGGCATAGTTCCGCCACCTGTTAAGGCATCGCCTGTTTTAATGAGTAGCTGAAAACTATGTGTTTCGGGTAATTGTAATTGCTGCGTTTGTGTACCCGGATAAATAGGGGTGAATTCTCCAATGTTTTGTGAATGTGAATGCAGGCTTAATGCTATCAAATAAAAAAGAATAGCGTATTTTTTATTCATTGTATTCAGGTATTTTATATGCTGTCAAAAGTATTTTTTAACGTATTCGTAAATCGTGATAGATAATTATTTAATCATTAACAAAATGTAAATTAAATATTAATAAAAAATGCAAATCCATTTTTCTGAACAGTTATATGTGCACCTATTAGAAAATATTTTCAAACAAAAATAATGACTTTTTCGCTCAGGCACTATAACATGTAACAAATGAAACATAATATGGGTGGTATGACTGCATATCAGAAAAACTAAAAACAGGATATCAGGCTAATCTCAACCGTGCTCAATAAACCAGGGCTTGTTGTTGGCCTTAACCACCACAAAGCTTTTAGATAAGAGTTGCTTATCCTTTTTATTAATTTCAAACGTATGATTTCCCGGAGCAAGTGTTGTTTCAACTATGGTTTTGTGCGCAACCTTGTAAAAGGGGCTTAATTGATATAGGTCAATTTTAAAACGGCATTCTTCCGTAGCATTCAACGCTAATGAAAGTTGTTTTTTGTTAAAAATATAGTTTTTTAAAGGGTTGCCGTTACGGCCTTGGGCAAGCATGGCAGAGTGCCTCATTTGCTCTACTATTAATGATGGAATAGGAGCCAATCCATCAACAAAAATAATTGCCGGGTTTTGTACCGAAAATATTTTCTTCACAAATAAACGTCAGGCCGGATTTATTTCCTGACCAAAACAAACCAGATCTAAATCACGACCATTATACACTGTTGAAAGTATATCGGGAAAATTAGTCCAGGTGGCTTTAAAACCATGGCCCTTAAGTTGAGTGGTAATATCCTGCAAATGCAGAGTGTTATTGCCTACAGATAAAATAATCATTGGGGCGCAAGGTTACACCACTAAAAAAAAGTGAGTGTAATTGAATGTTTAAGTAATTATGAAGTTTTCTAAAACTTCAACTCGCTGAAAGGTACGGTGTGTAAAATTTTTTCTTCGCCTTTTTCATCTTTAATATAAACGGTGAATTCTTTTTTCATCCAGTTAATATTAATCAAACCGTAGTTGGCATCCATAAAAGCACCGTAAATGCGATTGATGTTTGGTCCTGCACAATTGTGTCCGTGAGTAAGTCCGCTGGTGGTAAGGTCGTAAATGGGATACGCGTCCTTTTCTTTCAGCACTGAAAGTTCGGCATAGTGCAAGTCACCGCTGATAAAAAACACACCGTTTGCTTTTGTTTTTTTAATCAGGTTTAGAAAATGCTGGCGTTCGTGGGGCATGTTTACCCATGCTTCCCACCCATTGAAGTCTACTAAAAACTGGGTGCTGCTTGCCATCAGGCGCAGGTCAGCAGGTTTTTTTAGTTCCTGTTCCAACCAAATCCACTGGGCTTTTCCGAGCATGGTTTTGGTTGTGTCGCTGCATTTTCCATATTCGCCAATGCATGATTCGTCTTCGCCAATTCGGCAAATGCTGTCGCGGAAAGTGCGGCAATCGAGCATAATAATCTGAATTCTTTTTCCTGCTTCACCAATGGTGTAAGAAGTGTAAATGCCTTCGTGTTTTCTGCGTTCAGAATTTTCGGGCTCATTAAAAAAATCGAGAAATATTTTTTTTGATTCTACTTTTTTGGGATATTCTTTTCCTCCGTCATTTACGCCATAATCATGGTCGTCCCAAGTGGCAACAATAGGTACTTTCTTTTTAAAATCAATATAGCCGGGTTTATCACCTAATTTTCTGTATTTCAGTTGCAACTCAGCCATGTTTTCGGTATCGCCATAAATGTTGTCGCCCAGAAAAATAAAAAGCTCAGGATTGTCTTTTTGCATTACTGCCCACATGGGTTGGTCTTTGTCCTGGCTGTTACATGAACCAAATGCTATGCGGCTTATTTCTGCCGGAAGCGGTAATTGTTGGGCAAAACAATGGGTAAGTGATACTTGAAAGAGTAGGAGAAAAAACAATTTTGATTTCATTCTTTTTTAAAATTTAGTTTGTAATTATATAGCCGTATTTATTGATTGTATTAATCAATAGTAATTTGAGAATAAACCGGCAGATGGTCAGAAGGATAATGCAGGTTTTTCGAATCGCTCAGAATAGCATACTTACTTACGCTGATTTTCCCTTTTGTAAAAATGTAGTCAATCCTTTTTGTTACGGGTTTGTCAAACTCAAAACCATTGGCAGTTCCTTCTGGTCCGAAAGGAGGAGCGATTGATACATCGCGTGTATCTTTCATTGTTTCTTTTATAATTTTTACAGGCTCATCATCGGGTTGCGCATTAAAGTCGCCCATTAAAATTACGGGGTAATTAAGCGTGTTGAGTTGATTTATTTTTTCAATAATAAGGAGCGCAGAATTTTTTCGGGCTTCAGTGCCTTTATGGTCAAAATGGGTATTGAAGACAAAGAATATTTTTTTTGAACTTTTGTTTTGAAACAACGCATAGGTGCAGATGCGCACAATATTGGCATCCCAACCTTTTGATGGCTTTTCGGGGGTTTTACTAAGCCAGAAGGTTCCGCTTTTAAGTAAATCAAGTTTTGTTTTGTTGTAAAAAATAGCGCTGTATTCACCTTTTTCTTTACCGTCATCTCTTCCAACTCCTGTATAATCATATTGCGTTAATTCACTGTGCAAATAAACTACCTGTTGATGCAAACCTTCCTGAATACCTAAAACATCAGGTTCGTAAAATCGGATTTGGTTGGCAAGCCAGCTCTTGCGAACCTCCCATGCATCATCGCCATCATCAGGATTGTCATAGCGTATGTTGTAGGTGATAACAGTAAGCGGTTGCGCATGGAGCGTTTCTGCAAAAAGGAAAATAAGAAATACTAATTTTTTCAAGTCTAAATTATAAAATGTAATGCAGCTTTTGAATTACTGCAAAAGTAGTATTGCAGTTCTTTAAGCAATAACCACAAGGTGTTACGATTAGGTTAATTTTAAATGGAATAATTTATTTGTTGTTTTTCGCTTTGAGTATTCATTCACCGAGATAGGAAACAATGGTTTCTTTTTCAGCATCGGGAAAGCGTTTTAGTTTTTATAAACCGAAAGGCACTTCCAGAAAAACGCCAAACTCTTTTGCAAAGTTTACACTTACACGGGCATGAATGCTTCCCTGCTTATCAAAAAAACGTGACTGAATAGCTAGCGGAAAAATTCCCTCGTGCCAGATTCCCGGATGAATATAGAGACCCTGTGTGCCGTCAAAATAAAAGTTGGTGAATTTTTCTGGGCTTATATCATCGCCCGGCAAAGCAAGAGGAGTAACAAATGGAGAACCATCCAGCGGAAAGAATAGCTGTCCGCCATCAGGATGATAATTGGCATGCCACAACAAAACTTTATCAGGATAAGTAGTTAATTCCTTTGTTCGATCAGCTTCATCGGGATTTACGTTCCAACCTAAAAGATACTCGTCCTTTACAGCATTGTTTTTTCCGAAAAGAAAATCCCCTTCCCACCAAAAATCAAAAATCCCTTGTTTGGTTCCTGCCTGGTTTCCTGTGTCTGCATCAATTGGTCGTCCTGTAGTTTT
>CAMBRL010000070.1 GCA_945870105.1 Chitinophaga pinensis
TGGTTAAGCAACTTAAGGAAGAAGTAATTCCAAAATTTGAACAGGTTACCGGAAATATATATGACCCTGAGCGTCTGAGTAAAATGCTTGAAAATTCAGTCACAGCAGAAGAATATTGGGTGAAAATTCTTGAGATGGCAAAAAACAAACCATCACCAATTGACGCCTATTTTGCCGGTGTATATTATATGGGACCCATCAACACGGCATTCAGAGGAACAGACGAGTGCGTAGAGTATTACAAGGAATTATACAAAGAAGTAAATGAACGTGTAAAGAACGGATTGTTGCCTGTAAATCCTGAAGGCGAAATGAAGGAAGAGCGTTTTCGCTTAGTGGTTGAAGGACCGCCCAACTGGACAAATTTCCGCGAGTTCTGGAAAATATTTTACGATATGGGCGCTGTGATTGTGGCCTCAACCTATACTAAAGTTGGCGGATTATATGATACAGGTTTCAGGCACAATCCTGCTGAACCACTTGAAAGTCTTGCAAAATACTGCATGGGTTGCTATACCAATCTTAACCTGCCCCAACGTGTTGATTTGATTGAAAAGTATATTAAAGAATACAAAGCCGATGGTTTTTTAATCAACTCGATAAAAAGCTGTAATTCATTCTCAGCAGGTCAGCTGATGATTATGCGCCAGATAGAGCAGCGCACGGGAGTTCCTGTAGGTTTTATTGAAAGTGATTTGGTTGACCCCCGCTATTTTTCTTATGCCAACATAAAAAACCGTTTAGAATCATATTTTCAAATGCTGGAACAACGAAAAATAATATTAAAACAGGAAGAAGAAACAGTATAAATAAAATTAAACGATGAGCAAATACTACCTCGGAGTTGACCTCGGCTCAACTACTTCAAAAGCTGTAATCATTAATGAAAATGATGAAATAATAGGACGCGGAATAACCAACACCCGCGCCAATTACTCAGTTGCATCCGACATAGCACGTGATGAAGCGGTTTACAACGCACGATTTTCAGTGCTGGAGAAAAAACTGGAAAGTGAAATAAATGCACGACCCGAATACAAAAAATACATTACTGATCTGGAAAGCGTGTTTCAGTATGAACAGTTTAAAGTTAAACTTGACCGGTTGGGGGATGAGTTGGTAAAAACCTGCAACTCATTTTTTAAAGATGAAAAAATAAGGGAAGAAATACTTAACCATCTTCGTAACATTCGCAGAGCATTTAAACCGAAAATTAAACACGATTATTTATACAACAACTTAGGCGCTAAAAATCAATTCTTCCGAGATATTGTTTCAGAAAAATACAATGAAGAAGTAAACAAGTTGGACATGGCACTTTTTGAGCCCCTGATGATTGTATGGGACAAAAGCATAAGTCCTGCCGAAAATCAACGCGTGCAATTCAATTTTAAAGAACTGGTGCAAAAAGCAATGGATGAGTTGCGTGAAAAATATAAGAACCTTCCTGAAACTTCAGCAGAAAATACCAGCGTAAATTTTGATGCAGAGATTAATCTGCTTAATGGTAATTTTGACCATGTAGCCGAAACGCTTCGTCATCATATTGATGAGATATCAGAATTGGAATTTCATATAGCAAACATGACCGGCACCGGCTACGGACGCGCATTGCTTCCTTTCCCATCAGATTGTATCCGCTCAGAAATTTTGTGCCATGCCTTTGGTGCACACGCAGTATTTCCAGAAACCCGCACCGTACTTGACATTGGCGGGCAAGATACCAAGGCCATTCAAGTTGATAAATATGGACTCGTAACATCTTTTCAGATGAATGACCGATGTGCGGCAGGCTGTGGAAGATATCTGGGATATATAGCAGATGAAATGAGTATATCATTAAACGAACTTGGTCCCATGGCAATGAAAGCAGAAAAAGAAGTTACCATCTGCTCAACCTGCACCGTGTTTGCAGGAGCCGAGTTACGTGAACTTACCAATCTGGGCGAGAAACGTGAAGACATATTAGGAGGTTTGCACAAAGCAATTATTATGCGTGCCATGTCGCTGATTGCAAGGTCAGGCGGAGTATTTAATGAGTTTACTTTTACGGGAGGTGTTGCCCGCAATCCAGCTGTAATAAAATACCTTACACAATTAGTGCGTGAAAATTACGGCAACGATATCAAAATTAATATCCATACAGATTCTATTTTTATGGGTGCGCTTGGTGGAGCTATGTTTGCCCGCAGAAACATACAATCAGATTTACCTTCTGCTAAAAAAGGAAAAGAGGCAACTGCATAAAAATAATATCAAAAAGAGTACAGGAAGATACTGCAGATTAGATTTTTGAGGTTTCTAACAGTAGAATTTTCACTGTAAATTCTGAACCCTCATTTAGTTTGCTCTTAACATCAATAGTACCCTTTAATAATTCAATATATCTGGCAACAATATAGAGCCCAAGTCCGGTTCCCTGAATGTTACTTGCATTTTCTCCCCTGAAAAAACGTTCAAACAGATGCAACTGGTCTTTCTCTGAAATGCCTATCCCACCATCTTTTACTTTAAAAATAAAATAGTCAGAAGTGGTTTCTGTAAATAAATTTACTTCACTGCTTCCATTCGAAAATTTCAGAGCATTTGAAATAAGATTGAGTAAGATCTGCTTTACCCCATTTTTATCGTTAAGAATTTTATCGACACCTAAATGATTATACTTAATCTTTTTTACAGGTGATGTGTTTGATTTAGTCTCGAAATTTTCTATTACATCGTTTAGGAAAAGCGGTATGTTAATTTCTTCAGAATTAAAAGAAAATTTCCCTTCATCAAGTTTAGCCACTGAAAGAGTGCCTTCAATTAATTCAGTTAAGTATTCAATCACTGATTTTATTTTGTTAATGTGCTTGAGCTGATTTTCCTTATCATTAGTTTCTGCATACTTTGTAATTAATGTAATCGATGAAAGAATAATTGCAAGCGGTGTTCGAAACTCATGAGAGACCATCGTAACAACGCGGGATTTCAGTTCATTCAGTTCTTTCTCATGCTCCAAAGCAATTCCAAGTTCTGCTTTTGATTTTTCGAGCTCTTTCAATGATTCCTCTAAAACTTTTGTGCGCTCGTTTACTTTTTCTTCAAGTTGGTTGTTTGATGTTTTCAGTTTTTCTGAAAATTGTGTCATCTCTTCCATCTGTTTATTCACTACAGCTTCCATTTTTTTAAAATTTAATATTATAAAAGTAGCTGCCACAATGCTAATCACGGATAAAATTCTGTTTACCGGAGCTGTGTAGGTTTCAATAGTTGAATGCGGAGAAAGAAAATAACCCAACAGTGTGAATATAATTGCAGCAAACGCCACTGTAATTACGAGTGCTTTTTTTTCAACCCACATGGTCATCATTATAATAATGACATAGAGCATCCCATCTGCAATTCCCAGTGGAGTTAATATATCAAATACAAGTATTCCCGCCAACAGCAACAATACCGTAAATAGTTTGATCTTATAGCTCATAATAAATTTTATTCTTGAAAAATGAGAACACAAACATCTGAAACTATTGAATTTAGCACATGACAAAAGTCATGATAGTCAAATTTTTATCGCTATAAAACCATGATGCTAGTCATAGTATAAAAAATGAAGTTCTTGTTTCTTTGCTATACTAATTTGTAATTAATGAAAAGAAAAATTCGTGCTCTCGGAGCAGGATTAAAAAGTAAAGCGATTTCGTCACCGAAACACATCGGCTATGAAGAAAAATGTCACCACAGTGTTATAAATTATTATTGTACAAGAAATATTGAAATTAAACATCAACTTGTAACTAAACAACAAACTGTAATCGCATAAATCAAATAAGTATGGAACAATCATTTTATACAATGGGCATTGATGTAGGAAGCAACTTCATCAAATTAGTTTTGTTAGATTATTCTGCCAAACCTAAAATTGTTGACAAGCACACTGAGAAAATCCGCAAGCGAAACCCTACACAGGTAGCTGACGAAATGATAAGCACAATGCTTGCCAAGCATAACCTCACTTACGAAGATGTGGCATATCTGGCTTCAACAGGTGAAGGTGATTTGGTTAAGCGCAAACGCGGACACTTTTACGGAATGACCACCCACTCAAAAGGAGCGCATTTTCTTTTTCCCGATGCGCGCACTGTTGTAGATATGGGAGCACTGTTTGTGCGAGCCGTAAAAATATCGCCAGATGCCCGTGTTCAGGATTATAAAATGACAGGACAATGCGCTTCCGGATCAGGACAATTTGTTGAAAACATTTCGCGATATCTCGGTTTATCCATTGAAGAAGTAGGTGATGTTTCGTTGCAGGCTGATAATGCAGAAGTATCCTCAGGTATTTGTGCTGTGCTTGCCGAAACAGATGTAATCAACATGGTTTCACGCGGCATTTCAACACCAAATATTATTAAAGGAATACACATTTCAATTGCCGGGCGGATACTTAAATTGCTCAGCTCTCTGAAAGGCGAATCGCCAATTATTTTAACAGGTGGTATGGCGCTGAATAAAGGAATGATGCAAGCATTAGAAGAGCAACTAGAGGAAACCGGCAAAAAGTTTGAAGTAAAAACGCATCCCGATGCGATATATGCCGGTGCCTTGGGAGCTGCACTGTGGGGAGGTTTCAGACATATTAAATTAATAGAAAAACAAGCTTTAGCAGCCTGATGCAATACTTGAATTCCAATATTGAATTAAGGGAAACTGTTCCTAACATAGCACAAATGTTGCAACACAATGCAACACGTTTTGCAGATAATTATGTGTTTTTTGAAAAACAAGATGGAGTTTACAAAGGCATAACGTGGAAAGTTTTTTACCGCGATATTCTAAATCTTGCAGCCAGCTTGAAAAAAGCGGGATTTGCAAGTGGTGATAAAATGATTTTTTATTCACCAAACAGATTTGAAATGCTGGAACTTGAGTTAGCCGTGATGGCAATCGGGGGGGTTAGTATTCCGATTTTTGCGTTCTTCAATTCCGACACAGCTGAATTATTAATAAAACATTCCGATGCAAAATATCTTGCAGTAGCAGGGCATACACAACTGAATAATATACATGCCTCAATTCCTCTGAAACACATTATTGTATTTGATGATATAATTGATGACAGATTTAATAATCTTCTCTCTTTTCACTCGCTGTTTGAAAACGAAAATATAAATGACCAGGTGCTTCGCACAGATGCCTTAGGAGATGAAATATGTCTGAATATGTACACCTCCGGCACAATGGGAACACCCAAATGTGTGCAATTAACGCACACCAATATTTTGTCACAACAGGCAGCAATGCAGCAATTGTGGAATGTAGATGAGCATGACCGGTTTCTCTCATACCTGCCATGGCATCATAGTTTTGGAGGTATTTATGAGCTGTTCGCAGTCTTATGCAACGGTGCAACTATGTATTTAGAATCGTGTTATGGAAAAGACGCTTCAACTATACTTGAAAACTGGAATTTAGTTAAGCCCACCATCTATTTTAGCGTTCCACGGGTCTATCAGGCGATTTTTGAACTTTTCAAAACTAATCCCGATGCCGAAAAAATATTTTTTCATCCTCAACTGAAATTTGTTTTTACTGCTGCCGCACCCATGCCCGAAAAACTATCAAATGAATTTGCAAAGCGTAACGTGCTTATTTATGAAGGTTGGGGATTAACAGAAACATCGCCCTGCAGCACTGTTACTGACCCACATTCAAAACGTGAAGCGGGTGTTGTAGGTAAACCTATTCCGGGTGTTTCTCTGCGGATTGCAGATGACGGAGAAATTCAAGTGAAGGGACCAAATGTGATGAAAGGGTATTATAAAAATGATGAAGCAAATAAAGGAGCCTTTACAGATGACGGTTGGTTTTGCACAGGGGATATTGGAGAGTTTACTTCAAACGGATTGAAATTAATAGCACGCAAAGACAGGATTTTCAAACTTTCAAACGGTGAAAAAGTTATTCCAACAGACATGGAAACACTCATTCACGGAAAATGTCATTATATCGCTTTTGCAATGGTAGAAGGTTCAGGAAAGGAATATCCTGTTGCACTGCTTTTTCCCAACAAAAAACTTTTTGAAAACCCGGATTATGAAATCAGTCCAATTGAAGGGTGTTTTTGTCCGCGTAGCCCAGAGGAATTAGCAAAGTGCCTCCGAGGTTGTTTAAATGATGCTAACTGCGCAATAGGGCAAAAATTTGCAAAAATAAAATCTGCAGTTCTGATTGATGACGAACTTTCACTGGAGAAGGGAACACTGACACCATCAATGAAAGCAGCAGTAAAAAATGTAGTTACTATGTATAAAGAGCAGTTGGAAAATTTATATGAAAGCAATCCTGTTCAAAACGAAAAAGTATTTGTAATAAAATTAGACGATAAGTACCCTGGAAGAGTTATGCAACTTGATAAAGTCTCATAAAAATATAAGAAATGAGCGAATACAAAATAAAATCAACTGAAACCATGAAGCGTATCATGGGCGAATATTTTATAAGCCTTGATGAAACAACACGTCAAAAAAAGGTAGCGTGGTGCACCAGTGTTGGTCCGGCTGAACTGCTGCGCTCATTTGGTTTTGAAGTTTACTTTCCGGAAAATCACGGGGCTTTATTAGGCGCAACACGCACTGCAATGGATTTTATTCCCGAAGCCGTGAAGTGCGGATATTCCGGACATGTATGTTCATATACTACTGCGGATATTGGTTCGTATCTGAAAAAGGAAACCCCGCTGCAAAAGCATTATGGATTAAAAGGTGCACCAAAGCCTGATTTAATTGCTTACAACACCAATCAGTGTCGTGAGGTGCAGGATTGGTTTCGGTTTTTTGCTGATGAATTTAAGTGCCCGATAGTTGGCATAATGCCTCCGCGCCATGTTGATGAAGTTAGCAGTGACGAAGTGGATTTAGTGGTAAAGCAATTTAAAAATATGATTCCTGTTTGCGAACAGGTTAGCGGACAAAAATTTGACCTTGATAAATTTAAGGAAGTAATAAAACTAAGTAAAGAAGCTACATTGCTATGGCAAAAAGTTTTAAAAACTTCTACCGCCATGAATGCGCCTTTAAGCTTTTTTGATGGCACCATTCACATGGGTCCAATAGTGGTTTTGCGTGGAACGCAGGTTGCAAAAGATTACTACACAACCCTGCTTGCCGAATTGAAAAACAATGTAAATAACAATTTTGGATTTCTTCCAAAAGCAAAAACCAGAATTTTCTGGGAAGGAATGCCCATTTGGGGAAAACTAAGAATGTTAAGTGATTTATTTACTTCCAATCATGCTGCTGTTGTTGCTTCAACCTATTGCAGCAGTTGGGTATTTGACAAGTTTGATGAAACGGACCCCTGGAATTCAACCGCACGGGCTTACACCGAAATATTCATCAACCGCAGTGAAAAAGCAAAAATGAAAATGCTGGCAGATTGGTTTGATGAATACAAAATTGATGGCATTGTTTTTCACGACAGTAAAACCTGTTTCAATAATTCAAATGCAAAATTCGGAATGCCCCAGCGTTTGCAAAAATTAACAGGAGTGCCTGCCTTGGTGATAGAAGGAGATTTATGTGATTTGCGTTTTTTCAGCGAAGGACAAAGCATGACGAAAATTGAAACATTTATAGAGCAATTGGAAGAAAATAAACTGGTTAATAATTAAGAACGGCAAGTGAGTAATAAGCAAAAACTAAAAGTTGGAATTATTGGTCTTGGGCCGGTAGGAATGATTTTGGCTGTGAAATTACAGGAAGCAGGCTGTGAAGTGGCTATTTGTGAGCAAAACGAAGCCAAAGCAAAAAAAATAAAAAACGAAGGAATTATTCTTGAAAATGTAATCTCCGCTTCTGCAAAATTTGAAAAAGTATGTCAATCAGTTTCAGAACTTCAGGATTGGGATGCCGATTATCTGATTTTTGCTTTAAAATCACATCAAACACCTACAGCTGTTAAAGAAGCACAGATACTGAATACTGAAAAACTTACAGTAGTATCGGCACAAAACGGTATTAATATTGAAGAATTGCTGGTTGAGGGTTTTGGCGAAGATAAAACATTGAGGATGGTTATCAACTTTGCCGGAAATCCGGTAGCACCCAACAATACAAAGGTTACATTTTTCACACCGCCAAATTATATCGGATCAATTAATGAAGCCCGGCTTAACAAAGCAGCTGAAATTGCATCAATTCTTTCATCAGTGAAACTTGAAACTAAAGTTGTAGGCTCTTTTGAATTGGTAAAAAGAGTTTGGGAGAAAACCATTTTAAATTCTTCACTCAGTGCGTTATGCGGTGTTGGTCGGTTAACAATGGCTGAAGCCATGAACGACCCCGACACAGTTGAATTAATTGAGCAGATAATAAGAGAAGGAGTTGATGTTGCAGAGAAAGAAAAAATACATTTCCCTGATGATTTTATTAGGCAATGCATGCGCTACCTGAAAAAGGGAGGCGACCATTTTCCATCGCTTGCGCTTGACCTGATTAATAACCGACCAACTGAGATTGATTATTTCAACGGAAAAATTGTGGAATATGGAAAGAAGCATTATGTCCGTGCCTCGCTAAATCTTTCATTCACTAACATGGTGAAAGCAATGACCAACAAAAATATTATTTCCAGAATTCCGGGTGCAGCAGGCAATGTGAATAGGAAAATTATGGAGAAAGGAATTGTAAATAAAAATGGTTCTGCGCAGGTGTTCCAGAATAAAAACTGTTTTTTAGGAATTGATCTTGGGTCGGCATATTCAAAATTTACAGTTATTGATGACACCGCTGAAATTTTGTTCAGATATTTTCTGCCAACTTTAAATAATGATAAGCAGGCTTTTAAAAATGTGATGCAAACTGTTTTGTCAAATTTTAGCATTAGGTACAGTTGTGCAACCGGATATGGCAGAAAACACTTTACAGATACAGACATTGTCAAGACAGAAATAAATTGTGCAGCAGCAGGAGTTTCTCATTTCTATCAGGGTGAAAAAAACATTATAGACATTGGCGGGGAAGACATAAAAATCATTCGCTGTAATGACGAAAATCACGTAAAGAATTTTTACATGAACGATAAATGTGCTGCCGGCACAGGCTCATTCCTCTCAGAAATTGCAGAACGCGCTGAAATAAATATTACTGAAATGAGCAGTCTGGCATCCTTATCAAATTATGATAAAGAGTTGAACAGTTTCTGCACAGTGTTTGCAAAAACCGAAATAATGAACTGGGTTTTTGAAGGCATGAAAACACAGGATATAGCACGCGGCATCTATATTTCAATAGCAAATAAGGTTGCAAAAATGCGCTTAGACCCGGGAATTCCTACGTATATGATTGGAGGCGTAATTGCGCATCACCCTTATCTGAAAGTGCTGCTGAATGAAAAGTTTGACAAGGATATCCAGATAATTGAAAACCCTCAGTTTGTGGTTTCTTTTGGAGCAGCTCTTATTGCGAAGCAAACTTATAATAGAGATGAAAACAAAACGAAAGAAAAAGAACTTCAGGAGAATTAAAAATGAAAGGATATCACCATAAAGATAAAGGCATTGGAATAACTTACGATGATATTTATTTAGTAAACGGAGCACGCACACCGTTCGGAAAATTATGCGGAACACTTGGACAAATTTCGCCAACTGATTTAGGAATTTATGCGGCAAAAGGAGCAATAGACAAATCTGGAATTAAACCTGAAGATGTTGATCAGGTTTTTATTGCCAACATAGGGCAAAGCTCACCCGACACTTATTTTCTTCCGCGCCATATCGGCTTGTATGCAGGAATTCCGTTTGGAATTCCTGCCGTTATGCTGCAACGAATTTGCGGTTCGGGTTTTGAAACAATTATTGCGGGAGCGGAACAAATAACGTTATGTAAAGCGAATGTTGCTCTGTGTGGTGGAACAGAAAACATGACACTTTCTCCAACCGCAGCATTTGGAAACCGTATGGGATATGCCTTGGGCAAACCCGGTTTTGTTGATATGCTTTGGGAAGCGTTGAACGACACTGCTGCCGTTCCCATGGGTTGCACAGCAGAAAATGTGGCAAAGAAATACAACATCACAAAAAATGATGCGAATGAGTTTGCGAAACTTTCTGTTGACAAAGCACTGGCTGCAATTGAGCACGGATTTTTTAAAGATGAAATTCTTCCAATGAATTCAACTGTTTTTGAAGCAGAAGGACTAAAACAGAGGAAAATTAATTTACCGCGAGGAGTAAAAGATTTTGTGAAAGACGAAAATATACGTCCTTCAACATTAGAAGATATGGCAAAACTGCCTTCTGTATTTATGAAAGATGGAGTTCAGAATGCAGCCAACTCAAGCGGAATTGTTGATGGTTCGGCAATGACCATTATTGCACATAAAAATTTGGTGACAGAAAAAAAACTGAGACCACTAACAAAAGTTATTGCGTCAAGCACCAGCGCACTTGACCCGAACGTAATGGGACTTGGACCTGTTCCAGCAATAAAATTGATTTTAGAAATGACAGGGCTGAAAATTTCTGATATCGGGTTATTTGAGATCAATGAAGCATTTGCCGCTCAATTCATCGGCTGTGAAAGAGAACTCGGACTTGATCGGACTATTTGCAATGTAAACGGAGGAGCTATTGCATTAGGCCATCCTCTGGCAGCATCCGGAACAAGATTATCACTAACCATTTCAAGAGAAATGAATTTTAGAAAAGTAAAATACGGAATTGCCTCTGCCTGCATCGGAGGAGGACAAGGAACAGCTATATTATTTGAAAATATAAATTTATGAGCAGCGAAAAAATATCTCAATGGCAAATGGTTGAGTTAAATAAAGAATTTAAACTAACCGAAAGTTCTGATATTGATTTAAAAAAAGGGGAAGTGCTTGTAAAAATTGCCGGATGCGGAGTATGTCATACCGATTTGAGTTTCTGGCATTCGGGAGTTCAGACAAAACAACAATTACCGCTAACGCTTGGTCATGAAATAAGCGGAACAGTAGTTGCCGGTGATGCAAAATGGCTAAAAAAAGCTGTAATTATTCCAGCTGTTCTTCCCTGCGGTGAATGTGATTTTTGTAAAAACGGGCGAAGCAATATTTGCAGAAATCAGTTGATGCCAGGCAATGATTTTCATGGTGGATTTGCCTCTCATATTAAAGTTCCTTCAAAGTTTCTTTGTCCTGTTCCGCCAAGCGTATTAAAAAAATATAAGCTTGAAGAGCTTTCTGTGATTGCAGATGCAATATCAACACCTTACCAGGTTGTAAAAAAATCTGAACTTGAAGCGGGTGATTTGGCAATTGTGATTGGCGTGGGAGGTGTAGGCGTTTACGGTTCTCTTATCGCGAAAATTGCAGGAGCGAAAGTTATTGCACTTGATATAAATGAGGAGAAACTTTTAACAACCAAAGCAAATGGCATTGATGCAACGCTTAACATCAAAGGGCTTGACATAAAGACAATAAAAGAAAAAATAAAAGAGCATGCCAAAGAGATTAATGCACCAAAATTTGGTTGGAAAATATTTGAATTTTCGGGAACAAAAGCCGGACAGGAACTTGCATTTAATTTAATCACATTTGCTTCCACACTTTCAATAGTTGGTTTTACAATGGATAAGGTTGAAGTTCGTCTGAGCAACCTGATGGCATTTGATGCAAAGCTTATCGGAACATGGGGTTGCCGCGCAGAGCTTTATCCTGAGGTGCTGAATTTGATAGCCAATGACAGACTGAAAATTTCACAGTTTGTTCAAACATTTCCCATGTCGCAAATTAATGAAGTTTTTAAAAACACATTAGAACATAAATACACTAAACGTTCGGTCTTGGTGCCGGATTTTAACTAAAAACAAAACCCATGGAATTGAAAAATCACAATCTTGTTGAAACAAATTTCAAAGAAATTATTTTCGAAAAGCGTCCCTGTATTAATTACGATGGAAAGGAAGTAAGCAATCTGTATAACGCATGGATTATCATCAATAATCCTAAGCAATATAACTCTTACACAACAGCAGCTGTTAAAGAAATAATTCTTGCTTTCGGTCAGGCGTCAAACGACAGAAGTGTTGTTGCAGTGGTGTTTACCTCTGTAGGCGACAAGGCGTTTTGCACAGGTGGAAACACAAAAGAATATGCAGAATACTATGCAGGAAACCCACAGGAATATTCGCAATATATGCGTTTGTTTAACGATATGGTGAGCGCTATTCTGAAATGTGAAAAACCTGTTATATGCCGAGTAAATGGAATGCGAATTGGTGGCGGCCAGGAAATAGGAATGGCTTGCGATTTCAGCATTGCAAGTGATATGGCGCGTTTCGGACAGGCAGGACCGAAACACGGAAGTGCTGCTATTGGCGGGGCAACCGACTTCCTTCCGCTTTATGTGGGCATAGAACGAGCAATGGCTTCGCTTACACTTTGCGACCCTTGGTCTGCTCATCAAGCTTATTATTTTGGTGTGATAACTGACATTGCTCCGGTATTAAAAGTAAATGGAAAATTTATTGCAAACCCTTTGGTGGTTACTGACAAAATAGTGGACGAATTCGGAAGGTTTGTTTTTGGCACATCAAAAACAGGTGAAGATCTTAAGAAAGCAAAAGAACTTGTAGCATCAGGTGAAACAGACCTTTCCATGCTGGATGAAATGACCAATAAACTGATTGGAAAAATCCTGAACACATTTCCAAATTGCATGAATAAATCAATCTCAGAAGTTCGCAAGTTTAAACTGGAACATTGGGACAAAAACAAAGAAGCAAGCCGCGAATGGCTTGCCCTGAATATGATGACAGAAGCAAAAGCCGGTTTCCGTGCATTTAATGAAGGACCAAAAGAAAACCGTGAAGTGGATTTTATAAAACTGCGTCAGCTGTTGGCTGAAGGTCATGAATGGAATGATGAATTGCACAAAACTATTTCACCTCAGTTTCAAAAAGCAAGTGTTTAAACTATGCAGAAAATAAAAACAGTTTTTACTCATGACAATTCAGTTGTCCGCGTTATCCTTGATGATGGGAAAGGCAATGTGCTTGATCACATTATGATGGAAGAATTGCAGGAACTACTCAATGCATTCAGGCAAAACAGTCATCTAAAACTAATTGTATTTGAAGGAGCCGGAAAACATTTTTCTTTCGGTGCAAGTGTGGAAGAACACAAAAAAGAATTTGCTGCAGCCATGCTTAGTTCTTTTCATCGCTTGTTTTATTCATTAAGCGAGCTTGCAATACCAACGCTTGCAAAAATAAGCGGACAATGCCTTGGTGGCGGGCTGGAAGTGGCACTGATGTGCAATTTCATGTTTGCTGATAAAACCGCAAAACTCGGACAACCCGAAATTATGCTGGGTGTGTTTCCTCCACCCGCATCCATTATTCTTGCTGAGAAAATAGGATTAGCACGCGCTGAAAACTTATTGCTTACCGGAAAGACTATTGATGCAGCAGAAGCAAAATCAATAGGATTAGTAGCTGAATTGTTTGAGGACAAAGCTGCAATGGAAACAGGAACAGAACTATGGATTGAACAGTATATTATTCCGAAAAGTGCAACATCACTGCGTTATGGCGTAAAGGCTTCACGGATAAAGTTCAATCATATTCTCAGCAATTTTTTACCTCAATTAGAAAGATTATATATGAATGAACTGATGGCAACCCATGATGCCAACGAAGGGATTAACTCTTTTATTGAAAAGAGAAAACCAGTTTGGGAAAACCAAAAAGAAACAATAAAATGAAAACAATAAAAACAGTTGGTGTGGTGGGTGCCGGAACAATGGGTTCGGCACTGGCGCAAAAGTTTGCGCAGGAAAATTTCAAAGTAATTCTTGCTGACCGTGAAATGAAGTTTGTTGAAAAAGGTCTGAATGGTATTAAAGCTATGCTGGCTCAGGGTGTGGAGAAAAAAGTATTTACACCGGAACAGGCAAATGCAACAATTTTAAACATCACAGGAACTTCCGATTTAAATGACTTAGTTGTTTGCGACCTGATTATTGAAGCAATTTTTGAAAACTTTGATGCTAAAAAAGATTTATTCAAAACGCTTTCAAATATTACGTTGCCTGATACTATTATCGCAACCAATACTTCCTCTTTTTCGGTTACAGAACTTTCGGCTTATGTAAAATATCCTGAACGGTTTTTAGGGTTGCACTATTTTTATCATGCTGCCAAAAACAGGTTAGTTGAAATAATTCCGGGTGAAAAAACTTCTGCTGAAACAATGGATGCTGCAAAAGTTTTCTGTATTAAATCAGGAAAAGATGCCATTACCTGCGCTGATGCTTATGGCTTTGTTGTAAATCGTTTTTTTGTTCCCTGGCTTAATGAAGCGGTTAAAATTGTTGAACAGAAAGTTGCCACAAAAGAAGAAGTTGATGCCATTTGCATGGAAGCTTTTGGAATAGGCATGGGTCCATTTGCGCTGATGAATGCAACAGGAGTTGCTGTTGCATATCATTCTGAAAAAACACTGGAAATATTTGGTGAGCCTTATAAAGTAGCTTCTTTGTTAAAGCAACAGTCAGAATTAAACAACCCTTGGGAGCTGGGTGAAAACTCATCACTAACAGTTGATGAAAAGAAGGAAAGAATTATCAAAGAAAGAATGTTGGGTATTGTATTTTTTGTTGTGTCTGAAATTATTGACGAAAAAATTTGCACTGCCTCAGCAATAAACCAGGGAGCCAGAATTGGCTTGCAATGGAAAAAAGGACCAATTGATTTGATGAAAGAATTAGGAGATGTAACGGTTAAAGAACTTATTTTCGGCTATGTTTCAAGCTACAGCAATGTTCAAATTCCAAATTCCATTGGCATTAATTTCTGGGAAACAGAACATGTTCTTTTTCTTAAAAAAGGGGATACCGCTTTTATTACCATTAACCGTCCGCAGGATTTGAATGCATTGAATGTGGATGTAATTGCACAATTAGATGAAAAGTTTTCGCTGGCAGAGTATAATCCTGAAATACGAAACATAGTTATTACTGCAAGCGGTAAAGCATTTGTTGCAGGTGCCGACATTAATTTTTTTGTTGAAAACATAACTACTCACCACATTGAAAACATCGCTTCGTTCACCTCTTTAGGACAAAACGTTTTTCACCGGATTGATAATTCGGTGAAAAATGTAGTGATGTTACTTAACGGGCTTGCATTTGGCGGTGGATTGGAGCTTGCACTTTGTGGTGATATAATTCTTGCCGTAAATACTGCAAAACTTGCCTTTCCCGAAACAGGAATTGGTATTTATCCGGCTTTGGGGGGAACCTTTCGTGCCAGCAGGCGAATAGGTAAAGGACTTACAAAATATCTTATTTGTTCAGGCAATGTATTAAGCGTAGGTGACGCAGAAAAGATTGGATTGATTGATAAGGCAATAAGCATTGATGATATGTGCGAACTGCTTGCAGGCAATTTGCCTTTAAATTCCTTTACACAAAAACACGACAAACATTTTAACGGAAAATTTTCGGTTGTTGAAAAGCTGTTTAATAATTATTCCATTGACAATATCTTATCAGGAAATATAACAGGAGATGAAATTCCAAGTGAAATTAAAGCTGAAATTCAGAAACGTTTAGGTCAGAAAGCACCCATAGCCTTGAAAATTTCTGAAAACCTGATTAACAATAATTCAGGCGACAACGAGGCGCTTGAAGAAATTACATCTATATTTTCTACAAACGATGCCTTACTCGGGTTAAGTTCTATCGGAAAAAAAGTACAATTCCAAGGCAATTAGCTTTTTTGAAGTCAAAAAAAACTAACTAAAATTTATATAGCCCAAAATATTCCGGCTAATACAATAAGAATAATAATTACCGCCACAGTTGTTGGATTTTCAGAAGTCCACTTTAACGTTGGGTTTGAACTTCCGGAAGGAACATACCCCAATTCAGTTAATACAGCGTTAGCTTTAATTACAGTGATAGCTGTTACAATTGTTAATGTAACCGCCAACAGAAGTAAATATACTAAGGGATTAGTATAATTCCAGAAAGCCTGATTATCTTGACTTGCAATTGCCTCTTGTGCAAATGCTGAAACAGGTAACAAAAAAATAAGTATAGCCGGAATTGAGAGTAAAACGATTATTTTTTTCATGTTAATAATAGGTAGAGTGTTAGTTATTCTTTGACTTGTGACCTTCAGAATGTGAACGTGAAGTGCGAATATGTTTTCTGCTCCAGTTCCAGATTACCTGCTGATAGCTTCTCCATAAATAATCAACCGGGTAAACCAAAAAGTGAACAAATCTGGTAAACGGAATTATTCCGATAAGTGCAAAAGCAGAGATTACGTGAACCTTCAGCGAAAGAGAAGTTACACTGGCTATTGCATCAATCTGCGGATCAAAAACAAAAACAGAGCGCAGGTAAGGTGTTAAAAAAGCTGAAAACCATGACGACCCCCAACGGCTGTGGTAGGCAACCAGCAAGCCCGAAACAATTTGGGTAAGTAATATTGCATAAACTACAATATCCATTTTACTGGTTACAATCTGCACCCTTCTGTTGGTAAGTCGTCTTAAAATCAATAGAACTAAACCCAACAATGCACTCAATCCAAAAGCAAAAGCAGCAATTTCCAATATCAGCAATCTTACCGGTTGCCCGTTCCATGCAAGCACGGCACTTGGAAAAAGGAAAGCAATCAGGTGGCCAAAAAATAATATAAATAGACCCCAGTGAAAAGGTTGACTTCCCCAAAAAAGTTTTTTCCCTTCCAGAAATTGAGATGAAATTGATGAAACCGAAAAGCCTCTGTTTTTGTAGCGGTAAATTGAACCGACAAGAAAAATTGCTAATGCAGCGTAAGGCAGTACAGCGAATAGAAGAATGTTTGTCATAGTTAATCGAGTTTATAATTGCTTGCTAATTTATTTACTTCAATATTTAATGTTTGCTTTCCAAAAAAAGTGTTGTGATGTTGAATATCAACCACCGGATCTAGTACTGAACTGAAACTCACGTTTTCAAAATCTTTTTGCAAAACGAATAACAGTGCCGCTAAAATATTCTTGTAAACATTTCCATGATTCAAATCTTCCTGGATAATTGCTTTGTGTAGTTTTTTCAGAACTTTTATTTTTAAATCAACCCTTGCCTGCTTAAACTCGCTAATCATTTTCTCCACACCGGGAATAAGAATTTTTACAGATAGCTCATCCAGCAATGCTCGGTTATCCGATTTTGTATAGAGCGTAAGCATGTTGCTGATATTATCAGAAAGATCAGTTCCGCAATCGTTAGCTTCTTTTAACTGTTCTTCCTGCATGTGTAATAGAAATGCGCCCCGCTTATAATCTTCGCCAAAAATCACATAACCCAAATCAAGATAACATATCGGTTGAACATCAAACGTTTTAGTATAAAGCTCTTCGCGCTCATCTTCTGTGTGTGATAACATGTAATTCACAAAAGGTTCTATTTCCAGAGCAGCTTCAGGGTATCTCTCTTTAAGCATAGCCATACACTTATTCGCCTTTTCAGGATAGTCTGAAGAAGGGTATCGTAGCAAATCAGCAAATGCAATATAGTGGTTGTATTTTTTCATTATTTATAAACCTCTTACCGGTTTTTCTTTAAATCCAAATCCGGTGTTTCCTTTTACATCTCCTGTATTTTCCAACATCTCAATTGATTCTTCGCGGTGAGCAGGTGGTATTACAAATCTTTCGTCAAAAGTTGCAAGTGCAGTAAGCCTGAAAATTGCATCAGCCGTGTCGGGTTCCATTTGAACCTCTTTCAAAGCCTGAGAAATTTCTGCAGCATTCAAGTCTCCTACCGTAACACCTCTTCTGTGTAGTCTCACAGCCATCAGCCTTTTCATAACTTCTGTTACTTTTCCGGTATCGCCTGCAGAAAAAAGTGAAGCAAGATATTTCATTGGTAAACGATTGCTTTCAACTCCATTCCAAAGAGATTTACTGGTTGAATTATAAACACCGTCTGATACAGTTGCCATGGTTGGAAGCAATGCCGGCACATAAAATAAATTAGGCAATGTTCTGAATTCAGGGTGTAGCGGCAATGCAAGTTTCCACACTTTTACAAATTTGTAAACCGGGGAATTTTGTGCAGCAGTAATAGTAGAATCTGCAACTCCATTTAATCTGGCTTGCTTTATTACTTCCGGATCAAACGGGTCAAGATAAATATCCATTTGAGCGTCCACTAATCTGTCATCAGGTGCTGCTGCTGCTGCTGCAATTTTATCTGCATCATACAGCAATACACCCAGATAGCGAATTCTTCCAACGCAGGAGTGGAAGCAAGCAGGCGCCTGACCCGATTCAAGACGGGGATAACAAAGAATACATTTTTCAGATTTTCCGGTATTCCAGTTATAATAACTCTTTTTATACGGACAAGCTGTTACACACATTCTCCACGCACGGCAACGTTCCTGATTAATCAATACAATTCCATCTTCACCTCTTTTGTATAGTGCTCCTGAAGGGCAAGAACCAACACAAGCCGGATTTAAACAGTGATTACAGATTCTCGGTAGGTAATGGAGAGTCATTCTTTCCAGTTGAAACATGGCCTCTCTCTCTGCCGCTGATAATTTCTCAAGATTTACATCCTGACGGGCATAATCAATAGAGCCACTCATGTCATCATCCCAATTAGGTCCAGACTGAACATCCATGTGTTCACCTGTTACCAAAGAAACAGGACGTGCTGTTGGCTGGTCATCACCTTCAGGTGCAGTAAATAAATCTTGGTATTTGTAGGTCCAAGGCTCATAATAATCATCTAACACAGGCATGTGAGGATTATGAAAAATATTTTTCAATCCTTTAAATTTGCCTGCACCTTTCAAGGAAACGGTATCACCATTCTTT
>CAMBRL010000071.1 GCA_945870105.1 Chitinophaga pinensis
TGATGGCGAGTATCAGGGTATTTACCTGTTGGGCGAGCGGATAAAGAAAGATGTGAACCGGGTTGACATTGCAAGTAATAACATTGCCGACACAACAGGAGCTGAACTTACAGGCGGCTACATCTTTAAAGTGGACTGGATTGACGGGGGCGATGTAACCTGGCAAAGTGAATTTCCTGCAGTGAACAATACCAATACGCTTACCTATATTCTGGATTATCCAAAGCCCGAAAACGTACAGCCCCAACAGCTTGATTATATTAAAGCCTATGTTGACAGTTTTGAGCTGGCCATGAGTTCGCCTGATTTCAGCGATACCATTACCGGCTTCCGCAAATACATCAGTCAGCAGAGTTTTATTGACTACATCATTCTGGATGAGTTTACCAAAAACGTTGACGGATACAGGCTGAGCACTTTTTTCTACAAAGAGAAAAACGGAAAAATTAAAGCCGGCCCTCCCTGGGATTATGACTTATCGTGGGGCAATGCAGATTATATGGACGGGTGGTATCCGGGCGGATGGGACTATGAGGCACAAACCACTTATACCGAACAATGCCCTTTCTTCTGGTCGCGCTTTTTTGAAGACACGTTATTTATGAACCGCCTGCGCTGCCGCTGGGAAGAGTTGCGCCAAACGGCTTTTAATCCTGATACTATTAAAAGTGAGATTGATTCGCTGGCTGAGATACTGGGAGGTGCTACCGACAGAAATTTCACCAAGTGGCCCATACTGGGCGTTTACGTATGGCCCAACCCAAGCCCTATTCCAGCAGATTACCCGGGCGAAATTGATAAGCTGAAAGACTGGACAGGCTTCCGAATTACGTGGTTGGACGAGCATTGGACAGGCACCTGCGATATTGTTACTGCAGTTGCTGAAAACGGTGATGAAAATAAAGCCGGTGTATATCCAAATCCTACTGACAATATTCTGAACTTCAGAGAAAAAAACGTGACTGAAATTATGGTCTGTAACTTAACAGGGCAAGCTGTTTTGAAAAAGAAAGTTAATAATAATGAACGTAAAGTCTACCTTGAAAATCTTGCTTCAGGAAATTATATAATTCAGTTAATTTCTGAGGACAGAATTGTAAGATATAAGTTTGTTAAGCAATAGACTTACACATTAAACCTGAAGTGCATCACATCCCCATCCCCTACTACATACTCCTTACCTTCAATGGTAAGTTTTCCGTTTTCGCGGGCAGCGGCCTCTGAGCCAAAGGTTACAAAGTCGTTGTATTTAATAGTCTCGGCACGGATAAATCCTTTTTCAAAATCGCTGTGGATAACACCGGCAGCCTGTGGTGCAGTCATGCCTTTGGTAATGGTCCATGCACGCACTTCTTTTACCCCTGCGGTGAAATACGTTGAAAGATTAAGCAGGCGGTAAGCCGCTTTAATCAATTTATTTACTCCGGGTTCGCTTAAACCTAAATCAGCAAGAAATTCCTTGCGGTCGTCAGGGCTATCCATTGATGCAATTTCTGATTCGATGGCAGCAGAAATCAGAAGCACTTCAGCACCTTCGTTCTTCACTGCTTCTTTTACTATCTCTGAATATTTATTTCCGTTCACCACAGCGGCCTCGTCCACATTGCAAACGTAAAGTACAGGCTTATCGGTAAGCAAATGAATGTCCTCAATCACAAAACGGTCTTTACCCTCAACAGGTGCGCTGCGTGCCGATTTGCCCTGCTCCAGATGGTTCTTGAAAATGGCAAGCAACTCATATTCTTTCTTGGCATCTTTATCGCCCGTCTTAGCAGAACGTTCTAATTTCTGCATTTTCTTCTCCACCGATTCCAGGTCTTTCAGTTGCAACTCAAAATCAATGGTTTCTTTGTCGCGGATAGGATTTACCGAGCCGTCAACGTGTACTACGTTGCCATCGTCAAAGCAGCGCAGAACGTGTATAATAGCATTGGTATCGCGTATGTTGGCAAGAAATTTATTTCCCAAACCTTCGCCTTTGCTGGCACCTTTTACCAGACCGGCAATGTCCACAATCTCAATAACGGTAGGCACTACACGCTCGGGCTTTACAAACTCACTCAGTTTGTTCAGTCTTTCGTCAGGTACGGTAATAACACCCACGTTAGGCTCAATGGTACAGAACGGAAAATTAGCCGCCTGCGCCTTGGCATTTGATAAACAGTTAAACAAGGTTGATTTACCCACGTTTGGCAAACCCACTATTCCGCATTGAAGTCCCATGATTTATTTTTAAAAAGCGCGCAAATATATAGGATTTATACCACCCCCTGCCCACTCGCATTTTTTTCTCTGCTCCCCCTCCTTTTTAAGGAGGGGGTTGGGGGGGTGGTCGTTTCTTTTCAAAAATTATTAACACACCAATTCTCACCTATCAATTAAACTACTTTTGAAACCTGAACAAATCCACCCCTCCTCTATGCCAACAACAGACGAATTAAAACGAATTGCTTCACAAACCAGACGCGACATTGTGCGCATGGTTCATGCCGTTAACTCAGGTCATCCAGGTGGCTCACTCGGTTGTGCTGATTTTTTTGTGGCGCTCTATCATGAAGTAATGAAGCCCGATGCCAAAAATTTTACCATGGATGGCATAGGCGAAGATCTTTTCTTTCTTTCCAACGGACATATCTCGCCTGTTTGGTACAGCGTTTTGGCGCACTACGGATATTTTCCTGTAAGCGAACTGGCAACCTTCCGCAAACTCAATACCCGTTTGCAGGGACACCCCACAACACACGAAGGTTTGCCTGGAGTGCGTGTAGCTTCTGGTTCATTGGGGCAGGGCCTTTCAGTAGGTATTGGTGCTGCGCTTGCTAAAAAACTGAACAATGATAAATCATTTGTTTATACGCTGCATGGTGATGGCGAAATGCAGGAAGGACAAATATGGGAAGCAGCCATGTATGCTGCAGCAAACAAAGTGGACAATATTATTGCTACTATTGACGTTAACGGAAGACAGATAGATGGCGACACCGATCAGGTACTGAATATGGGCAGCCTTGAAGCAAAATGGCAGGCTTTTGGTTGGGATGTGATGCACATGAACGGAAACGATATGCAGGAAGTAGTAAACGGATTGAACAAAGCCAAAACATTAACCGGCAAAGGAAAACCCGTTATGATTCTGATGAAAACCGAAATGGGTGCCGGAGTTGACTTTATGATGGGAAGTCACGAATGGCATGGAGTAGCCCCTAACGATGCTCAATTGGAAAAAGCACTTGGCCAATTGGAACAAACACTTGGAGATTACTAATAGAATAATGAATATCGAACAAGGAATATCGATTTTTAAAATGAAGAAATTACTTCGTCATTCATTATTCCTTGCTCTTTATTCGATATTTTTTTCCTTTACCTCATTTGCACAAGAACCTCAGAAAAAGCCACAGCCGCTCACCCGCATCCTCTTTGTATTTGATGGCTCGCAAAGCATGTTCGGACAATGGCAAAGCGGGATGAAAATTGATATTGCAAAAAAACTATTGGGCGAGTTACTTGACAGTTTGCAAACTGTGCCAAATATTGAGTTGGCGCTGCGTTGCTATGGTCACCAAAGTCAATATATATCAAGTTCACAACGCGATTGCAAAGACACCAAACTGGAAGTCCCTTTTTATAAAAACAATATTCCTGCAATAAAAAACAAGATTAATTCCATAACCCCAAAAGGAACAACGCCTATCGCCTATTCACTGGAACAAACCGGCAATGATTTTCCAAAATGTGATGACTGCCGCAATATCATTATCCTGATCACCGATGGTATTGAAGAATGCGATGGCGACCCATGCGCAGTTTCTGCAGCCTTGCAGAAAAACGGAATTGTACTTAAGCCGTTTGTAATTGGCGTTGGATTGGATGCAGACATTATGAAACAGTTTGACTGCGTTGGAAATTACTACGATGCCAGCAACGAAAAAAGTTTTAAGAATATCCTGAATGTTGTTATATCACAAGCATTGAACAATACAACTGCGCAGGTAAATCTGCTCGACATTTACAGCAAACCCACCGAAACCAACGTGAACATGACCTTCTACGATAGCTTCTCGGGCAAAATGAAATACAATTTCATTCACACTATTAATAACCGTGGCAACCCTGATACCCTGATTATTGACCCCCTGCCTACTTATAAAATTGTAGTTCACACTATTCCTGAAGTTGTAAAAGAGAACATAAAACTAACACCAGGTAAACATACCATCATTGCTATTGATGCACCTCAAGGTGATCTTGAATTGAAAGTAAACGGAACCAGCGATTATAAAGCATTACAATGCATTGTTCGTAAGCAAGGTGAAATGCAGACACTGAATATTCAGGAATTTAATCAGAAGGAGAAATATATTATTGGAAAATATGATGTGGAAATTTTGTGTCTCCCACGAATGTATGTAAACAATATAGACATCTCGCAAAGCAAAACAACAACAGTTGCTATACCTCAACCGGGAAGAGCCAACATCCTTAAAAACACTTCCGGATACGGAGGTGTTTATCTTGAAGACAACAATAAACTTACCTTAGTATATAATCTGAAACCTGAAAATATTCAGGAAAATCTGGTATTGCAGCCTGGAAAATACCGTGCTGTTTTCCGTCCGAAAAACTCTAAAGAATCAGAATACACACTTGAAAAATCATTTACCATACTTTCGGGAAGTTCGGAAGTTGTAAAACTATATTAACATGGAAAAAATCCTACCTATGAGCATTGAAAAAGTATCGGAAGACAAAGACACACGCAGCGGCTTTGGTGTGGGTTTGCATGAACTCGGCAAAAAAAACAAAAACGTAGTTGCGCTTTGTGCAGACCTTACCGGTTCACTAAAAATGGATGCCTTTAAAAAAGAATTTCCTGACCGCTTTTTTCAAGTTGGAATTGCAGAAGCCAATATGATTGGTATTGCAGCGGGATTAACCATTGGAGGAAAAATTCCGTTCACCGGAACATTTGCAAACTTCTCTACAGGAAGAGTTTATGACCAGATACGCCAATCGGTTGCTTACTCAGATAAGAATGTAAAAATCTGCGCTTCACACGCAGGTTTAACATTAGGTGAAGACGGAGCAACCCACCAGATACTCGAAGACATCGGCATGATGAAAATGCTGCCGGGGATGAGTGTTATCAATCCTTGTGATTACAACCAGACCAAAGAAGCAACCATTGCCATTGCCGATATTCACGGGCCTGTTTACCTGCGTTTCGGCAGACCTAAAGTTCCAAATTTTACCGGAGGTCAATACCCGTTTGTGTTTGGCAAAGCCCTGAAATTCTTTGACGGTACAGATGTAACCATCTTTGCAACCGGCCATATGGTATGGAAAGCGCTGGAAGCAAAAAAGATTTTAGAAGAAAAAGGAATCAGCGCTGAAATAATAAATATACACACAATTAAACCTTTGGATGTGGAGGCTGTCATAGCATCAGTCAGGAAAACAAAAAGTGTGGTAACAGCAGAAGAACATCAGATGAACGGGGGGCTTGGCGATAGTATCGCTCAAGTTTTGGCGCAGCATTTTCCGGCTCCCATTGAAATGGTAGCTGTGAACGATAGTTTTGGCGAAAGCGGAACTCCGGAACAATTGCTGAAAAAATACGGACTCGATACTCCAAATATTGTTGAGGCAGCCGAAAAGGTAATCTCAAGAAAGGGGAATTAGTCCGTGTTCATTTGTATGCAGTTCTGAGGCTGACACTTTTGTTTCCTTCATCATAAAACCCAACCGATGGAAACCGCAGACAAAGAACTACTCGCACAGTTCCGTAACCCTGAAAGACGCAACAGCGCTTTCAATCAAATACTCAGCAAATACCAGAAACGACTTTACTGGCACATCCGCAAAATGGTTATTGACCATGATGATACGGATGATATTCTCCAGAATACCTTTATAAAAGCCTGGAAAAATCTGGAAGGTTTCCGGGAAGATGCTCAGCTTTATACCTGGCTGTATCGTATTGCCACCAATGAATGTCTGACTTTTCTTAAAAAGAAACAGAACAATAACACCATTTCCATCAATGAAGTGGAATATGGCCTGCATGAAAAAATTGACAGCGAGAAAAACTACACAGGAGAGGAAATTCAGCGCAAACTGCAGAAGGCAATTTTAACCCTTCCTGAAAAGCAGCGTTTGGTCTTTAACATGAAATATTTTGACGCCATGAAATATGAGGAAATGAGCGTGGTGCTTGAAACTTCGGTAGGTGCACTGAAAGCATCATACCATCATGCCGTAAAAAAAATTGAACATTTTATTACTAACGGTTAAACCTTTTCAAACTAAATCAATCATAGTAGCAAATGAGCACGAAAAATAACGATATGGAATTTGATGATGGTAAGTTGGAGTATGAAAGTCCTTTACTTTCAAAACTAAAACAATCACCCATTGATTTTAAGGAGCCCGAAGGGTATTTTGAAGAATTCAACCGCAAGTTGAATGAGCGGATCAACTATGAACAGCCAGTTATTACTCCGGTAAAAAAACGAGGTATTATCATCACACTTTTCCAGCCGCGCTATGCCATTGCTGCAGCTTTGATAACATCAATCTGTGTTATAGGATTTAAATTTATTAATACAGGAAAACCTTTAACACAAAACGATATTGCAGAAGTAGTTTCAATCGAAAAAATTGAAAGTATGGATGAAGAAGTGCTGATTGATGCGATTGAAATTGAAACACTGGACGAAAATGAAATGCTGAATGAAGAAGAAATTACTAACGATGTAATTATTGACTACTTAGTTGAAAACGATATTGATTTGGATTTAATAAACGAACTATAAACAATCAAAACATGAACACTTCAAAAATGAAAACCGCCTTACTGACATTACTTACTATCATCGGCTTTACTGCAATTTCAATCGCTCAACCCGGACCAAAACACGAGGAGAAAAAAGAAAAAGTAGAAGCCATGAAAATTGGGTTCATTACGCAACAGATGAACCTCACCCCTGAAGAAGCGCAGAAGTTCTGGCCTGTTTATAATCAGATGAATAATGAAATTGAAAGTCTGCGCAAAGAGCGCCATCTGGCGCGTGAAAATGTTAAAGACAATTTTGAAACCATGACTGACCCTGAATTTGAGAAATTAATCAACGATGAGTTAGCAAGCCGTCAAAAGGAATTTGATATTCAGAAAAAATACGTGGCACAGTTTAAAGCGGTGGTATCTATAAAGAAAGTGGCGCAGTTCTACAGAGCAGAAGAACAGTTCAAGCGCAAACTGTTAGAGAAAATTCAGGAGAAAAAGCAGGAATAGATTTAGAAAAGGGCTAAAGCCCTAATTTATCTAACATATTATTGAATCCCCGTGCTAAAGCACGGGGCTACTTTTTTCCGAAATTACCTTCGCTCGTAAAGTTAAATTCAATCTTAGGATATTGCTCCTTTGCCATTTGCAAACCCCATGCTGAGTCGGCAAGAAAAACAGGATTGCCGTCTTTGTCTTCGCTTATATGGTCGCCTTTGCGCTCCATAAAAAGAGCCAAGGCATTTTTATCATCACTGCTTATCCAACAAGCTTTGTGCAAGTTGATGGGTTGATAACGGCACGAAGCGGCATACTCATGCAACAAGCGGAATTGAATTACTTCAAACTGAAGCGCACCAACTGTTCCGATAATTTTTCTGCCGTTCCATTTGCTGGTGAATAGTTGCGCCACACCTTCGTCCATTAGTTGTTCCAGGCCTTTTGCAAGCTGTTTGCTTTTCATCGGGTCGGCATTTTCAACGTAACGGAAAAGCTCGGGTGAGAAACTGGGGATGCCTTTGAAATGCAATTGTTCTCCTTCAGTCAATGTGTCACCGATCTTGAAGTTGCCGCTATCGGGCAGACCAACAATATCACCGGGAAATGCTTCGTCAATGATTTCTTTTTTATCAGCCATGAAAGAAGTGGGCGATGAAAAACGAAGTTGTTTAGCCAGCCTTACATGCAAATAGTTTTTGCTGCGCACAAACTTACCTGAACACACACGCACAAAGGCAATGCGGTTGCGGTGGTTCGGATCCATGTTGGCATGTATCTTAAAAATAAAACCGCTGAATTTTTCTTCATCGGGGGCAACGGCACGCTCTTCGGTTGTGCGGCCAACGGGTGATGGTGCAATTTCAATAAAGCAATCCAACAACTCACGCACACCGAAATTATTGATGGCGCTACCAAAGAAGACAGGTGAAATATCTCCTGCTAAATAATCGCTGACCTTAAACTCAGGATAAACACCTTCTACCAATTCCGAATCTTCGCGCAGCTTCGCAGCTGCTCTTTCGCCTATTTGATTTTCTAATTCAGGACTATTGATATCGGTTATGCGGATGGTTTCCTCATCTTTCTGTTTCCCGTGAGGATTAAAAAGGTTTAGCGTTTTTTCCCAGATGGTATATACGCCTTTAAAATCCTGTCCCATGCCGATGGGCAAACTGAGCGGACGAACTTTGATGAAGAGTTTCTTTTCGATATCGTCCATCAGGTCGAAAGGGTCAATTCCCTCGCGGTCAAGTTTGTTGATGAAAACAATGATGGGGGTTTTGCGCATACGGCAAACCTCAACAAGCTTTATCGTTTGCGGCTCTACACCTTTCGCTGCATCAATAACAACGATAACGCTGTCAACAGCAGTGAGTGTGCGGAACGTGTCTTCTGCAAAATCCTGGTGGCCGGGTGTATCAAGGATGTTTATCTTTTTGCCTTTGTAATCAAACGCCATTACCGAAGTGGCAACGGAAATTCCGCGCTGCTTCTCAATCTCCATCCAGTCGCTGGTGGCGGTTTTCTTAATCTTGTTTGATTTTACGGCACCGGCAATCTGTATCGCGCCACCAAATAAAAGCAGCTTCTCAGTAAGCGTGGTCTTCCCCGCATCAGGGTGACTGACGATGGCAAAGGTTCTTCTACGTAAAATTTCTTCTTTAAATGTCATGTTGTTTTTTACCACTAAGGTCACAAGAGCACTTAGAATAAACTTAGTGAACTTGTGTTCTTAGTGGTGAATATTTATTCCATTAGTCCTCTTCCTGATTTCTGAATTTTATCTTCACGTTTGAAATCCGTGAGCAGTTTATCCAAGATACCATTGATGAAGAGTTTACTTTGCGGTGTGCTGTAATCTTTTGAGATTTCAATGTACTCGTTCATGCTTACTTTGGTGGGCACCGAAGGGAAATTCAGAAATTCAGAGATGGCCATTTTCATCAGGAGCACATCCATCATAGCTACCCGTTCCATTTCCCAGTTCTGCAATTTTGGTTTAATCAGTTCATCGTATTCCTTTTCGTGAATAATGGTTTTGTGAAAAAGGTCGAGCATAAATCTACGGTCGTCATCATCTTTTAATAAAGGAAGCAGCGGTGTATTTTCATTTGCCTGCTCGTTGAGCAAACCAAGTGTTTTCACCACCATGCTATTGATGAATTCCAAATCATCCACCCAATAAATGCTTTTGTCTTCAAAGAGTGAATGCAGACGTTCTTCGGTAGCAACGTATTTTTTGAAAACACTTTGAACAAACTTTTGCTCCACAAGATAACTCTTGTCTTCATTGTTCATATAGGCGGCAAACTCTTCGCTGTCCACAATGCTGTTGTAAATCTTTTTAATCAGTTCGGGTTCGTCTGCCCACGAAAGTTTACGCACTTCAGCTTCTCTGCGCAAGGCATTGTTGTTAGAGAGTTTCGCAAGTAAAGGGTTCTCTACAAATCGGGTATTAGGATTTAAATCCTCAGGATTAGGAATGCGCTTTTGCTTGCGCTCGTCAATGCGGGCTTTGCCGAATTCAATGAGCTCGGGCAGGAGCAGCAGTATAAAAATGTAGAGGTCATAAATCTTGTTGACGCCTTTCATCAATTCTTTTTCGCCTTTGGCGAGGTCGGTGTTATCGCCTTGAAGGAATGCATAAATGGCTTGCATTACCTTAATTCTCAGGTGTCGTCTGCTCAACATGATTTAAAGAACGGTGTTTGGTATTTGTTTAAAGTTTAAAAGTCTAATGTTTAAAGTTGTGTCCGTCATTGCGAGGGTTTTTCACCCGAAGCAATCTACGTTTCCTTTTGAGATTGCTTCGCTGTGCTCGCAATGACGGCTAATTTTTTCTTGCTGCTTCTATTCGCGCCATTGCTACATTCAACGCTGCCTGTGCAGTGGTGATGTTTTGTTCTTTTGCTGTGTTTAATATGTTTAAGGTAGTATCGTAAATCCTGGCGGTTTCTTCCATTGTCTTTTGCATGTTGTAGCCTGCTACTTCGGCATAAACGGAAATCATTCCTCCGGCATTGATTAAAAAATCGGGGGCATAAACAATTCCTCGGTCTTTGAGCATTTGAGCGTGCAGCTTCTCGTCCAGCAACTGGTTGTTGGCTGCACCGCAAACGATAGCAGAACGCAACTGCGGAATGGTTTCGCTGTTGAGCGTTGCACCCAAAGCGCAAGGAGCGTAAATGTCCACTTCCTCGGCATAGATATTTCCCGTAACGGCTATGGCATTGTATTTTGCAACAATGGCTTTTACGCGCTCTTCGTTTATATCATTCACCAAAACAATTGCTTTTTCTTTGGTCAGGTAATCAATCAGGGTTTCGCCAACATGACCTGTTCCCTGCACTAACACTTTTTTTCCGGCAAGCGAATCAGTGCCCCACACAAATTTTGCGCTGGCTTTCATGCCCATATAAACACCATAAGCGGTAACGGGTGATGGATTTCCGTTGCCACCCATTTCAATGGGAAGGCCAGTAACGTAGTTGGTTTCTTTCTTGATGTACACCATGTCCTGCGTTTCCATGCCCACATCTTCGGCAGTGATGTATTTGCCGCCCAGCGTTTGCACAAACTTTCCGAACCTGCGCATGAGCGCTTCGTTCTTCTGTGTTTTGGCATCGCCTATAATCACGGCTTTTCCGCCACCCAGTTTCAATCCTGTTATGGCTGCTTTAAAGGTCATTCCGCGCGAAAGGCGCAATACATCGTTCAGTGCCTCTTCTTCGGTAGCGTAGTTCCACATGCGGGTGCCGCCCAGAGCAGGGCCAAGCACGGTGTTGTGTATGGCTATTATGGCTTTCAATCCTGTTTCTTTGTCGTGGCAAAACAATACCTGCTCGTGTTCCATTTCGGCCATTTGCGCCAATACGCCTTTGGCAATGGAAGCGGAAACGGTTGTTGTTTTAAACGACATGATTTTTTGATTTTTAAGCGGGGGCAAAAGTAGTAAACCGAATGATAGAAAATAGTAAATAGTAAATTTGAAATAGAAAATAGCTAACAGCCGCAAAGGGCGCAAAGAAAGATAGCGTTTACCTTACTTTTTCTCTTATCCGCGACACTTGAGTTGTCGTTCGCGACTGTGTTCGTGTCTTCAGCGGGAGTGTTCGCCTTGTCCGCGAGACCGTACGTGTCTTCCGCGGAAGTGTTAGCCATGTTCGCGAGACCTTGCGTGTCTTCCGCGAGACCTGCCGTTTTTCGTTTTGGGGTTAAAAGAGCGGATTAATGCAAGAAAATATGACATTCAGACAGCAAAATGCAAAATATGGCAGTTTTGGAAGTGTATAATATATTTAATCCCCTCTTCTTTTTTAAGTAATGTGAATTGGATGAGGGGATTTTCTTTAATATTGCTAATCTTTAAATATCTAAAAAAATGAAAACAAAACTCATCCTCTTGCTTCTTATAATTTGCACCATTGCAAATGCACAAAATACATGGGTACAAAAACCATTTTACGGAGGAGGAACAAGAAGCCTTGCTTCCGGTTTTTCAATCGGCTCCAAAGCATACATTTTTGTTGGCGGAAGTGATACCGCTTTAACAGCTGATATGTGGGAATACGATACGCTTACAACCGCGTGGACACAGAAAAATGATTTTCCCGGAACTGCCCGTGAAGCAGCTGTTGCCTTTGCCATTGGTAACAAAGGTTATATGGGAACCGGAATGGACTGGAGCGGTAACTTCAACAGAGAATTCTGGGAGTATGACCCTGCTCTGGATACATGGACACAAAAAGCCGATTTTGCAGGAACAGGAAGATACTCTGCTGTGGGCTTTTCAATCGGCAGCAAAGGATATATAGGAACTGGGAATGACGGTGCCAACCAGAATGATTTCTATGAATACAATCCGGCAAATGATACCTGGACACAGAAAGCATTTTTTGGAGGACTTGAACGCTATGGCGCTTTTGGTTTCTCCATCGGAAACAAAGGCTATCTGGGCGGTGGTGGAACCAGTAATGATTTCTATGAATACAATCCTGCCAATGATACCTGGACACAAAAAGCCAACGTAATTGGTTCGGGTTTAATTTACGCTACAGGTTTTTCTATCAACAATACCGGTTATGCATTGGTGGGTACCAGTTCATACGGCAGCGATCTTTATGGTTATAGCCCTGTATCCAATACATGGGTACTTTTGGCTAACTTAGCACAAACCAGAGATCAGGCCGTATCGTTTTCAATCGGCAACAAAGGATATATAGGCACGGGGCATGATGGCAACGGCAGAAGAAGAGATTTCTGGCAATACACACCCTGCACAACTTTTCCGGAAGCAATTATTACCGCAAACGGACCCACTTCAATTTGCGCTGGCGAAACGCTTACACTTACAGCAAATGCGGGAAGCAGTTATATTTGGTCTGACAATGGGGCCACCACTCAAAGTCTTTCAGTAACAAACTCCGGTACATACAGCGTTATTGTAAACAGTGGTTCATGCGGCACTGCAACTTCAGCCGGTGTAGTGGTTACAGTAAATAGTTTACCGATATCTAATTTTAATCTATATCCTGACGTTGATCCCATGCACTATATTGCTGAAAATCTTGCTACAGGAAATACACCGCTCACTTTCCTTTGGAATTGGGGTGACGGAACATCTGATAATACAGCCTACCCAAGTCATACCTATGATATACCGGGCATGTACACTATTTGTTTAGCAGTAGCAGATGCTAATGGCTGCACCGATATGTATTGTAATGACTATACCTTTAAAACAGAAAGTCCTATTGCATATGTTCAGGTTATTGACCCGCTTACAGTTGGCATTAATTCAAAAGACAATACTCTAAATACATTTAAACTTTACCCCAACCCCGCTACTAATACAGTTACCATTGAAACTAAAACCGATTTCGGCAATTACCAATTACAAGATATAACCGGCAAGGTATTGTTAAGCGGCAGCGTAACAGCTACCAAGTTTAATTTAGATATAAGCACACTCAGCAAAGGCATTTATTTACTAAGCCTGATTGATGGTGAGCAGCAGGTAAACAGGAAGATTGTAAAAGAGTAAGCTATTTAATAAGTAATAAGTAAGAGGTAATATTTATAGGCAAACTGCCGGTGAATATTACCTCTTATTTTTTACCTAATACATCTTTTTATAAGGCGTATATTTGTGCAAACAAAATATACTATGAGCACAACAGAAATAAAACAGCACCTTCACCAATACATAGATAAAGCAGACCAACGCTTTCTCAATATGATTTATGCTTTAACAAAAGAATATGCGAACTATACCGTTGTTTTGAGTGACGAAGAAAAAAAAGCTGCAGACAAGGGTTTAGCCTCCATAGCAAAAGGAAAAACGGTTCCGCATGCTAAGGTTATTTCAACCATGAAAAAGAAATATCCTTCCCTTAAGTTCAAATGAAGAAAATAATCTGGTCAGCAGATGCTGTTTCTGATTATGACCAAAATATTGAATATTTGCTTGACGAATGGGGCATTAAAGAAACACAACAATTTATTGATGAAATAGCTGAAATGCTGAATACTATTTCTAAAATGCCCGAATTATTTCCGTTGAGTGATTATCGCAACATCAGAAAATGTGTGGTTCGCAAACAGATCAGCATTCTATACACCGTTAAAGATGATAAGATTGAACTCGTAAGGGTTTGGAATAACAAACAAAATCCAAAAAAGCTGAAGGATTAAAAAACAAATTCTGCCTCCTGCTGTTTACCTGTTCGGGTATATAAATGAAACACCTCTTCTACCTCAATAAATATTTTATTCGTTACAAATGGTTGCTCGGCATGGGCATTCTGTTTGTAACCATCTCTAATCTGTTTGCCATTTTTCCGGCACAGATAATTCGTCATGCGTTGGATGTGGTGGTGCAGACCATCAGCGTTTACAACCTATTCTATGGCTTTGAAATGCAAAGTCCCTTAGGCGATTTGCTGGATAAAACACTGTTAATTTTCGGGATGGTGGTTATTTCGCTTGCCTTGCTGAAAGGAGTGTTCATGTTCTTTATGCGCCAAACGATTATCGTCATGTCACGACATATTGAGTATGATATGAAGAACGATATTTATGAGCAGTATCAACGCCTGAGCCTTGCCTTTTTCAAGCGCAATAATACGGGCGATTTAATGGCGCGCATCAGCGAAGATGTAAGCCGTGCGCGTATGTATGTGGGTCCGGCAGTTATGTATTCCATTAACCTGGTGGTGCTTGCTGTGCTGTGTATTTGGGCCATGCTGAGCGTAAATGTGGAACTGACTTTATTTGTGCTGCTGCCACTCCCCTTTCTTTCTATTGCCATCTATTATGTAAGCACCATGATAGACCAAAAAAGTGAACAGGTACAGGCGCAACTCTCCCGCCTTTCCACCTTTGTACAGGAAACATTTTCGGGCATACGGGTAATAAAAGCCTACACACGCGAAAAGGAAATGGAGCAGGAGTTTGTTAAAGAAACCAACGAGTATAAAGACAAGTCAATGGAGTTGGTGCGCATCAATTCGCTCTTCTTTCCTATTATGCTTTTGCTCATTGGATTAAGCACTCTGCTAACCATTTACATTGGCGGGAAACAGGTTATTGCAGGGAAGATAACTTCGGGAAACATTGCCGAATTCATCATCTACATCAACATGCTAACCTGGCCTTTTACCGCAGTGGGGTGGGTAACTTCCATTATCCAACGTGCGGCAGCATCACAGCGCAGGATTAATGAATTTCTGCTTCAGAAACCCGAAATAGAAAACCCATCCTCACAACCCACCGAGGTTAAGGGAGAAATTAATTTCGATAACGTGAGTTTTGTTTATCCCGATTCGGGAATACAAGCGTTAAAGAATGTGTCCTTTAAAGTAGAGCCCGGAAAATCATTAGCCGTAATCGGTCGCACCGGCTCAGGTAAATCAACCATTGCCGCCCTGATTACACGACTTTACGACACAACCCAAGGCAACCTTTTTATTGACGGCAAAAACATACGCGAAAGCAACCTGTATGAATTGCGCAAACAAACAGGCTATGTTCCGCAGGAGGTTTTTCTGTTCTCTGATAATGTGTTTAACAACATTGCATTCGGGATTAAGAAGGAAAGCTTTACAGGCAATCTGAAACAAGCCGTTGAGCAAGCAGCAAAAGATGCCGCAGTGTATGACAACATCATGGATTTCCCCGCAAAGTTTGACACCATGTTGGGTGAAAGAGGCATTACCCTTTCAGGCGGACAAAAACAGCGTGTTTCCATAGCACGCGCCATTATCCAAAACCCGCGCATCCTTATTTTTGATGACTGCCTGAGTGCGGTGGACACCGAAACAGAAGAGATTATTCTGGGCAATCTGCGCAGGATTATGAAAGGAAAAACATCGGTAATCATCAGTCACCGTGTTTCATCTGTAAAAGATGCCGATACTATAATTGTATTGGATGGCGGAGAAATTATTGAACGCGGAACGCATCAAGATTTGATGCAATCTAAAGGTGCTTACTACGAACTTTACCAGAAGCAACTGCTGGAAGAAGAAACGGAAGCTGCTTAGTGTCTCGTAAGTCGTCACCCTGAACTTGTTTCAGGGTCTTATTAAGAGAGATACTGAAACAAGTTCAGCATGACAAACTGCATAAAAAAAGCGTCCCGTCTGCCTGAGGCAGACGGGACGCTTTTTTATTTAATTAAAGTTATTTCTATCCTTCAGTAGTTGTTTCAGGTCTTGCAGACTCTGTACGACCTTTGTAACGGTTACGGAATTTATCAACGCGACCTGCAGTGTCAACCAATTTCATTTTACCTGTATAGAATGGGTGAGATTTATCAGAAATCTCTAATTTCACTAATGGATACTCAACACCATCTTCATGTGTAATGGTTTCTTTTGTCTCAACAGTTGAGCGGCAAACGAATGAATAATCCATTGACATGTCTTTAAATACAACAAGTCTGTAGTTAGCTGGGTGTAATTCTTTTTTCATCTTCTTATTTTTTAGAGGGCGCAAATATAGATATTTCATTTTACCTGCCAAATATATTTACTGACTAAGTCACAAATATTAGGTGTCTTATTCAGGAAAAAATATATTTTTGCGCCCTCAATTATCAAAAACATGGCAAAAGTAAAGGAAAACGAAGAAGTAATTATCAATGTAGAAAGTGCTTACGATAAGACTGAGCAGTTTTTTGAGGATAATCAGAAAATCATTATTGGCGTTGTAGCTGCAATCATTCTAATTATTGGAGGTTATGTAGGATATAAAAAATTCATTATTGCTCCTAAAGAAACCGAAGCTGCTTCTCAAATGTTCCGTGCTGAACAGTATTTTCAACAAGATTCTTTCCGTATTGCTTTGGACGGCAAAGGACAATATCCCGGTTTCCTTCAAATCATTGATGATTACAGTATGACGGACGCTGCCAACCTTTCTTATTACTATGCAGGTGTCAGCTATTTACACTTGGGTGAATACGAAAATGCTATTGAATACCTTGGTAAATTTGATTCGGATGATGAAGTACTGAGCGTTATTGCAGATGGGGCACAAGGCGATGCGTATATGGAATTAGGCGAAACCGATAAAGCCATCAGTGCATACATAGCAGCTGCTGATGATAACAATAACAAATTCACCTCACCTGTTTACCTTATGAAAGCCGCACAGGCTTTAGAAGGCAAAGGCGAAACTGAAAAAGCAGTCAAATTATACGAGCGTCTGGAAAAAGAATTTCCTACTTCAAATGAAGGACGCTCTGCCGAGAAGTATAAAGCAAGAGCGAAAGCATCTTTATAAGCCCTTCACTTGGCTTCTGCGCTAAAAAATTTATCAAAACACGACAGTAGCAAAATCCCTTCTGCAAAAGGAATGCGTATTGCCCTTGTTGTTTCGGAATGGAACGATGAGATTACCTACGCTCTGCGCGATGGAGCCATTGATACACTTGCACAATACGGAGCAAAAGAGAAAAATATTTCGGTGCATTACGTTCCCGGAAGTTTTGAACTAACTGCCGGTGCAAAATGGCTTGCCGATACTAAAAAATACGATGCTGTAATCTGTCTTGGTTGCGTTATACAGGGCGAAACCCGTCACTTTGACTTTATCTGCAACGCAGTTGCCATTGGTCTTACTGACTTAAATACCACTTACAATATCCCCTTCATTTTTGGTGTGCTTACACCCGAAAATATGCAACAAGCAAAAGCGCGTGCAGGAGGGAAACATGGTAATAAAGGTGTGGAAGCTGCAGTGACTGCTATTAAGATGGTGGCGTTGAAAAAGAGCCTCACCTAAATCCTCTCCAAAGGAGAGGACTTTTCCAATAACTTTCTTATGAGTATCACTCTATTCCCTTCTCCTTAGGAGAAGGGTTAGGGATGAGGCTTAATACAATACTCTGAACCTTATCGTGTGGTCAATTTTCTTGAACTCACTGATAACATCCTCATTATATTCTTTATCTATATCCGTAATCAGGTAGCCGATGCTGCCTGTTGTTTTAAGATATTGTCCGAGTATATTGATTCCGTAACGAGCAAAAATACTGTTGATTTTTGCCATAATGCCCGGAACATTTTTATGCAAATGCAACAGACGATGTGCCTTATTCAGTTCTGGCAACTGAAGATTGGGGAGATTTACACTTGTAAAAGAGTTTCCGGTATTGATGTATTTAATGATGTGTTCGGGCACATAGGCAGCAATGTTACGTTGCGCTTCTTCAGTACTGCCGCCAACGTGAGGAGTAAGAATGGTGTTGGGCAAGCCGCGTAATTCTGTTTTAAATTCCTCATCATTTGTTTTGGGTTCATACGGATAAACATCTATACCTGCTCCGCGTATTTTTCCGTTCTTAATGTATTTCTCCAAAGCTTTTATATCAACAATATGTCCGCGACTGAGGTTCAGAAAAATAATTCCGTCTTTCATCATTTTGAATTCGTCTTCGCCAATAAGGTTGGTGTTTGTTTCACTGCCGTCAACGTGAAGCGTAATGATATCGGCTTTCTTTAACAATTCACGAAGTGAGCCACATTTGTATGCATTTCCGAGTGAAAGTTTTTCCATTGTATCATAATACATCACCTGCATTCCCAGTGATTCAGCAAGGACAGAAAGTTGGGAGCCTATGTTTCCGTAACCAATAATTCCCAATTTTTTTCCTCGTATTTCAAAACTTCCTTTTGCTGATTTGTCCCATTTGCCTTCGTGCAACATTTTGCTTTTATCGGTGATATTGCGTTGCAGAATAATTATTTCACCAATGGCTAACTCAACCACACTGCGGGTATTACTGTACGGGTCATTAAAAACTGCTACACCTTTTTTCAACGCTTCATCCAAATCAATTTGGTTGGTACCAAT
>CAMBRL010000072.1 GCA_945870105.1 Chitinophaga pinensis
GCTTCGCTCGCCCTGCCTCCTCCCTCCACCAGCTGCTACAACACCTGTCATTCCGACCGAAGGGAGGACTCTTATTATTCGAAAACGCATGTTTTATAATTCAACTTTAAACAACTTCAATATCAAAAATACAAAATGTATAAATAATCGGATAACATTGTTTTATCATACAATTAAACACCTATCCTTGCACCTGTAAAATCAGCCCTGCTTTTTGCTTCGCCTTCAACGGTATTTAAAGCAGGGTTCCTTCAGGTTCAAACACTGCTAAGCCCGCCAAACAGGGCTTATAACCTGAACTGGCAAGCACCGCTCCGGTGAACTGAATAGTACGCTTATACAAACCAGGATACTATTACAATCACATTGCAATCGGACGCTTTGCGTTCTTTTCTTTTCATTTAAAACACATTGTTAAATACATTTCCATGAAAAAACTACTTACCCTCACTACTCTCATCTACGGACTATTGACAATTGACTGTGGACTAATAACCGCCCAAAACGTAGGCGTTGATGTAGCCACACCGGTTGAAAAACTGGATGTACTGGGTGCCATACGCATAGGAACTACCAGCAATACCAACGCAGGAACCATACGCTGGACGGGTACTAATTTTGAGGGGCGCACCGGCTCGGCATGGATAAACCTGGGAGGCGGAGGTACGCTTACCGGCAGCGGAACAGCAACACGTGTTGCCTTCTGGAGCGGAACAAGTGCGCTATCATCCAATGCGAATTTGTATTGGGATAATACCGGCAGCAATTTGGGCATAGGCACCGACACCCCTGCAGAAAAGTTAGATGTAATTGGCAAGACCAAGACCACCACCTTTCAGATGACCACCACCCCAACGGTTAATTATGTAATGCGCAGCGATGCAACGGGTAACGCATCGTGGGTTGACCCGAATACCTTGATAACCGGAGCATTGCCTACGGGCACAACCGGACAAACAATCAGGCATAACGGAACCGCATGGGTTGCAAATTCGGTTATTTATAATGACGGAACTAATGTGGGTATTGGAACAACAGCTCCAGGCTTTTTATTACATATAGTTCAAAGTGGTGCTGGGTTTCTGACTCCAGTTAAGGTTCAAAATCCGGGTGACCCCGGCTTTGGAGCAACCAGGTTAGAAGTTTCTAATAGTGCATCAGGATTTCTCCTTCAGGCATATGGTTCTGGTGCCCCGGGCCGCTTAGCAAGCGCTGCCTCAATTTATGCCGTTTCAGGCAGTAGGTTGCTTCTGGGTGCAGGTCTAGGAAGAAGCGTAGAGCTTGTTAGTAATGATAATTATGGTGCACCTCAATTCATTTTAACTGCTGGAGGCAATGTGGGTATAGGAACGTTATCCCCTGCTCAGGCATTAGATGTAAACGGAAAAATACAAATGCGCACAGGTGCAACAGCAGGCTATGTTCCTGTTTCTGATGCAAGCGGAACCATGACATGGACAAATCCAACCTCACTAACCATTACCGAAACCGACCCGCAGGTGAGTTCAACCACCACTAACTATATTCCAAAATGGAACGGAACAACTTTAGTTGATGGTGTAGGCTATGACAACGGGACAAATGTTGGAATAGGAACTAACTCTCCTGTTTACAAACTACACGTTGTTGGAGGTGGAATCTTTGATGCTAACGGAGTTTCGGGAATAGGTATTACGCTTCGGGCAGGATATCAGGGACGTTATCATCAGGGGATTAATGCTTATGACCACAATGGCAGTTTTGCAGACGGTTTAACGGTTAACGGTTTTGATGGTATCAGTTTTATTACTAACAATACAACTTCAACCTATGGAAATGTGAAGATGCTTATTCAACAGAACGGTAATGTTGGTATTGCAACCACATCACCTGCAAATATATTACATGTTATTGGCAACTCACGAATTGACGGAAATGCAATAGTAAATGCCAATGGAGTAAACGGGATAGGGGTTACTCTAAGACAAGGTTATGAAGGTCTCTATCACCAGGGACTAAACGCTTATGACCACTCTGGTAGTTTTGCAGACGGTTTAACGGTTAACGGTTTTGATGGTATCAGTTTTATTACTAACAATACAACTTCAACCTATGGAAATGTGAAGATGCTTATTCAACAGAACGGCAATGTTGGAATTGGAACTACAGCACCCGGAGCATATTTAGATATTACAGGCACTAATGCAGGTACTACTTCATTGCAATTACGCAGCGGAAATTCAAACGTTGGAACAAGCAGTAACCAACTAACATTTGGCTACAGCGGTACAGAAACATACCGCCATGCTATTAAAACCCGCCACAACAGCGGAAGCAATGCCACTAATGCAATTGATTTTTATTTATGGGACTACAGTAGCGATGCAGTAGGCACAGTGGGTTCACAGCGGGTAATGACCATTGATGGAGCAAACGGTGGAAGTGTGGGTATTGGTACAACTGCACCCGGAGGTCCCTTACAGGTTAATACTTCCACATTAGGACGCTATGCATGGTATCACTCTACTGGTAGTTTCTCGGTATTTGACCCCGAGACCTTTGTAGGCGAAGTTCGCCTCGGAGCAGCATGGGGAAGACCTGGATTATACTCAAGTTCTCAGTTAGAACTGCAATCTGGAGCTACAGGTATATTATTCGGAAACAACAATGTTGAGTATATGCGCATGACTTCGGCAGGTAATTTAGGAATAGGAACAACATCACCCGGTTTCAAATTCGAAGTAAATGGCACAGCCGGTAAACCGGGTGGCGGAAGCTGGTCAACCAGTTCCGACCGCAGGCTGAAACAGGATATACAACCTTACAGCGATGGCCTTGCAAAACTGCTTGCCATTAAACCGGTCACGTTCCGCTATAACGAAAAATCAGGCTATGATACCAAACCCCAATACGTGGGTATTATTGCACAGGACCTGAAAGAAGTAGTACCTTATATGGTAGGTACCTTTGAGAAAGACGGAACACAATATTATAATGTGGATAATTCGGCCATGACCTATATGCTCGTAAATGCGGTAAAGGAGTTAACCCAAAAACTGGAAGAGAAACAAAATGTCAACCAGGCACTACAGAAAACGATAACAGAACTGCAGGCGCAGATAGATATGATTATGGAGCATTTGAATATGAAGATGGAGAAATAATAATAGGCAGGAGGCAAATAGCTTAACGAAACAATAAAATGAAAAAACATCTACTCATCTCTACCCTTATCTGTGGTCTATGGACCATGGACTATGGACTCGCCTTCTCCCAAATCTACAATGGCAGCACCCTAACCGTGCAGAGCGGAGCCAACCTGTATTTTGATGGTGCCGCAGTAAACCAGGCAAGCGGAACAATAGCCAACAGTGGTACACTTCATTTAAAAGGTGATTTCACCAACAACGGTACAGCAGCCATTGCCAGCACTGTAAAAGTAGATGGCGCAGGCACACAAAGCATTAACGGAGTAAGCACATTTACCCTATTGGATGTAGCAAAGACAGGCGGCACAGCAACCGTAACAGGAGGCACCAGCAGCATAACCGATATCCTGCGCATTACCAGCGGAACCATGAATGCCAACGGCAATGTGGTAATCGTCTCTGATGCCTCGGGCACCGCATTGGTAGATGACTTTACGGTAACACAACCACCAGGAACATTAAGCGGCAACCTGCGCGTGCAACGCTACATTGATGGCTCGCCATCTAACGGCTTTCACCACCTGGGCTCACCGGTAAACAATCCTTCTATAACTGAGCTGTCAGAGCTTAGTCTATATGGAACAGATGGTGTTGCGGTAACACCGCAACCAACCTGCGATCCGCTGGCATTAGATCCCTCGTCCAATTACGGTAATCTTTTTGAATGGCACGAGAACGGACCATGGACAGTGTCCGGCTGCTGGCAATCGGGCTGGTTTGTGCGTTCTGCAGGCAGCTTAACCAAAGGAAGAGGTTATGCCGGTATTGTATTTGGTGCACCAACAACGCTGGAGATGTCGGGTGTTGCGAACACCAGTGCATTCACCAATGTAACCTATGCCGGCTTAAGTCATACCAATGCTACCGGTGACGGATGGCAACTGGTTTCCAACCCTTTTCCTTCGCCTATACAATGGAACAACGTACCTGCAGGCTTTGATGCTCAGGCTCATTTCTGGCAGGATGGGGGCTATTACAGCGGCACTTATCAACCCATGATGCCGGGAGTTGGAGCAAGCCACCTGATTGGTTCCATGCAGGGCTTTTTTGTGCGCACCCCGTCAAGCGGAAACTTTACACTTACCCAAAACGACCGCAGTCTGGGTGATCCTCCGTTCTTTCAGGATATAGTTGTAAATACACTTACCCTTGTTATTGAAGGCAACGGATATGCCGATAAAACAAACTTGTATTTCTCAGATGAAGGCCCAAGCAACGGATGGGACAATATGCTGGATGCAAACAAAATAAAAAGCAATACCAACCAGCCTACACTGTTTACCAATGTTGACGATTTGCGCATCTCCATCAACGCACTGCAGTTTACAGGACACCCGAATACTATTCCCATGGGCTTATTCCCCGGCACAGCAGGAACCTATGTCATCACAGCACAAGACCTGAATACCTTTGACATGGCTTCTCAGATTTACCTGGAAGATTTGCAGCAGGGTGTTATTCAAAACCTTTTTACTGACCCAATCTATACCTTTACTGCCGACCCTAATGACAATGAAAACCGTTTTCTTCTGCACTTTAATCTGTCGGGTCAAACCACAGGCATTAATGCTAACGGAGACAACAGTGTTGCTATCTATGGCTATGGAAGTTCAATAAACATGATGGTAAACTTTGAACAGCCGCAAACTGGAGTGATAAGTATTTACAACATGCTTGGTCAGGAGATTTACACCGAAAAAGGAAGTTACATGGGCCGCCACGAAATAAAATTAAATAACATAGCAGCAGGCAGCTACATTGTACGAGCTTCCTTTGATAAAAACACCTACACCGAACGGGTAATACTGGCGGAACAATAATAAACCAATGAAAAAGACCTTACTGCTTCTTGCTTTTTGTTTCGTGTTTGTTGTCTATGCAGGTGCTCAGCCTCCTCCACCACCTCCACCGGGTCCATTGCCTCCGGGTGTTGGCGCTCCTATTGATAATGATATTATACTCTTACTTATTGCAGTATCCGTTTTTGGCGTTTACAAGTTAAAGAAAGGTAACGTTAAACCATTGCTCTTGTCAAAGTAATAGAGACAAACAAAAATCTGTAGAGCCCAATAAACAAGAAGTCCCGCGCCTATGGCGCGGGACTTCTTGTTTGCAGAATATTGAAGCTAATTAGAAAGGAGCCAACACCAATCCAAAGTTGAAAGGGGTAACCCAAGGACCTTTTCCATTTTCAAAAACATTTGAAAGGGCATAATAGCCGTAAAGCGAAATCTGTCCGTAACCAAAACGAAAGGTTGGACCATAGTTAAGGAGGTTAAGGTTATCAACGGGATATGATTTTGTTTTCACTTTGCTATCTTCATATTTGCTGTGGCTTTGCACCAACAGACCAACTTTAAAGCCTGCTGCTATGTTCCATCTGCGGTAAGCTTTATCTGGTTTTGAGCGGAAGCGTAACTCAAAAGGAACGGTGAGGTAGCTCATGGAAACTTTGTTGCGTTTGATGTCTGAATAAGCTGCAGTGTCATAAGGAACAAGTGATGTATTACCTGTTACCGAATCTTTTAGAAACTGTGCGTTAGAAGAAATATTCTGAGCCGAGAAACCCAAACCAAGAGCAAGGCTGATGGGGCTGGTGCCAAGCGGCATGTCATACATAACGGCTGCATCAAAGCTGCGGCTGCCTGCAAATTTGACATTAACACCTGCGGGTGCGTTTAGCCAGTTGGCGAAACCGGCACCAATTAAAATGCGGTCTTTAGCGGCTGCCGGTTTTTTCTTTGTTACTGTGCTGTCGGGCGGTGTTGCAACTGCTGTTAGAGCAAAAATAAAGGAGGCAGTTAATACAAATAGTTTCTTCATGTCATTTTTTTTGAGCGAGCAAAGATAGTATTTTCCCTCTCCTTTGGAGAGGGCAGGGTGAGGCTTTATTTTACCTCCCATTCCACTTCCACATCCCAGTTGCTGCGGACATTTACTTTTTGAGGATAGAGGATAATTTTTTCGGCCTGGCGTTTCTGTAAATAATTTCCGGTGTCCCATTTGCCGTTGTTGTTTTCATCAATCACTAAGCGCAGGCCATAGCTTTTAGGATCTAAGCCTTCCACAGAAAATTTGTCATTGCCTGTTGCCGGCTTTTCAAAAACGATGTTGTTTTTATCATCCGTCAATTGCAGAATATACTTCTCGGTCTTTGCTATCACTGTAAACTGAACATTGCCGAAATAGCTTTTTGCCTGTGTGGTGAAAGTGATTTTTATACTGTCGTTTTTGAGGTCAAAAATGTCAGTAACCGTAGCGGGAGGAATAAAGAGTTCATACTTCTTCTCTTCTTTCCATTTATAACGGATAAGGTATTTTCTCAATGCCGGATCTTTTGAATCAAGAACAAACTGAACAGGAACACTGTCTTCTTTCAACACAATACTTTCAAGCACATAATCTTTTACAGGATGATTGAAGGTGATGTAAAAATCCTTGGCAGCATTGTGGGTTGAAGCTGCTTTACTCTGTTCTGTCAATAGTTTGAAAGGTGTTGTCTTTTTTGCACCTTTTGCCGAGCCTCCTTGTATTTCAATTTTATCACTGCGTTTTTTCAAAGCAAGTTCAACGGTGTCAAGCACTGTTTCGTTGTCGGATATTTCAAGTTTAAGACTATCCATTTCCACATCGCTTAACCATAAAATAACAGTATCGCCTGTTACGCTTTGCTCCTGAATATTCCATTCTTTTTTGAAGGATGTATTAAGGGTGTTTAACACCAACTTCCCGGGCTTTTTATTAAAAATAAAAACCAACTTGCCATAGTATTCACTATAAGCCTTCTTGAAATATTGTTTGTTCTTTTCTTCTTTGAAGATAAAGAGTGGCAATGATTTTTCACCTGACTTCTTCATTCCTTTTTCTTTAGGAAGCGAATCTGATTTAGCAACAGGAATAGAATCTGATATCAGGCTGTCGGCTTTTGTCTCTTTTGCTTTTTCAATAAAATACGGTGAAACCAAAGTATCAACGAAACCAATCTTTTCTTTGTCAAAATCATCGTAAAGAAAACTTGAGTTCTCGTCTTTCAACGCCACAACTTTAAATTTCCCTGACTTCAGATTATCCAAGGTGAAATTTCCTGAACCATCTGTCTTTGCATAGTAGTAAGGTAATTTCAGGAAAGGAATTGAATCACTGTTTTCTTCATAGAGTAAAACCAAAACCTCTTTTTCATTTTCAAACGTTAAGGCATTTCTCACCGTGCCGCGCAGTGAAAGCGAGTCAATAAAACTGCCGGTAGAAAAAACATAGGTAAACCCTTCCAAAGGATTGTTTTCGTTGATGTCGCGAATGGCACTTCCGAAATTCATGGTATAAGTTGTATTGGGCAACAACGCTCCGTTGAACTTTACAACCACATGTTTGCCTTTGACTACAAATTCGGGTAGTGATTTCAGAGGAGGTGAAACAATCAACTGAGAACTTATATCGTTCAACTGAACAAACTCATCAAACGATATAACAAAGGACTTCGAGCTAAAATTCAAACTCTGGTTTTCGGGAACAAGCTCCAGAATTTTAGGAGGTGTTGTGTCTTTATCACCACCCGAAGGCGTAACTATGTTTGCACAGCCGGTTATCAGAACCAGCAACGAAACAATAAGACCTGAAAAAAATTTATTCACCACTCTCATAAATCAAAGAGGCTTGTTTTGCCTTTGCAAAACAAGCCTCTCTTGTTTGGTTCGATTTAATAACCTTAGTTCTTCACTACTCTGCGAACAATAGTCTGTTCACTAGTTCTGATAGTAAAGATATAAACACCTTGTGCCAAATGGTTCAGGTTATAATCTCTGCGAAGGCTTTGAGTGTTTTTCACATCTTCAACATTAATTACAGGCTGACCAAGTATGTTGGTCAACTCTAAACGCATATCAACAGGTAGTTCAAATCCTACATTCATAGTGAATACTCCGTTGGTTGGGTTAGGGAAAATATCCAAGTTGTAGTTCAGATCATTTTCTTCAATACCAACGCAAACACAGGTATGTTCAATTACTGATGATTGACCAACACAACCCCACTGATCGGTAACACGCACATAATAATTTCCGCTCTCTGTTGCATGATAGGTTTGGAAGTTTCCATTGGTCAATATAGAGTCTCCATTCAAAAACCACTGGTAAGAAATAAAACCTCCTGAGCTTTGGAATTCATCCTGAATAACAGTAACAATAGGCATTGGGTCGTGAACAGTTACAACCATTCCCTGACCTTGCAGAATTTCGTCAGCACAACCATTAGGGTCTTCTGCTGATACGCCAATGTTTCCGTTTTGGTAAACATCAATACAAGAAACATTCGCAGAACCAGTAGACCACAAAATAGTAGCCCAGTTACCAACTACACAAAGTGTAACGGTATCTCCCATACAAATCTCAGTAGGCGCTCCTGCAGGAGAAGTAACAATTTCAAGTATCGGAGGATGATTGATAACAGCAAGCACTTCTCCGGTTCCTATACAACCATTAGCATCTGTTACATCAACCGAAACGTTTGCTGAGTTATAAATTAACACTGTTGAGTCATCCAATATAACCAAGTCAGAAGGGAACCAATCGTAGTTTACATAACCACCCGGAGCAATAATAATTGCCGAGTCGCAAACTGCAAAGTCAGCTCCTAAATCAATTACAGGACTTGGAATTACATTAATATCCTGAGTTACTGATGTAAAACATCCGTTTCCGTTATCAACTGTATAGGTAATGGGGTGAGTTCCGTCACCAATACCGTAAGGGAAGAATAAATCACTGGTAATTTCTATTCCATTATAATAGGCAGTAAATTCACCTCCGCTAGGACTTTCACCACCTAAGCCCGGTAACAAAAGCTGATCAACGTTTTCGCAAACATTAGCAAATGCACTGGCAAATGAAGGAACTATAGTTTGTGTTACAGCAAATGTAAGGGGCTGTGATGTTCCCGTACAACCGTTTGCGTCTGTTACAGTTACGGCTACAACATCATTATGTGCAAGTGCTGATGTAGAATAGGCATCAGGAGATCCTGGTATTGCAGGTGGACCATTTATAAAGAAATTAAATGTATAGGGTGATACACCACCTGTACCAACGCCAAGGAAATCAATTGTGTCGTTTTCACAGATAAGAAGATCTGGATCACTAGCAAAAATCGTAGCTAACGGAGCTCCAATATCACTGATGGATGCACTCACCTGATCTGTGCAACCATTGAAATCTGTAACAATAACTGTATAAACACCTGCAGGGATACCTGTAATGTCTTCAGCATTTGGTAGCCCTCCGTTCCAAGTCCAGTTGTACGGTAAAGTTCCGCCATAAGTATTGCTGGTAATGCTTCCATCACTCAATCCGCATGCAGAAGGAGGTGTTACTATGCCTAGTTGAAGAAACGGAGTTGGGTTAACAATATACTCAATTGCTGAACTGGTAGCAGAGCACAATGCGGTATCAAGACCTACAACAGCCACACCCTCTCCGTCTTGCAGCGAACTTGTTGTGAAAGGATTATTAGTACTTACTACTACACCATCAATATAGAAGACATAAGTTGTTGCACCGGTTCCTGTAAAAGTTACTGTTTCACCTTCACAAATTACACCATCATTATCGCTGCTTGTTAATGTTACCGGAGATGAACCTACATCGCTTAATGAAGCTGTTACATCGGCAGAACAACCTGATGCATCAGTTACTTCAACATGATATGGTCCTGCATAAACCCCTGAAATATTAGGAGCATCCGCATAGGTTGTATGAGTTAAATCCTGATTCCATACATAATTGTAAGGGGATGTTCCACCTGCAGCGGTTACGATAACCAAACCATCCTGAGCACCGCAACTTGTAGGGTCTTGCTGAGTTGCAATAGAAACTGTTGGAGGAGGATTAACTGTAACAGTAATTTGTGCGCTGGCAACTATGCAATGGTTTGCATCTGTTCCTTCTACATAAATTACATCTCCATGAGTCCAATTATTCGATTGATAAACATCATTAGAACCCGGAGGTCCCTGAGAAACTCCGTTTATGAAAAACTGATAAAACAATGCGCCTGTTGCAGTATAGGTTATCGATTGACCTGTGCAAATAGTGTTATCAATATCACTACTAACCAATACTACATTTGGACTTGGAATAACTGCTGTTGTAAAATAATTACTTGTTGCAGTACAACCGTTAATGTCAGTTCCTGTAGCAATTACAATATCCCCATCAATTAATCCTGTTGTTGAGTAGATATTATTTGTTCCCGGACCTTGAACAATCGGTCCGCTTTGATAGAATGTATAATCAACAGAACCTGTAGCCGTAAAATCAACATTTTCACCTGAGCAAATCATACTGTCCTGGTCACTGCTGGTAAGTGTTACAGGAGCGGCTCCTGGGTCACTAAGCCCTGCAACAGCCAAATCAGAACAACCATTCTGATCGCTTACAGTAAGAAAATAAGCTCCGGCAACCAGATTATAAGCAGCAGATGACGTTTCAGTAACATCATGAGACCATGAATAAGTATAAGGAGGCAATCCTCCTGATACTAATCCCGAAGCGTCTCCATCATTCAAACCACACTGTGACGGGTTGTTAGAAGACATAGTAATAGCCGGATTTGGATTTACAGTCATTGTTATACCCAACGTTGTGTAAGAACAGAAATTAAAATCCAGTGCCTGTACATGAACAATATCTCCATTATTTAATGTATTGGTTGTCCATGGATTTGATGTAGATACAGGAACGCCATTTACATAATAAGTATAAAGGTAAGAGCCGCTTGCAGTGAAAGTTACATATTCACCCTGACAAATAATATTGTCCTGGTCAGAAGAAACAACTGATGCTGGAGTAGCACCGGGATCGTTCATTGAAACCGAAACTAAATCACTGCAACCATTTTGGTCAGTTGCTCTGATAATATAAGGTCCTGCACTTAAGTTGGTCATTACCGTTGAACTTGGTGCTCCATTCAATGTCCAATTATATGGAGGTGTTCCTCCTCCTCCAAAAACAGAGATACTTCCATCAGAAGCACCGCAGGCAGATGGAGTGGTTATATAGTTAAATCCAACTTGGGGTGAAGAGAAAACGTTGATTGCAATACTCACACAACTAGTAGTATTACAAGGTCCTTCTGCTCTTACATAATATGTAGTTGACGAAAGCGGATTAACATTTATTGATTGTCCTGAGCCAACAAGCACTCCTCCACAGGCTCCATTATACCAAAACCAGTTTGAAGCACTTCCTAAAGAACCACCATTTACTGTTAACGTAGTAGCTGTACCCTGACAAATGGATGTGTTTGTTGCAGTAACAGAAACAGGATCGGTAGATAATGTGTTAACAGGAACAGTAACTGATGCACAGGTAGTTGATGCACATCCTCCTTCTGCTACTACATAATAAGTTGCTGTTACAGGGGGGGCTCCATTAATTGTAGCACCAACGCCTACTACCGGGTTGGGCGCACCACAACCACCTGCATACCAAACCCATTGGGCATTAGTTCCAAGCGAACCTCCTATTACTGAAACTGCTGCAAATCCACCCGGGCAGACTGATGTAGGATTAGCTACTGCAGCAGTAGGCGCTACTGAAGGTGTAATAACATTAATAACCTGATTGACCACACATGATGCCAATGCATAGCTGATGGTATAAGCTCCAAGTGTTGTTGGACAAAATGTATTCCCTGTGAGACCATTATTTGGGGTTACACTCCATGTTCCGCCTGCCTGATCCGCTGTTAAAGTTACACATTGTCCGGTGCATATATCAGCAGAAGAGGATGTAATTGTTGGAGAGCATTGCTTGTATTGCAAAATAGCTGAGTTTGCAGTACCTCCACCCTGATATCCAAGGCAATTGCTTTTGTTTACCATTACATCTAAAGTTCCGGTAAATGTTGCTACCCATTGGATACTTGCCTGCTGCGAAGGATTACAATCAAACCCATTATTATCATTAAAAAAAACAGGGCTTCCTCCATTATAACCTGTTAATTGAGTATTCCAGGTCGATCCGCAAGTGCTGATACAATACTGCGCACCTGCAACTACCGACATTGATACATACTCATCACTTCCTACGCTTGTTTGTGCGTAAGCACCTCCGCAAGGAGGTGCACCAAGATTAGCAGCCTGATAAACTGATTTTGCGCATTGAGCTTGAGATTCAACGCTATTCAGCGTTAGTAGAGAAACGAGTAAAACGGTTAAGGAATAGTAGATTTTTTTCATTGCTTTTTGTAAATATTTTTTTACCTTTTCAATATGATTTCTATCACTTTTTTTTGGAAAAAGGAGCGGCAAGATATAAAATATTTTAACTCGTCATGAAAAAATGAAATTTTATAGGGTAAAACAGTCTGACTGACTATTAAACTATTATTAAGAATTGTTGATTAAATAATATAAATGTGTGAAATAATCAGTTTCTAATTGTATTATTTTTGGCAAGTTTAAAAAAGCATTCAACCAATCAAATAACAATAAGTTAATCATGAGAATTGCAGTTGTAGGTTCTACAGGACTTGTAGGTACACAGATGATGAAAGTGCTTGAGGAAAGAAACTTCCCTGTCACAGAGTTTTTTCCAGTGGCTTCAGAAAAGTCAATAGGAAAAGAAGTTGCTTTCAAGGGAATTAATTATAAAGTGATTGGAATGGCGGAAGCTGTTGCCCTGAAACCAGACATAGCTATTTTTTCAGCTGGCGGAAGCACTTCGTTGGAGTGGGCGACAAAGTTTGCCGAAGTAGGCTCAACAGTTATTGACAACTCATCTGCTTGGCGCATGGACCCTACAAAAAAATTAGTAGTGCCAGAAGTTAATGCACACGTGTTGACCAGCGCAGATAAAATTATTGCCAACCCAAATTGCTCTACTATTCAGATGGTGGTTGCACTAAATCCGCTTCACAAAAAATACAAAATAAAACGCGTGGTGGTTTCTACTTACCAAAGTGTAACCGGCACCGGAAAAAAAGCAGTTGACCAGCTTTATAACGAACGCGATGGCATTCAGGGGCCGATGGCTTATGCTTACCCTATTGACTTAAATATTATTCCGCAGATTGATGTTTTTCTTGACAACGGATACACCAAAGAAGAAATGAAAATGGTGAACGAAACCAAGAAAATAATGGGTGATGATTCCATTCGAGTAACAGCAACAACTGTTCGTGTTCCCGTAATTGGAGGGCATTCCGAAGCAGTAAATGTTGAATTTGAAAATGATTTTGACTTAAATGAAGTAAGAGAAATTCTTTCCAATTCTTTCGGAATAATTGTGAAAGATGATGTGAAGAATTTACAATATCCCATGCCGATTGATTCGCATAATAGGGATGAAGTTTTTGTTGGTCGCCTGCGCAGAGACGAAAGTCAGGTGAACACCTTAAACATGTGGATTGTTTCGGATAATCTTAGGAAGGGTGCTGCTACCAATGCTGTACAAATTGCGGAATATCTTCAGAAAGAAAATCTTTTCTGAAATTCACCATCTGAAATGAGGATTACTTTTCTTTCACTATTTTTTCTCATTTGCCAATTTGCTTTTGCACAACAGCTTCAGTTTCTGAATATTGATGAAGGCGAAGAAGATGAGTTTGAAATGCACCACAGTTCAGAAGAAGCAGAAGATGGTTGCGAACCTTGTTACGATACTATTCACCCGGTTCCATTTGTAACTCAAATTCATGATATTGGTCTGCTTTTCCCTACATGGAGACCAGCTGTTGGATATGACTCAGTTACAGTTGTGGAAGGAACTATTGAACCTGAAATAAGCCGCACAGGAGTTAGCGAAAGTGACTTACCAATGTATCATTACACTCACGATATGTGTTTCAATCTTATTCCAGATAAGAAATACCGTACTATTCTTTCGTACGATGTAAAAATAAAACCTGACGGAAAACGAGATACAATAAGAAACAATGATCTCCATATTGAATGGGAATGCGGCCTTGGACAAAGTAATAAAGGAAATCCATCCGCTGAGTTAAACAGGCAAGGAAAAAGTTGTGGCTTTTTCAGCGCGGGCCATGAACGCAGAGACACTATATGGAACTGGCCTACCTGGGGCGACTGGGTGCATGTTGAAGGTTTAAAGGTTTGGGACCGTGGGCATCCACCGGCTGGAACAGAAATCCACCCTGTTCGCCTGATAGCTATTAGAAGAGCTTTGCCCGAAAAAATCACAACAGAAAATCTTGACAAATTCGCCACACGCGTTGATATTTTTGCAAGCGGTGATGGAGGTGCTTTTGATAATAACCGTGCAAACCAAAAAGCTTTTGTCCGTAAAGTAAAAATGAGTTCTAAAGATTATATTTTTACTATTAAACAGGTCTTGCCCAAACCTTCTGAAAATTCAGTTTTGAAATATATCGTAAAAGAAAGAAAACCGAATAATTTCAATGCATTGGTTAAATATACTGTTGATTCAAAAGAAGGAACAATAACCATACAAATTCCATGGAAGTCAACAGCAGTAAATGATGATGCTATTTTTGCAAAAACCATTTACTTATATTGGGACGAAGGACAAGGAGTTCCTCCAGAATATGAAATTGATGAAATAAAAGTAACTCTGGATGAATTGGTTTTTGATCGTTTTCATGAGGCTTTCGGCAAAGCTGAGATACGCATGTTCGTTGACATTGGAGGCAACTTCATTTTTTTAAATGATTTTGCAAAAAGCAAAGACATTCTGAAAAAAGGATTAGGTAAAACAAGAAAACACAAATGGAAATTCAGCAATACTTTTACGCTTTACGTTCCTCAGGACAAGAAATTCAGGGTATCTGCTCATGGATGGGAGGCAGATGGTATCGACAAACTTTTCGGGCACATTGTTGACAATTATTCTCCATGCAACCGTGCAACCAAAAAACTAATAAACAACATGATGATTAACTTTACTCCTGTTGGTATTGGCGGCTGCCTTGATGATCCTTTGGGTAATGCTTTTCGTTTACATAACCTGAAAGAATTTTCAGGAAAATACATGGATTTTGTTGTGCGCTCAGATGGTGGTTACCACGAAGATGGTTGCCCCTGTGCTAGTTTTTCACCCAAAAATATTTTTTCTATCGGTTATAGGGTAGAAAAAACAACGCCTTAATTCTGCTCCTGAGTTTCTTCTGTTTTCGCAGCAGTGTTCTCTGCATTTGCACTCATAAAAAACTTTCTCTGAAAAAGAAGGATAAGCCCAACGCCACAAGTAATAGCAGAATCAGAAATGTTAAAAACCGGACGAAAAAACAAAAAATGCTCGTTTGCCCAAATTGGAAACCATTCAGGAAAATGGCCTTCAATAATCGGGAAATACAACATGTCCACTACCCTTCCGTGCAGAAAGCTTGCATAGCCGCCTTCTGGAGGAAAAACCTTTGCCACTTCGCCATAGCTTTCAGTGAAAATCATCCCGTAAAAAGCACTGTCAATAATGTTACCGATTGCACCTGAAAACACCAATGCAATGCTGATGATAGCAAGCGATGGCGCATTGGTTTTAATAAGTGAATAAAGATACCAGCCAATTCCGGCAACAGCAGCAATGCGAAAAACGCTGAGAAAAAGTTTGCCGTATTCACCGGCAAGTTCCATTCCAAAAGCCATTCCGTTGTTTTCCGTAAAATGCAGAATAAAAAGTCCGCCAAGGAAGTCATATTCCTGACCTAAAAACATGTGGGTTTTAACCCAAATCTTTAAAGCCTGGTCAATGAAAAGAACAGAAAAAACAACTAAAAGCGCTTTTTTCAAAATCGGATATTATCCCTGCATGTTCTTAGCCTCAATGCTTAATGTAGCATGAGGAACAACACGCAAACGGTCTTTTCCAATCAGCTTTCCGGTAACACGGCAAATTCCGTAAGCCTTATTTTGAATACGGATAAGCGCGTTTTCAAGGCTCTGAATAAATTTCTGCTGACGAACAGCCAATGCATTGCTTTCTTCTTTTGACAATACATCAGATCCATCTTCCAACAACTTGAAAGTTGGAGAGGTGTCATCTGTTCCGTGGTCGTCTTTATGAGAAATAGTGGCTTTCAGCAATTCGTAGTCTTTGCGTGCCTCGTCTAATTTTTTGAGAATAATTTCTTTAAATTCTGCTAATTCTTTATCTGAATACCTAACTCTGTTTTCGTTGTCTTGCATAGCTCCCTTTGGGACTTTAATCTGTGCTTGGGGTATAATAATTGGTGCGTGAATCGGATCCGGGTCAATAGAACCTTCATACGAGCGTCTGTCTGGTTTTGATAATTTTTTAGGCTCTGCTTTTACAACAGCAGCTTTGGGTGCAGGTGCAGCAGGTTTTGCTTTTGCAACTACAGGTTTAGCAACCACCTTTGGTGCAGGCTTTTTAGGAGCAGGTTTTTTTACTGCTACTTTTTTAGCAGGTTTAGGAGCCGGTTTTTTTGCTGCTACCTTTTTAGGCGCAACTTTTTTTGCAGGCTTTTTAACAACCACTTTTTTAGCTGCGGGCTTCTTTGCGGCAGGCTTCTTTGCAGCAGGCTTCTTAGCAACCACTTTCTTAACAGGCTTTTTAGCAACTATCTTTTTAGGCGCAACTTTTTTCGCAGGTTTTTTAGCTACAGGTTTTTTAGCTGCAACTTTTTTAGCAGGTTTCGGTGCCGGTTTTTTAGCTGCAACCTTTTTAGGTGCGGGCTTTTTTGCGGCAGGTTTCTTTGCGGCAACCTTTTTAGCAGGTGCCTTTTTAGCCGCAGGTTTTGCTGCCTTCTTTGCTGGTTTAGTAGTTTTTTTTGCCATAATTCCTCTTTTTTAATTCAAATTACTAACTGAAACTAAGGTGATAAGATTTTCCTCTACATCTACCGAAACCCCATCTGTGGCGCTGATTTCGTCCACAATTTCAAGGGTGTCCGCCAAAATTTCGGTGCAAATATAATTTAAATTGCTTTGGATGGCTGAATTGATGCCCTCGTGTGATTTCACTTTCAATAGGATACGGTCGGTTACCTTAAAATCCCTGTCTTTGCGGATGTTCTGGATGCGGTTCACAAACTCACGGGCAATTCCTTCTTCGCGCAATTTCTCAGAAATAGTAATATCAAGCGCAACGGTAAGCTTTCCTTCACTGGCAACCAACCATCCCGGAATATCCTGCGAACTTATTTCCACATCTTCCAACGAAAGCTGAATTTTAGCTACTTCAATTTCCAGATTATAAGCACCGGTCTGTTCTATTTCTGCAATCTGCTCCTGCCCGAATTGGTTTACCTCTGCGGCAATCGCTTTCATGTGTTTCCCGAATTTCGGACCAAGTGATTTAAAATTCGGCTTGATTTTCTTCACCAATATTCCTGACGAATCAGTCAAAAATTCAATCTCTTTCACATTCACCTCACTCAGAATTAAATCTTTCACCGCTTCCACATTTTTCTGAAATTCTTCATTCAAAACAGGAACCATGATTCTGCTCAACGGCTGACGAACCCTGATTTTACTACCCTTACGCAGCGAAAGAACCAACGAAGAAATTCGTTGTGCTACCTCCATTCGTGCTTCCAGTTGCTTGTTGATTATTTTTTCATCCGCCACCGGAAAATCAGAAAGGTGAACCGAAACAGAATTGTCTTTTCCTGTCGCAAAATTCAAATCCCTAAAAAGCTTATCCGCATAAAACGGTGCAACGGGCGAACTCAACTTGGCAATAGTTTCCAAACATTTATAAATCGTCTGATATCCGGAAATTTTATCCTTCGTGTAATCGCCTTTCCAAAATCTTCTGCGACTCAAACGAACATACCAGTTGCTCAAATGCTCGGTCACAAAATCCTGAATCGCTCGTCCTGCCTTGGTTGGCTCGTAATCTGCCAATGCTTCATCCACATCTTTTACTAATGAATTCAATAGAGAAAGAATCCATCTGTCTAATTCAGGGCGCTCATCCACAGGAATTTCTGCTTCAGCATAAGTGAACTTATCAATGTTAGCATACAGCGCGAAAAATGCATAGATATTATGCAGCGTTCCGAAAAATTTGCGCTGAACCTCAGCAATTCCTTCAGTGTCAAACTTCAAATTGTCCCAAGGCTGTGCATTGGTAATCATATACCAACGAGTTGCATCGGCACTGTATTTCTCAATAGTTTCAAACGGGTCAACAGCATTTCCTTTGCTCTTACTCATTTTGTTTCCGTTCTTATCCAGAACCAAACCGTTGGAGACAACTGTTTTGTAAGCAACCGAATCAAACAACATTACGCTAATCGCATGAAGCGTGAAGAACCAGCCACGTGTTTGGTCAACTCCTTCAGCAATAAAATCTGCCGGGAAATATTTCTTCTCGTCAATCAACCCCTTGTTCTCAAACGGATAATGCAACTGTGCATAAGGCATAGAGCCACTGTCAAACCACACATCAATCAAATCAGGTTCGCGAAA
>CAMBRL010000073.1 GCA_945870105.1 Chitinophaga pinensis
TGGATTGCCTGCTTTGTTTCGCCACTGTTTCGGAGCAAAACAATTATGTAAAACCGGAGATAACAGATGATAATATTCTGAATATAAAAGATGGCAGGCATCCGGTGATTGAACGTGCCATGCCAACTGGTGAACAATACATTGCTAACGATATTTACCTCGACAGTGATACGCAACAAATCATCATCATTACGGGTCCGAACATGGCAGGTAAATCTGCATTACTGCGTCAGACTGCTTTAATTGTAATTATGGCTCAGGCAGGTTGTTTTGTTCCTGCAAAAGCAGCAGTAATTGGTTTGGCAGATAAAATTTTCACCCGCGTTGGTGCATCTGATAATATATCATCGGGCGAATCAACCTTTATGGTAGAGATGAACGAAACTGCCAGCATCCTCAATAATGTTTCTGCAAAAAGTTTGATTATTCTGGATGAAATCGGACGCGGAACCAGCACGTATGATGGTATTTCCATTGCTCATGCCATCGTGGAATTTTTACACGAAAATAAAACAAGCCGAGCGAGAACATTGTTTGCAACACACTACCACGAGTTGAATGAGGTTTCAAAAACAATGAACCGTGTTAAGAATTTCAATGTCTCAGTAAAAGAAGCAGGAAACAAAGTAATCTTCATGCGCAAGTTGGTTGCAGGCGGAAGTGAACACAGCTTTGGAATACACGTAGCAAAAATGGCCGGAATGCCGAGAAAAGTAGTAGACAGGGCAAATGAGATTATGCTGTTGCTGGAAAAATCTCATGAAGGAGAAACGCTTCCCGGTAAAAACAAAAAGCCGGTAAAAGAAGATTACCAACTCAGTTTTTTTCAGTTAGACGACCCTGTTTTAAGCCAAATTAAAGAAGATATTCTTAATACTGACATCAATACACTTACACCAGTTGAAGCGCTAATGAAATTGAATGAAATTAAAAAACTTATTGGTGGTTAGCCACTTATAACAAACAATATTCTGCTTTCGGAATTTTTAATTTATTTTGCCAATTATTAACTAAAAACTAAAAACATGAGCGTAGTAAAAGAATTCAGAGATTTTGCAATGAGGGGCAACGTTGTTGACCTTGCAGTAGGTGTTGTAATCGGTGGCGCCTTCGGAAAAATCGTTTCTTCATTAGTATCGGATGTAATCATGCCACCCATAGGATTAGCGCTTGGAGGCGTAAACTTTACCGACATTAAATTAACTCTGAAAGATGCTGTTGTTGATGCAGCAGGTGCTGTAACCACTCCAGCAGTTACATTGAACATAGGGACTTTCGGCCAAACAATTCTCGATTTCACCATTATTGCTTTTGCCATTTTCATGATTGTAAAAGGCATGAATAAGATGAAGAAGAAAGAAGAAGAAGCTCCCGCTGCTCCGCCTGCCCCTTCCAACGAAGAAGTATTGCTGACACAAATCAGAGATTTGCTGAAAAAATAATTATCTAAAAATCAGTAAGTGATTCAAACGGTCATTCCGTTTGAATCACCCATTAACAAAATCAAAGAATATGAAAAAAATAATTACGCTAATTATACTTGCTACGTCTGCTTACAGCAGTATGGCTCAGGATACTCTTAAAGCAGATACATTATGGCGAATGGGTAGTTTTTTTGGTGTGAATTTCAATCAGGTTGGACTTACCAACTGGGCTGCCGGAGGTGAAAATTCATTTTCTGTTGCAGGAATTTTCAGTGGATTTGCAAATTACAAAAAAGGCCACCTTACCTGGGATAATAGTCTTGACCTTGGTTATGGCTTGCTGAAATCAGGTGATAGTCCTTTTAGAAAAAACGAAGATAAAATTGACCTTAATTCTAAATTCGGAACGCTGGCAAAAGGTAAATTTTACTACAGTGCTATGCTAAACGCTAAATCGCAATTTGCTAATGGTTATAATTTCCCTAACGATAGTATTATAGTGTCACGCTTTGCTGCTCCTGCCTTTGCTCTTATTGCATTAGGTATGGATTATAAACCGAATGATTACTTTTCATTATTTGTTTCTCCTGCCACCGGAAAGTTCACATTTGTGAATGACCAACGCTTAGCCGATTTAGGTTCCTATGGAGTGAAAGCCGCAGAATATAGTCTTGTTGACAGTTCACTGATTTCTCACGGAAGAAAAATACGTGGGGAATTCGGAGCATCACTTCGCGCAAAGTTTCAAAAAGATTTAACCAAATACCTGAACCTGCTTTCCACACTCCAACTGTTCAATAACTACACAGAGCCTAAAGCAGAAAATCGGGGAAATATTGATATAAACTGGGAAACCACCATCACCATTAAAGCCGGAAAATTGATTACAACCAGCATTTACACTAACCTGATTTATGACCATGACATTAACATTCCTACTTATCAGAAAATAAACGGAGAAAAAGTTCAGGTGGGTCAAGGTCCTAAAACTCAGTTCAAAGAAGTGATTGGTGTAGGAATATCTTACAAAATAGCAGGAGTTAAAACAGCTAAAAAGTAAGCAGGTAAAGAGTTTTAATAAAATTTTGCGGATTACATTTTTTATTTACTTTTGCAGTCCACAAAAAAAGCGGGAATAGCTCAGTTGGTAGAGCACGACCTTGCCAAGGTCGGGGTCGCGAGTTCGAGTCTCGTTTCCCGCTCAAAAAACCTCTCCAAAAGAGGTTTTTTTATGAAAAGAATACTGCCTGACCAAGGTGGTGAAAACATTAAAATACTACCTGCCCAGGTGGTGGAATTGGTAGACACGCAGGACTTAAAATCCTGTGGCCATTGCGGCCGTAGCGGTTCGACCCCGCTCCCGGGTACTAAGCGAGTTGAGAAATCAACTCGCTTTTTTATTACCTTATATTTTAATGAGTTTTCAGTGGCAAGAGTGCGCCTCACCCTTACTAATCTTTGGACTGATATAAGGTATACCCAAATTCAATCCGCGCAGGATAAATAATACACCTATCAGCAAGATAACATACGGCATTGCCTTACGGATATGGTTGCGGATGTTGACACTGATAAAATTACCGGCTACAATTACTGACAGCATCACAGGTAACGTTCCTGCGCCAAACAGCGCCATATACGCTGCTCCTTCAGCCGGACCCGATGTTGCCGATGCTCCTGCCACTGCCAAATAAACCAATCCGCAGGGCAGTAAACCGTTTAGAATACCGATAAAGAAAAAGGAAAAAAACGTGCGTTGCTGAAAGAAATTCTTCATCCCTTTTTTTATGCGCGAAGTAAAACCATAAGCAAAACCTGTGATTTTAGTTCCGCTGCTCAACACACCGGGAATAAGTATTGAAAGTACAATCAACACACCGATAGTGATGGAGAATCCTTGCTGCCATCCCGCCAGTGCAAAGGTTTTTCCAATGATACCGAACAAAACACCAAAGAGAGAATAGGTAAGAATTCTGCCCGAGTTATAAGTAATAGCTGCTACAACTCTTTCCGCTAAACTGTTTCCGCCAACAGGTAATGCGAGCGCAATCGGTCCGCACATTCCTATGCAGTGAAAGCTACCTAATAAACCCAATGTGAATGCTGTCCAAAGCATGTTACAGTATAATTACACTTTCCTGAAAATACGATTTGTCATTTTCCTTCCAATCAATCTGCAACAGGTATTTTCCACTGCTTGCGGCAGTTATATCCACCTGCTGATTACCTGAACTGTCGGGCATAACAGCTACTTTAAAATCCATTGCTGCATCCGAAGGACGGAACAATTTTATTTCACCGCTTACCTTTTCTGTAGCAGGAAAAACAAGGTTCAGTGATTTACCTTCGTGTTTCCACACAACTTGTTTGCTATTTGTGTTAACCAAATTCTGTTTGTCAATCTGCTCCTGAAATTTCAATTCCTTGTCATAATAATCTTCGGTTACCAGATCATATTTCTGATTGAAACTCATTACTACCAATGCAATAATAAAGGCTGCAAAAGCAGTGTAGAAAATGGCTATTTTGTATCCCCAGTTCATGGTTTATTTATTTAAAGTTATAGGTCCTATAAACGTAGTCTTCATTTTATATAACAACTCATCACCAGAGTAAATTCCAATAGTGAATTTTGATTTCATTTTCTTCAGATCAGTTTTGCTGGCATAGATAAATAATGCTCCCTGTGCAATACCTTGTTCATTAACCACAATGTTTTCATGCGCCACTAATTTAATTTCAATATTAGAGTCAAGTGGCTTTAAGGTAAGTGGAATTGCATGATTTGTTTTATTGATGATTTTGTAATTATACAGATTACTGACTTTCCCGCCTTCCTGCTCCTGATAAAGCATTCCGGGAGTGCGCAGCAGCGTAGCTGAAACATCACTGCGGGTAATAAGTAGTGTAGTCATTGCAATAATCAGCAGTGTCAGCAGTGCTGAATATGCTTTCATCCGTGCAGTAAATTTAAACGGTTTGTTTTCTGCAATCTCATTCTCTGAAGCATAACGGATAAGACCCGGTTTCAGGTTTACACTTTCCATCATGTGGTTGCAGGCATCAATACAAGCAGTGCAGTTCACGCACTCCAACTGAGTTCCGTTGCGGATGTCAATTCCTGTAGGACAAACATCAACGCAGTGGTGACAATCTATACAGTCGCCCTTCCCCACTTCAGCGCGGTTTTCATTTTTGTGAAATTTTGCACGAGACTCACCACGCACTTTATCATAAGCAACCACAATGGAGTTGCGGTCAAGCAACACGCCCTGCAATCTACCGTAAGGACAAACCACCAGACAAACCTGCTCACGAAACCTGGAGAATACTCCATAAAACACAGCGCTGAAAATCATGATGGATGTAAGCCCTCCAATATGTTGTTGCGGAGGATCAGTAATAATGGTCATCAACTCATCACTGCCAATTATGTAGGCAAGAAACGTATTGGCAATAAAGAAAGAGATGATGTAAAAAACAACATGCTTCAATGTTTTTTTCCATATTTTTTCTGTATTCCACGGCATTTTGTCTAATGCTTGCTGCTGTTTCCAGTCGCCTTCAATCCAGTATTCTATTTTGCGGAATACCATTTCCATAAAAATGGTTTGCGGACAAACCCAACCACAGAATACTCTTCCGAAAATAACCGTGAACACAATGATAAACACTAGGAAGGTAATCATCGCCAAGCCGAAAATGTAAAAATCCTGTGGCCAGAAAACCTGACCGAACAACACAAACTTGCGCTGAATAATATTCATCATCAACAGCGGTTCGCCATTGATGCGAATGAATGGTCCAGAAAATAAAAAGGTGAGCAGAACTAAACTTACAATGGTACGCGCATTGTAATATTTACCTGCCGGCTTTTTAGGAAATATCCACTTACGGTCGCCTTCTTTGTTAATCGTGCTGATAGAATCCCTGAATGTTCCTTCGGGATCCTTTATGTCAAAATTGATAGCCATTACTTCTATGAATTAATAAAAACTGATGGGTTCTTCCGCACTATTCTCCTCCTCAATATGGCTATAAAAAATACAAATTACTGATTAACTGCAACAGGTGCCTTTGAGCTGTCGGCAACTGTGCTGTCGGGTTGTGCAGCAGGCACTCCGCCTTCTGACCACAACTCACCTTGCGGCTCTTTTGGATTAGCAGGATTGGTGCCTTTCAGTGTAAGAATGTAGCTTCCCACTTCCTGTATCTGCAAAGGTGTAAGCTGTGCTTCCCAAGCTATCATACCTTTTGCGGGCACACCGTATTTTATAGTTTTGAAAATGTTATGTATTCCTCCACCGTTTATCCAGTACTCGTCTGCAAAGTTAGGTCCTACTCCACCCTCTCCTACCTGTCCATGGCAAGCGGCACAAAAGGTTTTGAATGTTTCTTTTCCTTTGTCTAATTGTGCTGCTTCAGTAAAAGCAACAACACTATTCTCATCCACCTTTGCTCCTGATTTTGCTAGGAAGGCTTCTTTCTGCAAACGTCCTTCTTCCATAGACTTTTCATATTCCGCTATCTGTAAATCTCCTTTGCCAGTGATGTGATAATACGTAAGGTAAACACCCGCAAACGCAATGGTGAAATAGAAACCCCAAACCCACCAAGGTGGTAGGTTGTTATCCAACTCACGGATACCATCGTATTCATGGTCCATGATGATTTCACCTTCGCGTTCAACAGGAACTGCATCATTCAAAGCACCTGCCCAGATGTCTTGTTTTACTGGCGCAACTTCTGCAACATCCTCAGTTTTTAAACTTTTCAGCAGATTTTTTATCAGCAGCAAAATAGCAAACAATAATGACAGCAAGACAAAGTTTACCGCTACCAACACCCAGAAAATATCCTCTGTCATCACTACCAACGGTGCAGCTTCAGGGCTTGCGGCCTGCGCAAATGCTGATGTTGCAGGAAGTGTCATCAGGGCAATAAGCATAACCGATGCTGCTTTGTTTCCTGCTACTTTTTTAAGCCACAGGTCTTTGTTTGAAACAATGCTTTTTAAAACACTTGCCAGAACAATGATCAGTATCAGCAGGAATAAAGCCAACCCGGAAAGAAACCAGAATGTTGAGGTTTCGGTTGCAAACTTGAGGTTTCTCCATGGCACCTGGGGTGATTCGGCTGCTATCAGGTTTCCTGATAAAAAGAGCATGAATGCAGACAGAGCTGCTTTCTGAAATATATTTTTGATGTGGTTCATAGTGTTGAACGTTTTAGGGTTGTTAGATAATATCGTCTAAAGGCATGTTTTTCATTTCTTTTATATACTCCTTCCTTTCCATTACTACATAGGCAAGAAGTCCCACAAAAAAGACAAAGAATATTCCGAAGGAGATGAGCGGATAAATCTCAATTCCTGTGATATTGGTGAGATGATGCTTTACAAATTTCAACATGGGTTTGCTGTTTTAGATGGTTCGTTGTTATATTATTTCTGTGCCTGTGCTTTATCTGCTTTTATATCGGTACCCAAACGTTGCAGATAAGCGATAAGCGCAATGATCTCCGTGTTAGGCAATGCCTGTATTTTATCTTTCTCCAGATTTTTAACAATCTGTTGTTCCTGGTAAACAAGGTCGGCATTGGCAATCTTATCATAACCTTCGGGATAAGGAACACCTATGGTGCGCATAGCATTAATCTTAGCTGCAGTGTTTGATGTATCCAACTCGCTAGTGTGCAACCATGAGTATGCTGGCATAATGGTTCCCGCGCTCATGCTCTCAGGATCCAGCATGTGATTGTAGTGCCATGAGTCAGGATATTTTAAACCTTCGCGGTGCAAATCCGGTCCTGTACGTTTTGATCCCCACAAGAAAGGATGGTCATAGACAAACTCTCCGGCTTTGCTATACTCACCGTAACGCTCTGTTTCAAAACGGAACGGTCGAATCATTTGTGAGTGGCAGTTGTTGCAACCTTCGCGGATATAAATATCGCGACCCTGCAACTCAAGCGGAGTGTATGGTTTAACGCTTGCAATGCTTGGTATATTGGATTTGATCAGGAAGGTGGGAACAATCTCAATCAGTCCACCAATAGAAACCAACACTAAAGAGAACAACAACATCTGAATTGGTCTGCGCTCAATCCAACGGTGCCATCCTTCGCCTGCATGTGCGGTGTAATCTTTTGACAGCGCAGGAGCTTCTGCTGCTTCGTTGTCAACAAAGTTTCCGGCTTTAACGGTTTTAACAACGTTGTAAAGCATTACAAAAACACCGCTCAGATACAACAGACCACCGAATGAACGCAGAGCGTAAAGTGGTTTCAACTGTGTTACTGTTTCAAGAAAGTTAGGGTATGCAAGGAAACCTTCAGGAGTAAATTGTCTCCACATTCCGAACTGGGTTAAACCTGCCCAATACATCGGCAGTGCATAGAAGATAATTCCCAATGTTGCTAACCAAAAGTGTGTGTTGGCTAATTTCTCGGAATACAGTTTGGTGTTAAACATTTTCGGGATCAGGAAGTAAATGATACCGAAAGTGAGCAGACCATTCCAACCCAACGCACCAATGTGAACGTGTGCAATAGTCCAATCGGTAAAGTGACTGATGGCATTTACTGATTTCAATGAAAGCATAGGACCTTCGAAGGTTGACATGCCATAGCAGGTGATGGCCACCACCATAAATTTCAACACCGGATTTTCACGCACACGATCCCAGGCACCACGCAGGGTAAGCAAACCGTTAATCATACCTCCCCATGATGGCGCGATGAGCATAATAGAGAACACCGTACCAAGTGATTGTGCCCAGTCAGGCAAAGCAGTGTAAAGCAAGTGGTGAGGACCTGCCCAGATGTAAAGGAATATCAGCGCCCAGAAGTGAACGATGGAAAGTCGATAAGAGTAAACCGGACGATTTGCAATTTTTGGAATGAAGTAATACATCAAGCCCAAGTAAGGTGTTGTTAAGAAAAACGCCACTGCGTTGTGACCATACCACCATTGTACCAAAGCATCCTGCACACCTGCATAAAACGAATAGCTTTTGAAAAGACTAACCGGAATTTCAAAAGAGTTAACAATGTGCAGCACAGCAACGGTTACAAACGTTGCGATGTAGAACCAGATAGCTACATACAAGTGGCGCTCTCTGCGTTTGATAATGGTCATAAACATGTTCAGACCAAACACTACCCATATTAATGCAATCGCAATATCAATGGGCCACTCCAACTCTGCATATTCTTTTCCGGTAGTGAAACCTAAAACTAGCGTAAGAGCTGCCGCTACTATAATCAATTGCCAGCCCCAAAAATTTATTTTACTAAGGGTATCGTTCCACATACGCGCTTTCAACAAACGCTGTAGCGAATAATAAACACCCATAAAAATTCCGTTTCCGACAAAGGCGAAAATTACTGCGTTAGTATGCAATGGACGAATACGCCCAAACGTAGTGTAAGCAAAATTGAAGTTAAGCACAGGAAATACCAATTGCAGGGCAATGAGTAATCCTACCGTCATGCCTACAATACCCCACAGGATGGTGGCGTAGGCAAACATTTTCACAATTTTATTGTCGTAAGAGAATTTTTCGGTTTCCATAATTTATTCGGGTTTTGTTTGTTCGTTGTTATTTGGGGGTGTGTCGTTAAAAAGCATGCGGACTGAGGGCGTGTAGTCATCTTCGTATTGATTGGTTTTTACTGCCCACAGAAAGGCAACTAAAAATCCTACTGCTACTAATAAACTGATACCGATAAGGAGGAAGATGGCGCTCATTTTTATTTTTTCGGGGACAAAAATGCGATAGTCATACTTTTGTATGAATGACAGTGGTCAGTATGAAATATGATTTATGTCAGGAAAATGGTTTAGCGAACTCTGAAATTGGCAATAAAGTGAGATAATCATCCATTCAAAATTCCTTTGCTAAAAGAAATACTTTTGCAGTGTATGAAAATAAACATGTTATTATTGTTCCTGATTTTGTTCTGCTGCATAGCATGCTCCACATCCAAACAAATTGTTCAAAGTTCTGTTGGAAAAATAAACTGTATTCATGAGGGGGCATTGTTATCCAACCTCAGCCCAAAATTTCCCGCAACCTATTATGCAGAACAAGGCACAAAATACTTTCAAACCATGCAGTCCGATATTCCTGCAAAGGTGCAACCCAACTATTCCGACCTTGTTATCCGTTGGGAGTGGCCTCCATGGATGCTACTCACCGGCTTCCGCAAAACCGGTCTTATTGCCACCGATGTTATGCTCAAACTAAACCCCACCAAATACAACCTGCTCGATTGCCGCGGCTTTGATACGCAGCCCTTCTGCCGCTGCCATGTAGTTTTTAACTACAGCGAAACACCCTGCCCCATTTACGAAGAGTTTACCTTTAATGACCAAGGCGAAATAACTTTTATTGAAGCCTGGAGCGATTACGAAAGCCGGCTGCCCATGACCTCCGGCAGCGATAGCCTCTGGGATGAACACGAATACTGGGGCATGAAAGAAGTAAACCGCCTTTCAACCAAAGTACCCGGACTTGGCAATGCCACCGGAAGAATTGATATCTATTCCAACTGCATGGATGAGGCCGCAGAAAAAGACAAAGACATTGCCGAACTGCAAAAACGCGCCAAAGATGCCAACCGCTTCTGGATGCAGGAATTAATAAAACACAGCAAAGAAATAAGTCAGGGTTGCGAACCTCCGGAAGGTGATATTTATCCGTATTATCACTAGACTTAAGTCATGCTGAACTTGTTTCAGTATCTCATTCTGAACTTCACGCCTTTGCGCCTTAGCGGTAAAAAACTATAACTTCATCCTCACGGCTATCACCTTCACACTCAACGTAACAAAGGCAACCACCGTAATAGAACTCAGTGGCATCAACACAGCCGCAAAAACAGGCGAGAGCAAACCCTGCACCGCAAAGCTAAGTCCAACCGCATTATACAGTAGAGAGATCACCAACGAGATACCGATAATGATCGATGATTTTTTTGCAAACGCAATCAGCAGCGGAAGCTTTTGAAAATTGCTGCCCTCCAGAATAGCATCGCAGGCAGGCGAAAAATTATTCAGGTTGTTAGAAACCGAAATACCCGTGTCGCTTTGTTTCAGCGCACCAGCATCGTTCAGTCCGTCACCCACCATGAGCACTTTGTTTTTATTGCTTTGCAGGTGTTTTACAAAATCAAGTTTATCCTGCGGTGAGTAGTTAAAGCGCAGCACCGAACCCGCAGGAAAAACAGTGGTCAGCGTTTTTTCTTCCGAAGCATTATCACCCGAAACAAGCGCCAGTTCATACCCAGATGAAAGCGTATGCAGCATTTCATTCAGTCCCTCACGATACTGAATGTTAAGACTGAAAACGCCTTTGTACTTACCATTGATGTTTACATACACACGTGAAGATTTTACGTTACCGCTGTCAACCGTGCCTGCAAATGCAGCAGCGCCTGCCTTCAGTTCCATCTCCCCTGCCTTGCCCTTAATACCTTTTCCGGCAAGTTCAGAAAAACCGCTGATGCCTGCCTGTCCATTTGCCGTAATACTTTGCGCAATAGCAGCACTCAACGGATGCGAACTCTGACTGAACAATGATTTAATCGCAACTAATTCCTGTGCATTCAGTTCTTCGCCTTCATATACCACCTGCGAACTTCCGGCAACAGTAATAGTTCCTGTTTTGTCAAAAACAAAATGGGTGGTTTTGGCAATGCTCTCCACCACTGCAGCATTCTTTAAATAAAAACCATTCTTACCAAAAACTCTAACAATATGTCCCAACGTGAAAGGCGATGACAATGCCAACGCACAAGGGCAGGCAATAATCAATACCGCAGTAAAAGCATCCAGCGCCTTGTGCATATCAGATGGCAGCCACCACAAAGCCGAGCCAACAGCAATAAGAATAATAGCTGCTGTAAAATATTTACTGATAACATTGATCAACGGCTCGTGTTTGTCTTTATCGGTTGCCGAAAAAATTTCGTTGTTCCACAGTTCGGTTAGGTAACTCTGCGAAACATTTTTTATCACCTCTACTTTAATAGCACTGCCGCACTGCTTGCCGCCTGCAAAAACAGTAGCACCTTTTGTAATGTTCACGGGCTGCGATTCGCCTGTAACGAAGCTGTAATCTATGTTTGCCTCATCCGAAAGCAGAATTGAATCAGCAGGAATAATCTCATTGTTGCGCACAAGAATAAGGTTGCCCACTTTCAGTTTCGAAAGCGGAATACTTTGCTCTTCCTCATTCTTAATCAACGTAACCGCTACCGGAAAATATGATTTATAATCGCGCTCAAACGACAGCGTATGATACGTCTGGTTCTGAAACCATCGCCCCACCAACATCAGAAAAACAAGAGCCGCCATGGAATCCATGTAGCCTGGTCCGGTCTGCAAAACAATTTCGGTAACACTGCGGATAAACATTACTGCAATACCCAATGCAATGGGTACATCAATATTGATAAACTTTTGGCGCAGGCTGTAGAATGCCGATTTAAAAAACTCAGAAGCACTGTAAAAGAAAACCGGCAGCGATAATGCAATGTTCAGATACCCGAACAATAATTTAAACGATGGTTCCAGTACCGATTTACCCGTCAAGTATTCAGGAAAACTGAGCAACATAATATTGCCGAAACAGAAACCCGCCACTCCTATTTTATACCAGCGCGAATAATCTTTCTTTTGTTTTATTGTCTGTTCGTCTGCCAGGTTTATCTCAGGAGGATAACCGATGTTGGCAAGCAGTTCGGCCACTTCAGCCAAATGAATTTCATTATCCATAAAGAAAATGGTTACTTCCTTTTTCAGAAAATTAACACGCGAAGAAATAATGCCTTTGTTCAGTTTCGACATATTCTCCAGCAGCCAAATACAGGAACTGCAATGCACCTGTGGCACACGGAAGTTTACAGTAGTTTTTTGTCCGTCCGAAAAACTAATAAGCTTTTCGCGCAATGCTGCATCGCGCAGATAACCGTACCTGTTCTTAGATTGGTTCTTTTGTGATATTCCCGGACGATTGTTAAGGCTGTAATAGGTGCAGAGATTATTCTCGTCCAGTATCTCGTAAACCAATTTGCATCCTTCGCAGCAAAAACTTTTTCCGCTTGCAAGAATAGTTTCCTCTGCGCAGTTCTCACCGCAGTGCGTGCATTTGTGTACTTTTCCTACATTGGTATATTGTGACATTTAAGAAGTCAATTGGCTTTCTTACCCCAGAAAAACATAGTGCCGAGGAAACCAAAAATTGTAAACAGGAAACAGAACACACCTTTTACAGGATGTGCCAAATCAATATCAAAATAAGCAACAGGCATAAAAACCAAGTAGGTAATTGCAGCTGTTACAACAGCTATCATTTTGTTTTTGTTCATGTGAAAAGGGTTTTAAGTTTTTAACAGAACAAAAATGTATGAGGGGTAATTTTTGTACGATGATAGTTATCAGTACATAAACTGATTTATATCATTTACCAGATTTTTTTTAACTTGTCGCTGCTCAGCAGGGTAATGTTGCGCCCCTCAATAATGATGAGTTTTTCTTCTTTAAAATCACTAAGCGTGCGTATAACCGACTCTGTAGAAGTGCCCACAATTCCCGCAAGGTCTTCGCGCGAAACCGGTAATGCTTTTCCGGTCTCCTCTCCGTTGTAGCGCTTTTGCAACATAAGTAAAGCATCTGCGGTGCGTTTACGCACAGAGTTATAGGCAAGGTTAAGCATGCGCTCTTCGCGCTCCTTCAAATCACCCGAAAGCATTTTTATAAACTTAGCAGCCACATCGCGGTTGCTGTATATCAGCGAAAGAAAGTCCTGACGTACGATAGTCTGTATTTCCGTATCTTCCATTGCCTCTGCCGATTCAGTAAAATCAGTATTTTCAAGAATATCCATGTAGCCGATGAAATCACCTTCTTTTGAAACACCGGTGATGTACTCCTTTCCGTCACGGTTCATCTTGAAATTTTTTACTTTTCCTTTAACAATAAAGTAAAGGTTGTACGGAAAATCGCCTTCATGGAAAATAATATCCTTCTTTTTAAAAGTGCGATTTTTGCGCGACTCCGAAAGTTTCTGAAGTTCTTCAACTCCTCTGGCATCATTTAAAAATTCGGTTAGACCATCTTCATTTTTCCTGAATGCTTTTTTAAATATTTCGTTCTTTTTCAAACGTATTTCAATGGCATTAAGCAAGGCCATTTCATCAAACGGTTTGGTCAGGTAATCATCTGCACCTAATTCCATTCCTCTGCGGATATCACTCTTTTCAGCTTTGGCAGTAAGAAAAATAAAAGGAATGCCTGATGTTTCGGGGTCTTTACCCAGCATGAACAAAACGCCATAGCCATCCATTTCCGGCATCATAATATCACAGATAATCAAATCAGGTTTTGATTTTTTGGCTACTTCAACACCTATCTTTCCGTTTTCTGCAGTAAGCACTTTGTAGTTGGAAAGTTCCAGAATTTCGGCAGTATTTTCCCGAACCTCAACATTGTCTTCTATAAGTAAAATTGTTTTTTTCATGGCCTTTTGGTTAAATTATTTCGCTTTTGGTTTAAGTGGAATAATAAGAGTGAAGGTAGTGCCTTCACCTGCTTTGCTTTCAAATCCTATTTCACCATTTAGCAGTTCTGTGTACTTTTTAACAATGTTAAGACCCAACCCTGTTCCACCTATGTTCACTGCATTTTTCGCTCTAAAAAAACGCTCGAACATATGCTGCTTTTCTTCTTCAGGGATTCCAATTCCATTGTCGCGAATTTCAATTTTTAATTTAGTTCTATCGCTAAAGGTTTTAAAATCTACTTCTGTTCCTTCTTCAGAATACTTACTGGCATTGGAAAGCAGATTATGAAGTATATTTTTAAGAATATGTTTATCGGCTACTACACTAGTGTTTTTGCCGCTGTGTTTATAAATAACGCTTTGTCCTTTTTTGGCAACAGCCTGCATCTCTTCGGTCATTTCCTCCGAAAATTTTACAACATCAAATTCAACGGGGTTGTTTTCAATTTTACCTGTTTCCAGTTTATCAAGGGAAAGAAAATCGTTCAGTATTCCTGTTAGGTTATTAACAGCTGACTTAATGCGGATAATGTGCTTCTCCCGCTTCTCTGCATTTTCAGGAGCATCGTATTTCTGTACCAAGGAAACAGACGATAGTATAGTGCTGAGCGGTGTACGAAATTCGTGCGAAGCCATAGATACAAAACGCGATTTCAGTTCATTCAGTTCTTTTTCTTTTTCCAGTGATTTACGTATCTCATTTTCAGCTTTTTTCTGTTTGGTTACATTTTGTTCCACAACCAAAATCTGACGGGTATTGCCTTTGCTGTCAGGCATTGGAACTGCATTGAGTATGTAATGGTTATTGCGATATTCAAATTCAAATGAAGTACTCATTCCCTTAAAAACATTGAGCAGATGTTTTTCAATATTTACTCCTATATCTTTCGGCAGTCGGTCTAAATAACTTGTTCCTATCAAGTCTTTGCTGGTAACACCAATTTTATAAAGTTCTTTACCTTCTACAAAAACATAACGTAACTCTTCATCAAATACACTGATAGTTCCATTAGGATAATTGCGGGCAATGGTGCTGTAAAGTTTTTCACTTTCCCGTAATGCTTCTGTTCGCTGTTCCACGCGTTGTTCCAATTCATTATTTAACTGAAGAATTCTTTCATTCATTACCTTGCGTTCGGTAATATCTGCCCTTATTGCAACGTACTGGTATGGTTTCCCATCTTCATTCAAGAAAGGAATTATGGTAGTGTCCACCCAATAAATAGTTCCATCCTTCGCTTTGTTTCTCAGCTCGCCTTTCCATGTTTTTCCATTAGCAATGGTTACCCATAAGTTTCGGATAAATTCTTTGGAATGATGGCCTGAATTGACAATGCGATGATCTTGTCCTATCAATTCTTCTCTGCTGTATTTTGAAATTTTACAGAAATTATCATTAGCATGCATGATAATCCCTTTCTGATCGGTAATGGCCACAATAGCTGCTTCGTCCAAAGCAAATTTATAGTCCCTGAATTCTCTCATAGCCTTTGAAAGCTCTTGATCTGCTTTTTTTCGCTCGGTAATGTCGATGAGCAAAGCCATTACTAGTATATCATCTTCATTTTGGAAATAATTAAGACTTATTTCAAGAGGAAAAGAAGAACCGTCCTTGCGTTGACCCTGAAGATCAACACCCTTGCCCATGGATCGTTTTTTAGGATGATGATGGTAACCTTCACGGTGCTTTATGTGTCTGTGCCGCAAGTGGTCGGGCACCAACATGTCTATTTCTTTACCAATCAATTCGATTTTTGAATAACCGAACATTTCGCATACACGAGGATTGGACATGAGGATAGTTCCTTCCTTGTTTGCAACAAGCAATCCTTCACCGGCTGATTCAAACAATATCTGATAGATAGCTCGTAGATATTAAGAGTTAATTATTGCAATCCGATATTCCATTCCGGCAAAATTATCATTTCCTAAAGGAATGATTAACCTATATACCCAATTGTTTTTTGGCAACCTGCAGAAAACCAAAAAGTTCGCGCGATGCAACAGAGTAGAAAATAAATTTCCCTCTGCGTGTTCCTTTAATATAACCTGCTTTAGCAAGCAGACTGAGGTGGTGAGAGGTGAGTGATTGCTCAATTTTTAGTTTCTCGCAAATATCATTCACAGAAACTTCACCTTCTTTGTTGAGCAATTCAAGTATCTCTACTCGCACAACTTGACCCGCTGCACGCAAAACGGATGCAACCTGAACATTTTCATTATTTTTCATTATAACATAGTTTTTTGTTGGTGCAAAATTGGATTGAAAGCAGTGTTTAAGATGTGATGTCGCTCATGCAAAAACATGACATTAATCATATCCATGACTGATGAACCTCATTAAACATTGAACAACGCTGTTAGATATTTGCACTTACATATAATCGAACTGAAATATGAAAAACATCCTGCTGCCAACCGATTTTTCTTCCAATGCGCGAAATGCATTAAAATATGCGCTTCAATTCTTCGGCTCCGGCAATCATTTTATTCTGCTTAATACATGGCAGGCACCTTACACTCCGCCCGAAGTATTGATTTCAGTTGAAGATATTCTGATGAAAACATCAAAGCAAGGATTGGAAAGTGAACTTAACGCAGTTAAAGCAATGAAAATTGCTGACAATAATACTTTTGAAACGGTTTCTCAATTCGGCAACTTAGTTGACATTCTAAACGCAGTTGCACGAGAAAAGAAAGTAGATTACGTTGTGATGGGTACACAAGGAGCCTCGGGTTTAAGGGAAGCATTACTAGGTAGCAATTCGGCAGCAGCAGCCAAAAGTATCAACTGTCCATTACTGATGGTGCCTTCAAAGACAGAATTCAAAAACCTCAAGAACATTGTTTTTGCTGCTGATTACAAACATATTGAAAAGCAAGATAGTTTAGAAACTATAGCAACCCTTGCAAAAACAAGTAATGCAGAAATTACTATTCTAAACATACTTGACAAAGGCAAAATAACAGATGTAAATCAAGGCTATGAAGGATTGAAAATTGATCATCTTTTTAATGGAATACAACACGCATACAGCTTTATTGAAAACGAAGATAAGGCTGCCGGCATTGATGAATACCTGCATACTAACAATCCTGACTTATTAGTGATGATAGAACGTAAAACAGGATTTTTCAAAAGCATCTTCCATCGCAGCATAACCAAGCAAATGGCTTTTCATACGCACGTACCTATGTTGGTTCTGCACGAATAGGCACAGCTAATTAGTTAATAATTGAGATTAAACATTCAGGCAAAACTTGAACGTTTACTTGTTTTCAGTAAAACCTATTATATTTGTAATCAAAATAAATGAAAACAATTAACTCACATCACCATAGCCATCATGCACACAACGTGTGAGTGGTTAGCTATTGTAAACTATACAAAGAGGGCTTTCCATAACGGTAAGCCCTCTTTTATTTTCATACCGAACTAAAATGAACAAACTAAGAATTGCGATTCAAAAATCAGGAAGACTGCACGAAGACAGCATTCGCATATTGCGCGAAGCAGGAATAGAATTCAACAACGGCATCAACAAACTAAAGTCAGAGGCTTTTAATTTTCCGCTGGAAGTGTTATTCCTGCGCGATGATGATATTCCGCAGTACGTAGAAGATGGTGTTGCCGACATCGGAATAATTGGACAAAATGTGCTGGTTGAAAAAAATAAAAATGTTCAAACCATTAATGCACTTGGATTTGGTAAATGCCGTTTGAGCATTGCCGTTCCGAAAGCAAAAGAATTTAGTTCTCCTGCTGACCTGAACGGTTTAAAAATAGCGACTTCTTATCCACACATTCTCGGAAAGTATTTAAAAGAAAACAACATCACAGCCGAGATACACGAAATAAGCGGTTCCGTGGAAATTGCACCAGGCATTGGACTTGCAGATGCTATTTGCGATTTGGTAAGTTCTGGAAGCACGCTTTTTATGAATGGTTTACGTGAAGCGCAGGTTATTTTCAAATCAGAAGCCGTTCTGGTTTCAGGAAATAATTTGTCGGCAGAAAAGCAGGAAATCATTAACCGTTTGGTCTTTCGCCTTAATGCAGTAAAGAAAGCCAAGAACAACAAATACATTCTACTGAATGCGCCCAACAACAAATTAGATGAAATAATAAAAATATTGCCGGGAATGAAAAGTCCAACCGTTCTTCCGCTTGCTGAAGAAGGCTGGAGTTCTGTTCATTCGGTAGTAAATGAAAATGATTTCTGGGAAATAATTGAAAACCTGAAAGCCAATGGTGCTCAGGGAATTTTAGTAGTTCCGATTGAAAAAATGATTCTTTAAATGAATATAGTTATCAATCCTGATAAACAACAACAGCAGTCGTTGCTTCAACGCCCATATTTTGATTCAACATCATTGTATGCGAGTGTTTCAGAAATCATTGACAACGTAAAAGCAAATGGTGACAAGGCTTTGCGCGAATATTCATTGCGGTTTGACAAAACCAAAATAACAGAACTTCAGGTAACTGAAAAAGAATTTTCAGAGGCTGAACAACAAGTTTCAGAAGTACT
>CAMBRL010000074.1 GCA_945870105.1 Chitinophaga pinensis
CAGCAGCAGTGGCAAAAGCTAAAGCAGAGGAAACTGAGAAACAGGCAGTATTGAAAGCAGCAGAAGAAAAAGCAAAAATAGCTGCAGAACAAAAGGCAACGGAAGAGGCAAGACAAAAAGCAGCTGAAGAAGCCAAACGTGCTTCAGAACTTGCAGCGCAAAAGGCAAAAGAAGAGGCAGATGTAAAAGCCGCAGTTGCAAAGGCGCTGAGAGAGGTGGAAGAGAAAGAGCGACTGGCTGCTGAACAAAAGGCAAAGGAAGATGCAAAAATTTTAGCGGAAGCAGAGAAGGCAAAAAAAGAAGCAGAGGTAAAAGCTGCTGTAGAAAAAACATTAAAAGAAGTACAGGAGAAAGAGCGATTAGCTGCTGAACAACGGGCAAAGGACGAAGCAAAGCGCATTGCTGAAGCCGAGCAGGCAAAGCGTGCAGCCGAACTGAAATCTGTAAAAGAGGTTGTTCCCGAAAAGCAGGTTGATAAGCAGTCTGCTGAAGTATTGCAAGACCGTAACGTTATTATGCAGAAGATAATTGACCGCGATAAAATGATAACCTATGCCTTTTATAAAGAAAAGGAATTGTTCGGACTTAAGTCTGAGGATGGAAAGGTTTTGATATATCCGGTATTTAAAGATATTAGGGTTACTTCTCCTTCAAATCCTGAACTTAAGCAGGCAAATACTTTTGCCACCATAGAGCTTAATCTTAACGGACAGGTCTATAAAATTAATAAGAGTGATTTTGGAGGTCCTGATAAACTAAGCTGCACTGATGGCGTTACGCTGGTGTGGAATAAAGAATTGAAAAAGTATTTTCTGGGGAAGTAGGTGTTTTCGGTTATTGACCTGTATAGGGTTCGCAACTTAAGTTGTAAATAAATTACATTTACAGCATGAAATATAGCTGTTCGCTTCCCGCATTTATGCTGCTTTGTTGGTTGCAACAAGGAGTATTGGCTCAAACCTGCTACCTGCAGGAAAAGGTTATTACACGCTTTGAAAAAAGCGATACCACCTACTTTGTATACGATAATAAAACAAACTTACTTACCGAAAACCGATACAAGGTCTTTGATAATTATTATACCGAAACTTACCGCTACTATGAGGGGACGCTTAGCTCTGTTTTTGACGGCATGTTTACCCACAGCTATTTTACCGATAAAAAGGGTAGGGCAGAAGGCGTAATTGATGCCGATGATTTAGGTGTGAGTAATTTTTACCAGACTTTTACCTACGATACGAAGGGCAGACTTGTAAAGCATACTTATTTTGAAACGCCCTTTATGGAAGATACCCTTGTTTCAAGCTTTACTGTCTTTCATTATGAAGGCGATAAAATGGTGAAGATGGAAGAATTTGCCGATCATCGTGAAAGCGACACGCAACCTACCAGCACCACGCTGTATGAATACAGCACGCTGAAGAACCCTGAGTATAACCCCCTTTATTTCCCTGCCCATACCGAGAAATATGTTGTAAGTAAACTGATTTACAAAGAAGCTGATGGAGTACAGTATGACGACTATTGTTATACCCGTGAATGTACTTCCAACAAAGAGGGTTACCCCTTAAAATGCACCCTAAAATACCTTGACGGAACATTGAAAGAGGTAGAGGATTATACTTACACCTGTAAGTAGTTTATTCGTTTGCCCTTCGTCCATCTTTGTATTAAGGCCATTTCCGCTGCTTAGAGTCTGTTTAAGTTTTAACTGGTTATTATAGTTTCGTTTGGTTAATACTGTATCAGGATTTTGTATCAGTAACCCACTGATTATATTTCCTCTGAAAAATAAAACTCATTCCTATATTTAGCCCCTTAGAAACGGAAATAAATCTTTAAATTCTTATCTTAAATAATCATGCTGTTACAAATCAATAATTTAAATAAACAATATAGCAACGGAGTGCATGCGCTCAACGATGTATCACTTACCATCAACAAGGGCATGTTTGGTTTGCTGGGCCCCAACGGAGCCGGTAAATCATCGCTTATGCGCACCCTGGCTACCTTGCAGGATGCCGACAGCGGCAGCGTTATGCTGGGCGATATTGATGTGTTGAAAGATAAAGATGCCGTGCGCAAAGTCTTGGGCTATCTGCCTCAGGAGTTTGGGGTGTATCCACGCACATCAGCAGTTGATTTGCTTGACCATCTGGCATTGCTGAAAGGCTTTGGCAACCGCAGCGAGCGCAAAGAAATAGTAGAGCAGTTGCTGAACAAGGTAAACTTGTTTGAGCACCGCAAAAAGGCCGTTAGCAGCTACAGCGGAGGTATGCGCCAGCGCTTTGGTATTGCCCAGTGCCTGATTGGTAATCCCAAACTGGTTATTGTAGATGAACCTACTGCCGGATTAGACCCGGGAGAACGCAACCGCTTTTACAATATCCTGAGCGAAATAGGCGAAAATATAATTGTTATTCTCTCTACCCACATTGTGCAGGATGTGCGCGAACTGTGCATTCAGATGGCCATTATGGATAAGGGTAAACTGCTCTTCAGCGGCAACACCGATGATGCGCTTAGCCAGATAAAGGGCAAAGTATGGGAAAAGAAAGTTGACAAAGCAGAGCTGCCTGCTTACCAGAACGGTTATAAGATTATTTCAAGTAAGCTGGTAGGAGGGAAGCCTCTTATTCATGCGTTCTCAGCCACTGAATTATCCGATGGTTTTAGCCGTGCTGAAGAAACGCTGGAAGATGTATTTTTTGCCAAACTAAACGAACTTGCCTAAGCCGCCATGTGGAAATTTATAAAACTCGAATGGAAGTATTGGTTGACTTCACCAATGATCTGGATATTTTTGTTCATCAACGCCTTGCTGGTGTTTGGTGCTGTTTCTTCCGATAATGTTACTATAGGCGGTGGTGTAGGCAGTGTGCATAAAAATGCTCCTTACATTATACAAACCTATTACGGCTTAATGTCGCTTATCTGTTTGCTGATGACCACGGCATTTATGAATGCTACCGCCAACCGCGACTTTCAGTACAATATCTATCAGCTTATTTTTTCTTCGCCCATCAAAAAGCGTGATTACTATTTCGGGAAATTTATTGGTGCTGTTACCATTGCTGTTATTCCGCTGCTGGGTGTCTCCATAGGTGCTTTGCTTGGTCCGCTTATGCCCTGGGTACAGCCCGAAAGATACGGTGAGGTTATATGGTCGGGACATTTGCTGGGCTTATTGGCTTTTGGTATTCCCAATACCATTATAGTAGGTGTTATGGTCTATTCACTGGCTATTATTTTCCGCAGCAACATTGTTTCGTTTGTAGGTGCTATTCTTATTCTGGTGCTGTACGGTGTTTCATCAGGTTTTACCAGTGATATTGAAAAAGAATGGCTGGCTAATATCCTTGACCCGTTTGGTTTCCGTCCTGAGAATATCATTGCCAAATACTTAACCGTAGATGAAAAGAACCTGCACGGGGTTCCGCTGGAAGGGGCTTTCCTTGCCAATAGATTGTTGTGGCTGGGAATTGCTTTTGTAATTCTGTTTGCTTCGTATTTCAAATTCTCATTTAACGCTAAAAAGGAAAAGGTTAAAAAAGAAAAAGCAGGCGAAGCAGCTGAGGTAAAATTAGTGCTTTCGGGTAAAAACTATGAACCCACTGTTGCCAATGTTTTTTCGTTTACAGCACTCTGGTACCTTATGAAATTTGAAACCAAGGCTGTTATCAAAAACCCCACTTTTGTTATCATTGTTGTAATCGGGTTAATACAGCTTATTGCCAGCCTTACCAGTTTTACGGGCAGGTACGGCACCGACCAGTATCCCGTAACCTATGATGTTATTGACAGCATCCGCGGTTCGTTTTATATTTTCCTGATAGCCATTATTACCTTCTATACCGGAGCAGTGGTATGGAAAGAGCGCGATGCTAAAATAAACGAGATACAGGATGCAACACCGGTAAAAACAGGGCTGCTGTTTACCTCCAAGCTTATAGCCATTATAGCGGCAATAGCCCTGATTATGTGCTGCACCATACTGATAGGCATAGCTGCGCAATCTGCCTTTGGCTATACCCGCTTCCAGTTGGATGTGTATATCAAATCGTTGCTTGTTCTTGACCTGCTTTCATTTGCATACCTGGTGGTAATAGCCTTGTTCTTCCATTACCTTATTAACAACCGCTACATTGCCTATTTTGTATTTGTAATGTTTGTAATACTGAATGAGTTTATCTGGAGCCTTCTTGAAATAAACACCAACATGCTCAAGTTTGGAGGAACACCCAGCGTTACCTTTTCAGACCTGAATGGTTTTGGGCCCTTTATTCCTTCGCTGATTGCTTTCAATACCTACTGGCTCTTATTCTGCATCATTATTTGCTTTCTTATTTATGGCTTTTATGTAAGAGGAAATGAACTGGGATTTGTGTCGCGGTTAAAAAACGCGCTTTACCTAACGGGCAGGAATAAACTCGCGTTTTCATCCTTTGTGGTTTTGTTTATTGTATGCACCGGTTTTGTGTATTACAATACGCAGGTGGTTAATAAATACGATTCGCCACAGGAGCAGGAAGACAAACAGGTGGCGTATGAAAAAACGTATAAGAAGTATGAAGGCATGGCGCAGCCCCGCTTTTACAAATTCAATTACATCATTGATATCCTGCCTTACGACAGAAGTATGTCGGGCAGCATAGAGGCCTGGGCGCGAAACATTTCAGGTGAAACAATAAGTGAATTGCATTTTACCATGCCGCTTATTTCTGACAGCGTAAAACTAATCATAGGCAACAGCAAGCTGAAGTTAAACGATAAAGACTTAAACTATCGCATTTACAGTTTAGATACTCCCCTAAAGCCCAACGATTCAATTCTTGTTAAAGTTGAGTTCTGGAAATTAAACAAAGGCTTTGAAAACGAAGTAAGCTTTACGCAGCTTACACAAAACGGAACGTTCTTTAATAACGGAGATATTTTACCCGGTTTTGGATATAATAACGGCTATGAAATAGGGGATAAGAACAAACGTGCAAAGCTGGATTTACCCAAACGCCTGCGCATGCCGGTGCTGGACGAGCACAATTTAAAAGCCCGTTCTAATACCTATATCAGCAGTGATGCCGATTGGGTAGAGGTAAACACCACCATCAGCACTGCTCCCGACCAGACAGCAATAGCACCCGGCTCATTAATCAAATCATGGGAGGCAAATGGCAAAAAGTATTTCAGTTATAAGCTTGACCAGAAATCACTGAACTTTTACTCCTTTATTTCGGCACGCTATGAGGTAGCCCGTAAAAATGTGAACGGCATTGATCTGGAAGTGTATTACATAAAGGAGCATGAATACAATGTTCCCAATATGCTGAAGAGCTTAGAGAAATCATTAGACTATTACACCAAAAACTTCGGGCCTTATTACCATAAACAGGTTCGTATTCTTGAGTTTCCGCGTTATGCATCGTTTGCACAGGCATTTCCGGGCACTATGCCTTTCAGCGAAGGGATTGGTTTTATCATTGACCTGCGCGAGGTGACAAATGAGGATATTGATCAGGTGTATTATGTGGTGGCGCATGAAATGGGTCACCAGTGGTGGGCACACCAGTTGTGCGGAGCCAATATGCAGGGCAGTGAGTGGATGAGCGAAGGTTTTTCGCAATACTCGGCTCTGATGGTGATGGAAAAGGAATACGGCAAAGACAAAATGAAAAAGTTTTTGAAGTACGAAATGGACGGATATCTGAAAGGCCGCAGCTCAGAGTTTGAAGCCGAGCGTCCGCTTATGCGCACCGAAGGTCAGCAATACATACACTACCAGAAAGCAAGTGTTTTAATGTATTACCTCAAAGAGATGATAGGCGAGGATAAGGTAAATGAAGCCATGAGTTCACTTATTGACTCCTTTGCCTACAAGCAGCCGCCTTATGCCACATCGTATTCTGCATTAAGGGCTTTCAGAAAAGTAACACCCGATAGTTTGCAATACTTAGAGGATGATATGTTTGAGAACATTACCCTTTTCTCGAACCGTATGCTGGAAGCCAGTTATAAGAAAACAGGTGATGAGTATGAAGTTACTTTAAAAACAACTTCCGAGAAATTCAGGGCCGACTCATTGGGCAAAGAACAGATAATTCCTATTGCTGATTATATTGATATAGGGATATTTGCTGAACCGGCCAATAAGAAAAACCTTGGTAAAGTACTTGCTCTGAAACGTGTTAAGGTTAGCAGCAATGAGAATACGTACAGTTTTAAAGTAAAAGAAAAGCCCTATCAGGCGGGTATAGACCCCTACAACTATCTTATTGACAGGATACCAGATGATAATTTAAAAACGCTGGAAGAGTTATAGTTGTCGGTTATAATTCTCGGATACTTTCACCGGATAGCGAAAAACAAGAAGCCCATTGCCTTATGCAATGGGCTTCTTGTTTGAGGTAAAAAAACGGTTTACTTCTTAATCAGTTTACCTGCCACTTCGCCTGCATTGGTTTTAAGGCGGTAGTAGTATAGCCCGGCATTAACATCACTTAGCGAAAATGTAATTCTGTTGGCTCCTGCTGCCAGTGCATATTCGCGGGTGTTAATCAACCTTCCGGCTATATCCACCAGTTCAAACACTATGTTTTGAGTGGCAGCTAAGGTAAATTCCAAGGTAGCCTGATTGCTTACCGGGTTGGGGTAGCATTGCAGGCCCATTTGCGCAGCAAGTGATGATTGTATACCAACCGATGCAGGATAAACTTTCAGGTAAGGGCGGTTAGCTCCTGCGTTGGTGGTATCATCTGAGGTGGCTCCGTAAAGAGTTACCGCTGCATTGTTACAGCCCACGGTGGAAGAATAGAATTCAAATCCGTGATTGGGTATTGTTTCAGTTGCCCAGTTGCGGTAGGTTTGGGTAATATCGTATTCTTTTGCATGGAGTGAATCGTCCCAGTTGTGGTTAAGTATGGAATAAAAAGGTGTGCTTTCTTTGGCGGGACGGGCTGAAAAAGTAACGGTTGTTTCGCTCCAGGGCTCTGTTATAGCAGCCAGATGGAAATCTGCTACGCAGTTGGAGTAGCAATACGTTCCCGGATCGCTGTGGGTAATGACCAATAGTACAGAATCAACTTCAGTCGGTAGTGTGCTGACATCAAATTTGAATAATGAAATCCAAGTGGTATTGTTGCAATTACTTATGGGCAGGATGTAAAACGCACTTTCGGTGCCATGCGTAATGTTATCAGCGTCACCAATAAAGACATCTTTGCCTCCGTTGGCACCACCTTCATCGGTGCCATCATTTAGTCCGGGTCCGGGTTGAAAAATAATGGGCGTTTGAGCCAACAGCGGTTGTGCAAGAAAAAAGACAGCAGCAAGTGTGTAAAGTGTTTTCATTTGGTTTTTGTAGTTAGTTGATTTAGCGCAAAATTACCGGCATCGGCAGGCAGGTGAAATGACGGCTGTCACCCCTTGCGCTGATTTTTATCAGAATGATGCAAACAAAAGTGGCTCAACAAGGTTTTATGGGTTTGATATATTTCTAATTTAGCCAACCTTATGAAAAGAAACAGTTTAGCCATAGTATACTTTGCAGCTTTGCAATTACTGGCATCATCTGCTGATGCACAATCCATCAATTTGTATGAAGATTCGGTGCATGCTCCCTTTGTTTATGGTGTAGCATCCGGTGACCCTGCCGATACCAGTGTGCTCATCTGGACGGCAACCAGTGCTGAGCTATCTTTTCACAACGAAGTAATTAACTGGGAGGTAAGTGCCGATTCTTTGTTTGCTGTTTTAACAGCAAGTGGGGCAGAGGTGATTGACAGCGGTAGTGGTTATACCATCAATACCGAAGCCACAGGATTGCAGGCAGGGATGAAATATTACTACCGCTTTGAGTGGCAGGGCAATTATTCCGTTACGGGAATAACCTACACCGCTTTTGCTGATGAGCCCGACAGTTTAAATTTAGGTCTGGTAAGCTGCAGCAGCTTATTCTCAGGCTATTTTAACGGCTACCGCCAGTTGGCTCACATGCCGGGAATGAAAGGACTGATACACGTTGGCGATTATATTTATGATTTTGCTGATGAGGATGAGTTAATACGCATACCCCAGGGTCTTATAGATCCTGTGGATACGATTATAGAAACATGGCGTGCAATACACCGCATTTATTTAACCGACCCTGATTTGCGCGAAGCCCGCAGAATGTTTCCCTGGATATGCACCTGGGATAATCACGATGTGGTGCGCAGTAATCCCGCCCATTCGTCAAAGGCATTCCGTGAGTTTGTGCCCTTTCGCCAAACACCTTCTGATACGCTGCGTATCTGTAGAAAAGTATCGTACGGACCTCTGCTTGATATCTTTATGATTGATATAAATATACAGGGCGGACAAGACAGCTTTCCTTCGGGCACACTTAAAGCCATGTCTGATGAGCAGTTTACATGGCTTAAAGCCGGGTTGGCAGCTTCAACAGCAAAATGGAAGTTTATAGGCAGCGAAAAACTGTTTGCCCAATGGGATCTGGCAGACTTTCCTTTGCCTGGTGGTGGTTTATCCAGAACATGGAACGGGTATCCCGAAAGCCGCGATTCATTGCTGACGCATCTGCGCGATAATAATATTGATAACACGGTAATCCTGAGTGGTGATTTTCACATGAATATCTGGAGTGACATAACAACAGATCCTTTCAACCCTTTGGTTTACGACTCTGCCTCCGGCAACGGAAGCATTGCCATTGAAATGATGGGCATTAGTTTGTCGCGCGGCAATCTTGACGAATCAGGTGTGCCGTATTCATTAGCACCTAACTTTCATAATGCTTCCTTAACGGCTAACGCTCATCAACAGTATGTTAATTTATTTGATAATGGCTTTAATACCATCAGCCTTTTTTCCGACAGTCTGGTGGCCCGTTCTTACCTTTGTCCTATACTTGAGCTTAGCGATGCTATTACCTTGGATGCCACCCGTGTATGCAGAGCAGGTGATAATCACTGGCAACGGGTAATTACTACCTCGGTAGAAGAGGCAGCAGCATCCTCACTATCTGTTTATCCTAATCCTTCGGCTACGGGTATTTTTACTATTGTTTTGCCCGAAACAGCCCAAAAAATAAGTCTTACTGTTTGGGATGCAATGGGTAAAACGTGTTATTCACACGTATATGCCAAAGGGGGCTTGCAGACCATCAATTTAAAACGCTTTGCACCCGGTGTTTACCTGCTGGAGGCTATGGAAGAAAACGGGAAACTGTTTACTTCAAGGCTGGTGATACAATAGGAGTTTTTTTAACGGGCTACTCCCTTACCACCTTGCCATACAACTGCTTATCTGCATCCGAAACGCTGATGAAATAAACTCCACTGCTGAGGGTGCTGATGTCAAGGGTAAACTTTGTTGAGGTTACTGAACCTTGTAATAATGTTTTGCCGGTGATGTCGTAAAGTTGGTAAGTGCCTTTGGCTATCGCTGTTTCAAGGGTTATAATTCCGGTGTTGGGGTTGGGGTAAATATGTAAGGCGGAATTTATTGCGTTTTCAGCAAAGCCTGGCTGCATTACTATCTCTGTTATAGTTGTATTTGTAACAACAGGGTCGTTAAAATCAAAATAAATAGAGGCAGTGTTCCTGATCGGTAGTCACAGTCAATAGTCCACAGTTCATAGTCCATATCAACTGTCAATTGTTTACTGTTTACTGATAAAATGCCTTGCGTTTAAGCGTTAAGGTCATGCGTACAGCATTTAAGGTCTTAAACCTTGCACTTAAGGTCTTGCGTTCAGCGCTTAAGATCTTAAGTCTTGCAGTTAAGGTTTTAAGTTCAGCGTTTAAGGTCTTAAGTCTTGCATTTAATGAATTAAGTCTTTGATTTAAGGTCTTAAGTTCACCGCTTAAGGTCTTAAGTTCAGCATTTAAGGTCTTAAGTCTTACAGTTAAGGTCTTGTGTGCATCAATTAAAGCTTTCTGTGCTGCCCGTAAGGTATTTTGCTGCCCGTTTAAGGCATTGTGTAGTGTAAACAAGGTATTTGGTTGAGCAGTTAAGCTCTTACGACTTGTAATTAAAGTCTTCGGTTGTTTTTCAATATGTCAAAGAGCGCTGTCAATTTTTTACCCCATCCTTGGTTTAAAGGAGGGGGAAGGGGGTGGTCATATTGACAGCGCAAAGAAATACCATAGAGCAGGGCAGAGGTATACCCTCAGAAGGGTGATTTTATGCCACGGCACCCTGCTTGCCCTACCCTTAAAAGGGTAATTTACAGGTTGTGTAAATTGCGGTAATGCTTATTGGCTAAGTAACTGAGGCTCAGTTTTTCGTTATAGGGCGGACCTATTTTTTTTCTTACGTTTTTGCGGTGGGTGTTAAACGTTTCGGTTGAAATGAATAGTTCATCACTTGCCGTTTTTTTATCGGTGCCTTGTGCCAGGTATTCAAATACCTCCATTTCACGGTCGCTTAGATTATTGACATTGGTAATCAGCTCATCCATGTCCATATCTTTGATAAGGTCATTCAGTATCTGGTGGTCGGTGCTCATGGTCTGCTGTGCCTGATACAGCAGCGTAAGTATAATGGGTTGATACCCCGTTCCGGTATCCACAAGGCAGGAGCAGGAGTTGAGCCAGAATGCCTTTGCCTTTACATCTTTAAACTTATAAGTGCCTCGGTGGGTGTCGGCAGCAGGGGTGCTGAAGTGTTGCAGAAATAAGGCATGGTAAGCCATATTGCTGCTTTGCTTAAATGCCTCATTATAATCGGCATACACATACTCACTTGCACCTTTCTTTTTACCAAGTAAAGTAAAGAAACGCCTGCTTGCAAAGAAGGCATCAACCGAACCGGGATGGTGTAAAACAATGCAGAAATTAAAGGTGGCAGCTAACTCTTCCAGCAAAGGAAGGTCGTTACCCCGGCTTATGTTGCCAAGGTTCAACTTCTCCCTCATCCTCTTCACCACGCGCTGCATGTCTCTGTCAAAGCAATCCATGATTAATCACTTTATTTTTAACACCGTGTTAAGGCAAAATTATAAACTTTTTTTAAGATACCAAAAAATGATATCAACGGTTGATTGGTTAATAATCTTAGGTGATATTAAACTTTATGGGTATTGGTGGTTTTTAAAAACAAATTCTATTTCAAGCTAAATGACTGTTGCTGATTGCAACAGCAGCCTTTGACGTATGGACATTGTGTAAGGCAAATACCGCCTGCATAAGCTGTAATTTAGTAGGTGTATAAATACCATCTTTAAACCCAATTAATACTTCGCTTTAAAACTTTTCTATATTTGTGCAACCTAAAAACAATAACCATGAAGCAACTATTCCTCTTTCTCGCCTGTCTCATATCTCATATCTCCTGTCTCACATCTGCCTTCGCCCAGGCCCCCGAAAAAATGAATTATCAGGGCGTTGCTCGCGACCTTAGCGGAAACGTATTGCCTAACCAAAACATAGGTTTAAGATTAACACTGCACAGCACCAGCGCTGGCGGACCTGTTGTGTATCAGGAAACGCAGGCCACAGCCACCAATGCTTTTGGATTATTTGATATTAAAATTGGTGATGGAACAGTAGTAAGCGGAACATTCAGCACCATCAGCTGGGGCAGCGATGTGTTTTACATACAGTCAGAAATGGATGCTGCAGGAGGAACAAATTATCAGAACATGGGAACATCACAACTGGTTTCGGTTCCCTATGCACTGTATGCTAAAACCAGCGGAAATACAGGAGCAACCGGTGCAACAGGTGCGCCCGGAGCAACAGGCAGTGCAGGGGCAACCGGAGCAACAGGCGCTTTTCCGGCCGGAACAAACCCGGGCGATATGCAATACTGGAACGGAACTTCATGGGTGATGATACCCATTGGAACACCCGGACAATTTCTACAGGTAGATGCTACCAATGTCCCCACTTGGACAGGAGGAGGGTTGGCAACCTTAACCACCGACCCTATACCTTCGCAGGTTTATTTTTCTGCTTACAACGGTGCCGGTGGAAATCTTAGCAATACCGGTATCACCGCTTCCGGAGGTTCTCCTGTTTTTGGATATGGTATGGTTTGGAGCACTTCTCCAAATCCTACTATGGCAGATGATTATTCTTACTACCAGAGCAATATAACGGTAGGTGCTTTTAATTCCTATCTTACTAATTTAGCTCCCGGTACTACTTATTTCGTTCGTGCCTATGTTATTAACAGTGCAGGAGTTGCGTATGGCAATCAGGTTAGTTTCAGCACCTTCAATACATCTCTGCCAACCGTAACCACAACACCAGTAACAGGTGTTACAGGCGGTGTAGCCTATTCAGGCGGAAACGTATCCGCTGACGGAGGAGCAAACGTAACCGCAAAAGGCGTTTGCTGGAGCACCTCACCCTCACCAACAATTGCAAACAGCAAAACTGTTGATGGATTTGGCAACGGTTCATTCTCCAGTATTGCAAATGGCTTAGTAATAAGCACAACGTATTATCTCAGAGCCTATGCTACCAATATTGCAGGAACGTCATACGGTAACGAATATACATTTACAACTACCTCAACACTTTCTATCGGCAGTTACCATCAGGGCGGTATAATCGGATACTTTTTACAAAATGGCGACCCGGGATATGATATCAATGTACTGCACGGAATTATTATTTCACAAAGTAATATAGGAACAGGGGTAGTATGGGGTTGTGAAGGAACATTAATTACAGGCGCAAACGGAACATTAATTGGCGATGGCGCACAAAATACCTTAGATATTATAGCCGGGTGCAATACCCCCGGAATTGCTGCCGAGCTTTGCAACAGCTTGGTGTTAAATAGTTATTCCGATTGGTTTCTGCCATCGGATAATGAATGGATTGCAATGGATTTAAACTTAGTACTCATCAATGGAATCAGTAATGCACAGGGATACTGGACTTCCAATCAATTCAGTGCGAATAACGCCAATATAAACTTTAATAATTATCCTTCTTATACCGGTTACATAGGTAATATTCCAAAGAGTGATGCTAATTCATATGGTGGTGTGGTAAGAGCCATAAGAATGTTTTAGAGCCCGTTAACCCGTAAAGTGTAACAGTTCGCTATGTTTTACGGGACAGATGCCTCCTGAACGTTGAATAAGCCGGTAGTCAAAACAGGCAAATGTTCTGCAATAGCTGAACAATAATCACCTACCTTCGTAGCAAATGTTTTGCTGTACAAATCCCCACCTGAATTTTAGTGATGTTAAAGACTTTAAAAGCAGTTCTCCTGTTATTGCTGCTGACAGGAAACATAAGCTCATTTGCATCAGTAATCTATCCGCGAACCATTGCTGTTCTTGACCTTACGGTTAATAATTCAGAAACCGGAGTAGCCGAATTATACTCAATAACCCACATACTAAAAGTAGCGGGCTTGCCTTTTAGTATAACCACCAATGTTGATTCTGCTGTTCAATATGGTGTAGTTATTGCCTCTTCCAAACTGGAAACATTTTCGCTGAGCACCGTTGAAAAGGATACCTTAATAAGCTATGTGTCAAACGGTGGCTGCCTTATTGCACCCAATGTACGTGACCCTTATCTGTTTGCCCTGTTCGGTATTTCAAGCTCGGTAAATTCAGATTTGCATTTCAATATCTCATTTGATATATCGTTGGGTGAGCCCTCGTTTCGCTGGCTCAATGATACACTTGAACAAACCATAAGTCTTGGTGATTCGTCTCAGTTCGCCACATTTTTAAATACACGCAGCTATACAACATCGGGTGCAACTTCATTGGCTGTATATAATGATAGCGAAACCGCCATTACAAAACACACCTATGGTTCAGGAAAAAGCTATGCCCTTGGTTTTTCGTTCAAAAGCCTGATAGCAGTGAACCAAACCAACCGTGATTATGAAGCGCAGCGCGTTTATTCCAATGGATTTGAGCCCACCAGCGATGCCCTTATATTATTTATAAAAGGCATTTGCGCCCAAACAATTTCAAATTCGGTATGGCTGCACACCAGTCCTTTTGAAAGCAGTGCAACCCTTATGGTTACCCACGATGTAGATGCCACATCCGCTTTTGACACCATGCACCTGTATGCAGATTATGAACAGGCAAGAGGATTTTCATCCACCTACCTTATTACCACCCATTACCTTGATGATGAGTGTATGGCCGACTATTTTAAACCCGGCAATTATCCCAAAGTGCAATACCTGCTTGACAAGGGACATAAACTGGCAAGTCACTCGGTAGGGCATTTTATTGATTTCAATGACGAACTGATTGCACCCTTAGGCACCCTTGGAAATACCACCAGCAATTACCTTCCTTTTGATTCATGCATAGCCACACCCACCATGGGCTCAACCGTTCTTGGCGAAACAGAGGTCTCAAAAAATCTGTTGGAATCATTATTCGGAGTTTCCATCCGCACCTTCCGTGCAGGTTACTTATGTTTCAATGATAAACTTACCAATGCACTGGACACGCTGGATTATCAATACAACACAACTGCTTCGGCAAATGATGTGCTTACCAATTTTCCTTTCCAATCCTTTAAAGACAGATTAAGCAGTGGTGTATTATCCGATGTATGGGAAATTCCCGTAACTATTTCGGATATCTTTCATGACGATGTTATTTCACCCGAAAACTACCACGAAAAAGTAGCGATATGGTTAGACGTAGTTTCAAAAAACAAAGCCAATTATGCACCCAGTGTTTTGCTCATACACCCAACGCGGGTATTTAAACTACAGGCCGAACAGGATTTTATAAATCAACTGCCCGATGATATGATGGTTTGCGATTTTGAAACCTATGCCGATTTCTGGACAGGCAGAAACAGCATTGAATTTCAAACACTGTTAAGCAATGATTCGCTAACGGTAATTATTCCGCATACCTTATTACCACTTGATTCTGCACTAAGTTTTATTGTTGATAACGGACAAGACCTTGCCCTGATTAAAGCACAGGATGATTTAGGTAATCCCATTGCTGTTATTCAATCCGGCTGGGATGACAACGGAGTTATTTTGCACTTTGGATATTACACCCCGCTATCAGTTAACCCCGGTAATACAGCAGAAAACGAAACCGTTTTTAATTGTTATCCCAATCCGTTTTCAAATGAACTTACCATGGAAGTGAATGTGAATAAGCAGAGTCGCGTAAGCCTTTCCGTTCATGATTTAATGGGACATACAGTAAAGAATTTCAACTCAGAAGTTTTGTATCCCGGAACGCAACGCTACAAATGGTCACCTGCAAATCTTGCAAGCGGCATCTATATCTGTCACTTAACTATTGATGACAGAACCTTGTTTAAAAAGATTTTTTTAAGCAAGTAAGAAGTTCTTTTACACGAGACTTTCTCAGGTGTTATATCGTTTAATCTTTTCTGATTTTAGTTAGCTTTGCTGCTGAATTATTAATCAGCAATACAATGAAAAAAATTATACTTATTCTAAGTGCAGCATTGCTGCTTGGTACTGTAAAGTCAAGTGCCCAAACCCTATGCGATTCAATGGATGTTGATACAGCCTACCTTGATGCAAATATGCTTTATGTCGAGGTATATAACAGCAGCACTCATTTTATTGCGTATCCTTTTTTTACTGCCCTTCTTGATGCCAATCCCTATATAGTAATGAGCGATACGTTGATGATTCCTACTTTTTTAAGTGTGCCGGGTGATGGCAATAACGGGTATACCCTGGGCAGCTTTAACGGCACAATTGCCCAAGAAGCTACCGTTCCATTAAACACGGTATTTACCGGCATCTTAACCATCAACGACCCCAACGATAAATCCTTTGATTGCAGTTACCCTTTCAGTTTTACGTATGGTACTTTAAATACTTCGGTAAATGAACTTACTGCTTCTTTAGTGCAAATGTTCCCTAATCCAACAAGCGGACAGTTTACACTTTCTCTTCCAACAGACTATGCTGAAATTAGCATTACAGACATGCTGGGAAAAGAAGTAATCCATACACAAGCAACACAAAAAACAATGAGGTTGCATCTGGAAAACAACGGTGTATACATCGTTTACATTAAGACAAAGCAAGGAATAGCCACGCGAAAACTAATTGTAAATCATTAACATCCTGACTATTCAGATCAGTATTTCAAAAAGCTACTTTTACACCCTGTAACAATCTCTTAATTATGAATAAATTCAAACACACATTACTGCTTTTGTTTATGGCTTTTGCAGCCTCAGCTCAAACCATAACCGAGCCTGTAGAATACAACGATTATTTTGTAAACAATCAGAACAAAATAGGTGATGAGTTACTTAAACTCATAGGCATGTTTGATAATCTGCCCGAAGACAAAACCATTGTTAACGCCCAATTAAACAAAGTTATAGCAGAATGCGATAATGCTATTGCAGCAGTAAAATCAATTAAACCCATTGAAAATGAATTTAATTTGCGCAATGCATCAATGGATTTGTTTGACTTTTATAAAACAACCATGAGTATTGACTATCCTCAGCTTATTGATGAACTGTATAAACCTGCACCTGAAATGGAAAAGCTGAATGCAGTTCTTCTTAAAGTTCAGGATGGCGAAGCTATTGTAGACAAGAAATTTCAGGAAGCGCAGAAGCAATTTGCTATTTTTCATAAAATTGAATTAGAAGAAAACGAACTGCAGGAGCAGTTTGATGGTGAGTAGTAATCAAAATCATTCTAATTGGCTACTTTTGTATTCTGTTTAAAAACTAAAAATTAAAATAATGACAAAATCTTTTCTCTTATCCATAGCCTTGCTATTTGTAATAAGCTTATCAGAGGCACAAACAGCAATGCAGTTCAGCGGCAATAGTTGCAATGGCGATCCGGTTGACCTTTTTGCCGATCTGGATGCAGGCAAAGCAGTTTTGCTGCATTTCTTTATGCCTAACTGCGGTGCTTGTCCCCCTCCGGCACAACGTATTCAAAAAATGGCCAATAAAATAAATGCTGTGTTTCCTGGAAAAGTTAAGGGTTATGCATTTCCTTTTGATAACTCAAGTTGCATTGTTGCTGATAACTGGGTTAATACAAGTAACGTTTCAACAATTTATACCGCAATGGCTAATGGTGAGGCACAGGTAGCCCATTACGGTGGTTTTGGTATGCCAACAGTTGTTTTATTGGGCGGTATGGACCACAGAGTTTTGTTTTCAACACAGAGTTTTACCTCAAGTGATACTACTATTATGAGAGATAGTATTCTGGCATTGTTTAACACAGCTAACAGTATTCAGAATTTGCAGGGAGGCGTAAATTCATTCAACGTATTTCCTAATCCGGCAAATGATAATGTAAGTGTTACGTTTACATTAACCGAAACGTCAGATTACACAATAAGTATTACCGACATAACCGGAAAACAGGTTGCCCTTATTTCAGATGAAAAGCAAAAAGGACTAATAACAAAGCAAATAAACACTGCTACTTTGCCTAACGGTAATTATATTGCCCGTATTCTGACAAACGAAAATACCGCAACCCAAAAGTTTACCGTTTCGCATTAAACAATGAATGCAGTCCGGCAAATAGTTTTTTCAGTAGTATTATTATTTTTCACTGTTGACTTATCTGTTGCTCAAAATCCGCTGTTTATTCCGTTAACACTATCGGGCACATCATTTGACCTGAATATTCAGAACGGAATAACCCAGTTTTATCCGGGTATTAATACGCCTACTTACGGAATAAACGGTGCATTACTGGGCCCTACCTTAATTGTAAATAAATGGGATTGGGTAACAATGAATGTTACTAATAATCTAGCCGGTTCGGGTAATTCAACTACTATTCACTGGCACGGTTTGCATGTGCCTGCAATGGATGATGGAGGCCCTCATCAGATTATAGAACAGGGCTCAACCTGGAGCCCGAATTTTCAAATTCTTAATTCGGCAGGTACATTTTGGTATCATCCGCATGGCGATAATAAAACCGACCGCCATGTTTCAAAAGGCATAGCAGGAATGTTGATTGTAAAAGATAGTGCCGAAGCAGAATTAACTCTGCCACGAACCTATGGCGTAGATGATTTTCCGGTTATTGTTCAAACAAAAGCATTTGACATTTTAAATCAGATTGCCATTTCTACCGAAATGGATACAGCGGTTTGTGTGAATGGAACAATGCATCCGTACTTAAATGCCTCGGCACAAGTTATACGTCTGCGATTACTCAATGGCTCATCATCGCGCAGCTATAATTTTGGTTTTACTGATAATAAATCATTTAAAATGATTGCAGGTGATGCAGGCCTTTTAGATAATGCAGTTTCATTAACACGCATCTTATTAAGCCCCGGTGAGCGTGCCGAAATA
>CAMBRL010000075.1 GCA_945870105.1 Chitinophaga pinensis
CGCAGGCAACAACACAGGTGAAGCCTCTGTAAATATTTCAGGGGGTGTTCCGGGCTATACTTACCTCTGGGATAATGGACAAACAACGCAAACTGTTGCAGATCTTTCTGCCGGACCGCACTCTATTACTATCCGTGATGCCAACAACTGTATCACCATTGTAAACTTTGTAATCACGGAGAGTATTGTTCTCTCAGCCGGTGATGTGGATGTAAATAATGTAACCTGCAATGGAGGTAACAATGGAAGCATCAGCTTTAACATGGAAGGTGGTTCTGCTCCTTATTCATACGTGTGGAGTAATGGACAAACAACTGTTCCGGCAATAAATCTGCAGGCAGGTGATCATTCGGTAACTATTACCGACTCTGCCGGTTGTGTACTTCAGCTTTCGTTTACAGTAAGCCAGCCCGATGCACTTACACTTAACATCATTAACATTGTTCAGCCGGTTTGCAGTGGCTCATCTACAGGGCATGCTACCGTTCAGGTTACAGGCGGAACACCAAATTACCAGTATGCATGGGATAACGGACAAACCACTGCAACTGCAACCGGCTTTACTGCAGGTGTTCACACCGTAGTGGTAACCGATGCTAACGGATGTGTGGACAGCACCACTGTTACAATTACCGAACCTGCCAGTCTTTCAGTTTCTATCATCGGAAGTTCAAATCCAACATGTTTTGGTGGCGCAAACGGCACGGCTACAGCTCTTGTAGGTGGTGGAGTTGCTCCTTACGATTACAGCTGGTCGCCAAGCGGAGGAACCAACTCAACCGCAACAGGTCTTTCTGCAGGAACACACATTGTAATTGTTACCGATGCTAACGGATGCTCTGCTTCACAAACATATACACTTACACAACCTGCTCAGGTAGTTGTTACTATTGACGGAGGCGGCAGCACCATCTGCGCAGGTGAAAGCGTTACTCTTACCGCATCCGCTACAGGCGGCACCGGAAGCTATAACTTCGCATGGAACAATGGATTAGGCAATGGCGCAACACATACTGTATCGCCAACGGTTACCACAACGTATGTGGTTATTGCCGCCAACGCGCAGGGTTGTTCAGCAACGGATAGTGTTACTGTATCCATCTATCCTTCGCCTGCAGCATCCTTTACTCCTTCAGGCAGTTCATCCTGCACCTTCCCGGTAACGGTTAATTTCACCAATACTTCCACCAACTCGGTTACCTATTATTGGGAATTCGGAAACGGGGATTCAGCTTTCACCACCAATGGTCAGGCTACCTATGACACCATCGGAAGCTATACCGTAATGCTGATTGCAACTTCCACAAACGGTTGCACAGATACTGCCCTTTATGTTTACAATGTTTATCCTGCACCTACTGCATTGTTCTCGTTGAGCGGAAATTCAGGTTGCGCTCCTTACACAGTATCATTCACCAACAACTCAGTTGACGGTGTTACTTATTACTGGAGCTTTGGTGATGGTGATACTTCAATGTTAAGCAACCCTTCACACACCTATGAAATTCCGGGAACATACAATGTAACATTGGTAGTAAGCGGTGGCGGCTTGTGTAACGATACGCTTCAATTACTCTCGGCTGTAACTGTATTCCAGACACCTGTCGCAGATTTCACTTCTGACTACTTCAACATTACTGACCCTGACGGACAAATCCAGTTCACCAACCTTTCAACAGGCGCAACAACTTATGATTGGGATTTCGGAGACGGAAATACTTCAACGCTTACAGACCCGATAAACAATTATGCCGAGAATGGTGAGTTTGATGTAACACTAATCGCTTACAGTGGTGCAGGATGTTCCGACACCATTATTCAAACAGTGGAAGTAGAGCTCATGAAAGGATTGTATATGCCAAATGCAATGATAGCTGGTGGCGATGGCGACTTCGGTCTCTTCCTGCCAAAAGGTGCCGGCATAGCAACGTATCAGTGTATGGTATTTGACAAGTGGGGTAACCTGTTATGGCAATCAACTGAATTAGTTAACGGCCAACCTTCCGAAGGATGGGATGGCAGATACAACGGTGTTGTTGTTCCGCTAGGTGCTTACATCTGGAAAGCCGATGCAACCTTCTTGGACGGAACCACATGGGAAGGTATGGAATACGAAAACGACCGCTTCAGTAATACCGGAAACGTAACCGTACTCGAATAAAATTTTTAATCCCGCGTCTGTTTTTTGCGAGAAGACAGACACAAAAAAAGTCCATCAGAAACGGTGGGCTTTTTTATTTTACTTTTGAAACAAAACCATTCGCAAAATTATTTCATGCACAAAACCCCGCTCGAATTAGTCTCTACCATCATCGAAAAATTCGGTCCGCGAAAAGCCGGAAGTAATGCTGAAAAAAATGCACAGGAATATTTTTCAGAGCAACTCAAACCAATTTGCAACACCGTAGAAACCGAAGAGTTTACCGATGCCCTTACTGCAAAATTTTCTTCACTGAAAATTTTCTGCTTTCTGTTTTACATTTCACTTGCTTTGCCGCTTTGGTCTGTAAACATTGCCATTGCAGTAAGTGCACTAAATACTGTTGTTTTCTTTTTTCATTTTCTGATGTATAAAGATTGGCTTGATATTTTATATCCTAAACTTACTTCACGCAATGTTATCGGCACAATAGAACCCACGGGCAAAGTGAAACAAACCGTTATTATTTCTGGGCACATGGATAGTACACCCGAATTTATCTGGTGGTATTATTTCCGCGATTGGGGAATTCGAATGATGCTTGTAAGCGGGCTTGCATTTGTATCGCTTCCCATTTTCTATTTATCATCAATGGTTTTTGATTTTAGTCCTTTCCTAAGCTATGGCTGGTATTGCTTTGCATTTTGCAGTATTTTTTCATTGAGCTTTTTTTTCATTCACGGAAAACGAATTGTAGATGGCGCACAGGATAATCTTTCGGGGGTTGCAGTAGCCTTCTTTGCTGCACATAATCTTTTGAAAAACGGTAAATCAACGCTGCAAAACACACGTTTAAAAATCATTTCTTTTGGTTCCGAAGAAACCGGTCTCAAAGGCTCAAAAGCCTATGAGCAAAAGCATCATGATGAGCTAACCAAGGCAACACATATTATTAACCTTGACGGAATGCTCGACATAAACGAAATGCACATCATTGATTTTGAATTATCTCTTTTTGCACGTCATGATAAGTACCTGATTGAAACGCTCGGTAAAGCTTTTCAATCAAACGGACTGGAGAATAAATCAGGAATGATACCTATAGGCGCTACTGATGCATCCAGTTTTACTCGCAACGGAATTCCGGCTGTTTCAGTAGTCGGTTTGCCAATGCATAAACTTCATCCTACCTACCACACCAGACGCGATACTATTGAATGTCTCAGCAATGATACAATGAGCAAAATGGCAAAAATTATTGCGGATGCAGTGGTGCTAATTGATTCGAAAAAAAATTAACCAAGAATTTGTTTTAACCAACGAATTGCTTCTTCCACTCTGCTCACATTCTCAAAACTCAGCATCAGCTTATCCCCTTTCTGGGTCATGCGGCAATCCTTGCCATGCGTTTGCACATAATTAAGCACCTTTCCAAAAGCATCACTTTGAAAATACGGTGAGTTAGCCGAAGAAATAAAATAGCCGACAAGTTTTTTATTCTTTAAAATCAAACGTTCAAAACCAATTTCTTTTGCAATCCAACGCAAGCGAATAGTGTTTAATAATTCAGTTGCTTCTTTCGGCAAAGGACCAAAACGGTCAATTAAATTTTTCTCAAAAACGATTAATTCATTTTCATTTTCTGTGTCATCCAATTCACGGTAAAGCCCCAGCCGGTCAGTAATATTATTCACATAGTCATCGGGAATAAGAATTGCCATATCGGTATCAATCACACAATCTCTCACATAAGCAAGCTGCTGAATATGCCCTGCTGCATTTGGTTTTCTTTCTTTCGGTTGTATGTCGGTTTCCTGGTCTAATTCCAATTTCAATTCCTGAATTGCCTCGTCCAGAATTTTATGATACATCTCAAATCCGATATCAGAAATAAATCCGCTTTGTTCTGCACCCAATAAATTTCCTGCTCCGCGAATATCCAGATCACGCATCGAAATATTGAAACCGCTACCGAGTTCTGAAAATTCTTCAATCGCACGCAAACGCTTTTTTGCTTCGGTGCTCAGCGTTTCACTTGGCGGAGCCAATAAATAACAGAATGCTTTTTTGTTGGAACGCCCTACCCTGCCTCGCATCTGGTGCAAATCACTCAACCCGAAATACTGTGCGTTATTAATGATGATGGTATTCGCATTAGAAATATCAAGACCTGATTCAATAATGGTAGTAGCAATCAACACATCCGTTTCTCCTTCAATAAATTTCATCATCACGTCTTCCAGTTGATGTCCTTCCAGTTGTCCATGTCCAATACCAACACGCACATCAGGACACAATCTGGAAATCAATCCTGCGACTTCACGGATATTTTCCACTCTGTTGTTTACAAAAAATACTTGTCCTCCGCGGTCAATCTCGTAGCGTATAGCGTCACGAATTGTTTCTTCATTGAACATGTGCACTTCGGTAATCACGGGAAAACGATTCGGGGGTGCAGTGTTAATAATTGACAAATCCCTTGCTCCCATCAATGAAAACTGCAGCGTGCGCGGAATAGGTGTTGCCGTCAACGTAAGCGTATCTACATTCACACGAAAGGCTTTCAGCTTCTCTTTCACACCTACTCCAAACTTTTGCTCTTCATCAACAATGAGCAAACCAAGGTCTTTAAATTTCACATCTTTACTTACAATGCGATGCGTGCCGATGATAATATCAATCTCACCTTTTTCTAATTTCTTCAATGTTTCCTTTTGTTGTCCCGCACTTTTAAAACGATTGATATAATCAACACGGCAAGGGAAATTTTTCAATCGCTCAGAAAAAGTTTTGTAATGCTGCAGCGCAAGAATAGTAGTTGGGACAAGTATTGCAACCTGCTTGCTGTCGCACACCGCTTTGAAAGCAGCGCGAATCGCAATCTCCGTTTTCCCGAAACCAACATCACCGCATATCAATCTATCCATCGGAAAATTCTGCTCCATATCCTTCTTCACATCCGCAGTTGATTTCACCTGGTCGGGCGTATCCTCATAAATAAAGCTTGCCTCCAGTTCGGTCTGCAAATAATTATCCTGCGAAAACTCAAAACCTTTTTTCGCTCTGCGCTGTGCATACAACTTTATCAGATCCTTAGCAATGTCTTTAACCTTTGATTTGGTTTTCAGCTTCAGCGTTTGCCACGCTGCTGAACCCAACTTATTTATTTTTGGTTCTGCTCCATCTTTGCCGGAATATTTTGCAATTCGGTGAAGCGAATGAATGCTCACATACAGAATATCATTGTCGCGGTAAACCAAGCGCACAGCCTCCTGCATCTTTCCGTTCACATCAATTTTTTCAAGCCCTGCAAACTTTCCGATACCATGATCGATGTGCGTTACATAGTCGCCCGGATTTAAACCGTGCAATTCTTTCAGCGTAAGCGCTTCCTTCGTTTTCTTAAATCCGGTGCGCAACCGGAAGCGGTGATAGCGCTCAAATATCTGGTGGTCGGTGTAAAAGCAAATTTTTAAATCGTGGTCGGTGAATCCTTCCGAAACAGAAACCACCAAGGGAGTAAATTCAGGTTTCTTTTCACCTGCCTTCACAGGCATGTCTTCAAAAATGGAATACAGGCGTTCCGCCTGCTTTGGATTTTCTGCTGCTAAAAGATTTTGGAACCCCGCAGCTGTATTCTTTCGCAAGTGCTCACCCAGCATTTCAAAGTTCTTGTTGAATGCAGGCTGTGGCGAAGTATTAAACTCAATCGTTTTTACATCATCAAAATATTCTGCCTGTCCAAATTCTACAACACTGTGTTGTTTAAACTTATCTATAAAATAATTTCCGCTGATGTACTTTTCGTCTGGCTGCAAATAATTCATTTCAGTCTTCAGATTCTCAAAAGCAGTTTTTGCTACTTCCAGTTCTGAATCTAAAACAGCAACTGCACTTCTTACATCGGTTATCCATACCAGACTTTCAGCAGGAATAAATTCTAAAAAGGAAACACGGCTTTCATGCAACAGGCTTTGCTGAACATTAGGAAGTATAGTTGCCCTCACCAAATTGGCAACAGATAATTGCGTGGAAGGATCAAAGCTGCGGATGCTTTCAATTGTATTTCCGAAAAACTCAACGCGCAAAGGATACTCACCCGAAAACGAAAACATATCCACAATACCACCGCGCACTGCAAACTGTCCCGGTTGAAAAACATAATCCACGCGCTCAAAATGATATTCAAACAAGACATCGGTGATAAAATCAATTCCGTGAGTGTAGCCTGTTTTCAAAAGCAGCGTGTTTTTCTCCAGCACTTTTCGCGTAACCACTTTTTCAGAAAGTGCTTCGGGATACGTTACCACTGCACGTGCAAAATTCTGGTTGAGCTTGTTCAGTGTTTCCGCGCGTTCCACAACATTGCTGTTGTCGGTCTGCTCTTCTTCACTGTAAGGTCTGCGATACGACATCGGGAAAAACAAAACCTGATCTTTTCCGAGCATGACTTCAATATCATTCAGAAAATAAGCGGCTTCTTCTTTGCCCGGCAAAATAAAAACATGCGTTTTCGAAAGTTGCGAAACAACAGTTGCCGCAGCAAATGCAGAAGATGAACCTGCAAGATTTTTTATGTGAAGGCGCGTAGCATTCCCTGCCGAAAGCGAATTAACCAGTTCAGCGATGCGCGGGTGTTGCGAAAAACTATTCTTTACTGCCTCTAAGTCCATCTCAAAAGAGGCACGAAAATAGGGAATTTGCGGATGCTATTCTCCGATGATTACCGAAAACTCACAAGGGAATTTTTCTCCGGGCTGCAGAATTTTGCAGTGTTCTTTTTCTGTGAAGTCAATTTCTTTACCTGCATCTTCAGCACAGCCAATCCAGGGTTCAATGCACACATAAGGCGCACCGGGCTTTGCCCAGATGCCGAGATAAGGAAAATCTGCAAACTCAACTGTGAGCTTTTTGTTGTGATTTTTACTGCTGATGGAAATTTTGCGCGATTGATGGTCTTTAAAGATCAACGCATCACGGTTGAACAATTCTTTAGTTAGCGGAATTGCTTTTTCATTGTTCAGCACACGTTCTATAACTCCGTTGAACAAACCATTATCATCAATTAAATGTCTTGAAACTGTTTCCTCCTTTTCAAATTCAAGAAAATAATCTTCTAATTTTTCGTTGGCAAAAAACGGAACTGCAAAAGCAGGATGTCCGCCAACAGTGAATGGCATTGGTTTATCATCTTCATTAATTACAGTGTAAATATTACGCAGTTTATTTTCTTCCAGAATATAACTGATTTGAAAACAAAAACGAAAAGGATATTGCTTCAATGTTTCTTCATTGCTGTGAAGCGTGAACACAACTTCTGTCTCCGATTTTTTATCCGCAGTAAAATCAAGGTGCCTTGCCAAGCCATGTTTCGGCATTTTGTATTTCTTTACTGCAAAAGAAATTTGCTCGTTTACCGACTCGCCTATTTTCGGAAAGAGAACAGGAGCATGCCAGTTCCAAAAAGTTGGGTCGGCTTGCCAGAGATGTTCAGTAGTGTCGCGCAAATCAATGATGCTGTTAAGTTCAGCACCTTTTGCTTTCACTTTTACGCGAAGAAAATTGTTTGATAAAATAGTTTCCATAATGTGTGTGCCCAAAAGTAGCATTTTGTATTTTCGCCTTCCCTTAAAAAATAACTATGGCAAAAGAATATGTAAACATGCGCAACCTGCGCTTTGTGCTTCACGAAGTTTTCGCAGCAGAAAATCTTTCAAAAAACCCGTACTACGCAGATTACACCAAGGAGGTGATTGATATGACAATTGACACCGCAAAAAAATTAGGCGATGAATTGTTTTTCCCGATTTACACCGAAATGGACAAGAAGAAGCCTCACCTCGAAAACGGTGTGGTAACTGTGCATGATGGCGTTCGCAAAATGATGGATGCAATGGGTGAAGGTGGCTGGATTGCTGCCTCTGCTTCACTGGAAGAAGGTGGGCAACAAATGCCCGGAACATTATATGCGGCATCCAATTTCATTTTTCATGCGGCCAATACTTCAGCAGCTTCGTATTTCGGTTTGACCATGGGATCTTCTGATTTGATTCGCAGTTTCGGAAGCAAAGAATTAAATGAAACGTATGTGCCGCAAATGGATTCAGGGAAATGGCAAGGCACAATGGCTTTGACTGAGCCGGACGCAGGAAGTTCATTAGGTGATATTACTACTTCTGCTGAGCCTTCTGAAGATGGTTCTTACAAAATAAAAGGGCAAAAGATTTTTATCTCTGCAGGTGATTATCACAGCGCTGAAAATGTTGTTCACCTGATGCTTGCTAAAATAAAAGGCGGACCGGTTGGCGTGAAAGGGATTTCACTTTTTGTGGTTCCTAAACACAGACCTGAGAATGGAACGCTAGTAAACAATGATGTTATTTCTGCGGGAGTTTTCGGGAAAATGGGAATGAAAGGTTGCCCGATTTTACACCTCAGCATGGGCGAAGCAGACAACTGCAAGGGCTGGCTAGTGGGCGAACCGCACAAAGGGCTTTCGTATATGTTTAAAATGATGAACGGTGCAAGAATCAGTGTGGGCATGATGTCTACTGCTTTGTGCTCTGCAGCTTATCATGCTTCATTGGAATATTGTAATGAGCGTCCGCAAGGTCGCCCTGTTTCTAACAAAGACCCTCTCGTTCCGCAATCACTGATTATTGAATACGCAGATGTGAAACGCATGTTGCTTTTCCAAAAAGCAGTTACAGAAGGATGCTTGTCTTTTGTAACGCAGTGCGCATATTATTCAGATATGGAAAAAATAACAGAAGGCGCAGAAAAAGAAAAATACAATTTGCTTCTGAATTTGCTTACACCGATTGCAAAAGCATATCCATCAGAAATGAGCGTACTAAGCACCAGCGCAGCAGTTCAAACACTTGGCGGTGCAGGCTACTGTGATGATTTTCCATTGGAGCAATATTTCCGCGACACACGAATCAATCCTATTTACGAGGGAACAACAGGAATACAGGCAATGGATTTGCTGGCAAGAAAAATTCCGATGAAAATGGGACAAGGTCTGATGCATTATGCAGCAGAAATAAATCAAACAATTGCAGAAGCCGCAGGAATTGAGAACCTGAAAACACATGCTGAAAATCTTGCGAAAGCGATGCAGAAATTCACGGAAGTAACTATGAAACTAATGGGCTTGGCACAATCGCAAGCTCCGGAAATTTTCTTAGCTGATGCAACATTGTTTCTTGAAAATGTAGGAATAGTATCAATTGCATGGCAGTGGCTGAAGCAGGGAACTGTTGCACAAAAAGCACTGACGGCAGGCGCTTCGGGTGAAGAACATAATTTCTACCAGGGCAAACTTGCCGCTATGAATTATTTCTTCCTGTATGAACTTCCAAAATCTGCACCACTTTGTGAGCGTTTGTTGAGCGACAACCGCCTGACACTTGATGTGAAGAAAGAGTATATCAATTAGGCAAACGCGAGAAAAGTATTACTTTCGCAACCCCTTTAACCGGAGAGATGTCAGAGTGGCCGATCGAGCACGCTTGGAAAGCGTGTTTACCGCAAGGTAACGAGGGTTCGAATCCCTCTCTCTCCGCTGATAATTTTTAAATTGTCAATTCTCCGCGCAACGATTGTTGCAGCAATTTCTTAATTGAAGCAACCGGATAATTCTCGCCCAACAAGAACATGAGTTTGGCAACTGCAGTTTCGGTAGTCATATCGGCACCACTGATGATTCCTATTTTCTTTAGCTCTGTGCTGGTTTCGTATCTGCCTTGCTGAACAGCACCTGCACGACACTGTGTTACATTTAAAAGGATGATTCCTTTTTTTGCGGCATTTTCCAACGGTTTTAAAAATGCTTTGTCTGTCGGAGCATTACCTGTTCCGTATGTTTCCAACACAACAGCTTTCAATCCTTTTGTGTTGAAAATGCTTTCCAACACTGCTGGATTTGTTCCGGGAAATAATTTTATGATTGCAATATTGGTATCCAGTGATTGATGAACAACTAATTTTTTTGCAGAGGGTTTTGCAATAACCCCGTCATTGTATTTGATGTGCACACCTGCAGTTGCCAGCTCAGGATAATTGGAGGAATTGAACGCGTCAAAATTTTCTGCGTTGTGTTTATAAGTACGGTTGCCGCGATATAAATGATTTTCAAAATACACGCAAACCTCCGGAACTTTTGCTTTTCCCTTTTCTTTTGCCGCAGCAATTTCAATGGAGACAATAATATTTTCCTGTGCATCGGAACGCAGCACATTTACAGGTAATTGTGAGCCGGTGAGGATTACGGGCTTCCCTAAATTCTCTAACAAAAAACTCAATGCTGAAGCTGTGTAAGCCATTGTATCGGAACCATGCAACACCACAAAGCCATCGTATTTAGTGTAGTTCTTGCCAATGATGTCTGCTAATTGAATCCATATCTCGGGTTTCATGTTGGAGGAATCAATAGGCGGGTTAAAACTATAACCATCAATACGAAAACCAAAGCGTGAAAGCTCGGGAATGTAATCAATAATGCTCTCAAGACTAAACGGTTTGAGCACGCCTGTCTTCTCATCCTGCACCATGCCTACAGTGCCGCCTGTATAGATTAAGAGAACTTTAGCTTTTTCTTTTTTCATGGTTTCACCACAGATTACTCAGATTATAACACAGAGAAAATTAAACTCCAAAAACTTCAACCGCATTTGTAGTAGTGATTTCTGCCACTTCTTCAACGCTTATGTTTTTTATCTCTGCCAGTTTTTGCGCCACTAAAGTAATATATCCGCTTTCATTTCGTTTGCCTCGATGCGGAACAGGAGTTAAATAAGGAGAGTCTGTTTCAAGTACAAGGTGCTTCATGTCAATGTCGGCAATGGCCTGACCAAGTCCTGAGTTTTTGTAGGTGAGCACGCCCCCAATACCCAATTTAAATCCTAATGAAATTGCTTTCTCTGCCTGTTCTTTACTTCCTGAAAAACAATGAAAAATTCCGTGCGGATTTTCGTTTTTGTTTTTCTGCAACACTTCTACAATCTCATTAAATGAATTGCGAGAGTGAATAACAATGGGCAGCGAAAATTCATTTGCCCATTTTATTTGTGTTTCAAATGCAAGTTGTTGCTGAGTGAAAAAGGTTTTGTCCCAATAGAGGTCAATACCTATTTCGCCAACTGCGCAGAATTTATGTTTGCCAAGCCACTCTTTTACACCTGCTAATTCTTCTTCGCAATTCTCTTTTACCGATGTTGGGTGCAAGCCCATCATTGGGAAACAATTTTCGGGAAATTGATTGCAGAGTGCAATCATTCCTTCCACAGAAGAACTATCAATATTAGGAAGAAAAAACTTTTTTACTCCGGCTGCAATAGCACGCTCAACAACCTGTTTGCGGTCGAGGTCAAATTCGGCAGAATAAAGATGGGTGTGTGTATCGATAAGTAACAAAGCAGAAAACTAAAAAATTTTACTGTGTTTTTTCAACCAAGTCTTTCAGTTTGTTATACATTCCCTGTTGCTGCTTTTGCATGAGTCCTAAGGTACCCATAATTGCAACCATACTGCGTGCGGGAAGATTTTTTCCTTCTCCCCTGTCAACTTGGGTAATAATGGTTTTACCGTCTTTTTCTTCAAACCGAATTTCGATATCCATTTTAAAATATTCATCTTCCATATCAAAAGCGAATAGTTTGTCTTGTTCAAAGGCGGTAACCGTTTCTGTCATTACAAGATCGCTACCGTTTTCGTCATAAACCAGTTTCCATTTTGAACCTACCTGATTTTTTTCTCCGCTAATGTTTTCAATACTTTTAAAGTTATCCATCCATTTTGCCATGTTGTCGGTGTTGTTGAAGTATGCAAACGTTGTTGAAACAGGTGCGTTAACAGTAACACTTAATCCTCCCTCATATGTTGGTTTAATAAACCCGATGGCAATAAAACCAAGAATAAGAGCGGCAATAATTCCGAGCAGGATGAGGAGGGTTTTTTTGAGCATGGGGATTATGATTTGGTTTGGTGTAAAATTAGAAAAGGATTTTTGCTTTCGCACTACCTCGATCAAATGTCCCCCGGACATTTGCCGTGCTCGATGTGACAGATGCCAAAAGCAAATTAAAATATCGCTTTTGCGATGGCACGTGTTTGCTCAGAACGGCCCATGGTGTAGAAGTGCAGGCACAAAGCACCAAAATCAATCAGCTCTCTGCTTTGTTGGATGGCCCATTCTACTCCTACTTCTTTTACTGCATCATTGTCTTTGCAAGCTTCAACGGCTTTGCGCAAATCTGCGGGAATATCCACATAGAAGATGCGAGGTAATACTTCCAATTGTTTTTTGGTGGCAATGGGTTTTAGTCCGGGAATAATGGGAACGTTAATACCTGCCTTGCGGCAACGCACTGCGAAGTTGAAGAACTTCTGATTATCGTAAAACATTTGGGTAACGATGTACTCAGCACCTGCATCTACTTTACGTTTGAGGTTGTCCAAATCAGTATCTAAATCATCGCAGGCAAAATGTTTTTCGGGATAGCCGGCAACACCAATGCAGTAATCTGTTTTGTCAACGTTTTGCAATTCGCTGTCGAGGTACTTGCCTTTGTTCATGTCCACAATCTGCTCAACGAGTTCATTTGCGTAAGTGTGGCCGTCAGGATGGGGAATAAATTTCCCGTCTGCTTTAATCATGTCGCCCTGGAGGGCGAGCACGTTGTTGATACCGAGGAAATGTAAATCCAACAAAGCGTTTTCAGTTTCTTCCAAACTGAAACCTCCACAAATCATGTGGGGAACAGTATCAATTTTATAGCGAGCCTGAATAGCAGCACTGATACCAACTGTTCCGGGGCGTTTGCGGATTTTTACTCTCTTCAGTTCGCCTTTGCGGTTTTTGCGCTGGATGTATTCTTCGCGGTGATAGGTAACATCAATAAAAGAAGGATTGAATTCCACCAAAGGGTCAATGCCATCAAAGATGGATTGAATGCTTGCGCCTTTGAGTGGCGGAAGAATTTCAATAGAGAAAAGTGTTGACTTTGCTCTGCGGAAATGTTCGGTTACTTTCATACCCTCTCTCTCTGCGGGTATCTCTCCCTTAAAAAAAGGGAGAGAATTCGCAGAATTATTTCATGATGGTAACGGTACCTTTTTGTTTGGTTCCGTCTGAAACTTCCACAACATAGAAGTATGTTCCTTCGCTGTGTTTGTCGCCATCCCAATCGTTCTGGTAGTTGTCGCTTTTGTAAACGCGTTTACCCCAACGGTTATAGATATAGAGTTTGCTGTTGGGATAAAGCTGCGGTAAATACTGAATTACAAAAGTATCGTTGAAACCATCACCGTTTGGTGTGAAAACATTTGGAACAACTATTTCGGTTATCACTATCATTTCGATGATGATGGTATCGGTGCAACCTTGCGTGTTGGTAACAACCAACATTACAGGATAGGTTCCGGTATCGGCAAAAGCGTGAACAGGATTTTGCAACGTATCAGTTGTTCCGTCAGCAAAATCCCAGAACCATGAAACGATGGTGTCGCCATTTGCGAGTGAACTATCGGTGAAGGTAACAGGAACATCCAAAAGCGCTGCTGTAGGGTTGTTACTGAAGTTTGCTGTTGGCGAAGCAATGCCGCTAACAACTATTGTATCTACTTTAACGCAGCCGTTGATGTCGGTAATGGTAACGGTGTAAGTTCCGGCTGCAAGGCTGTCGGCCATGTCATCGGTTCCGCCTGAGGGCGACCATGAATAAGTGTAAGGTGCTGTGTTGCCGGTTACAGTGGTAACTACTGCTGTTCCGTTTGCATCTTCGCAGGTTTCGAGGGTTGTAGCATTGTCGGAAGCATACGCTTCGGGTTCGGTAATGACTACAGAATCGAGGTAGGTGAAGCAGCCGAGGGTATCGTATGCGCTAACGTAATATGTTCCGGGTTCAAGACCGCTTACCTGATCGGTTCCCTGGGTGATGAAACCTACGTGAATGGTATCTCCCGAAGAATTTTCCCAATAGAAGTTAAGTTGTGCAGGAACGTTTGACTGAGAAATAACGCTACCGTTGGCATCGCCATTACAAACGATATTACTCACCGTATTTGTCATTTGCAGATTTCCTAATTCTACAATCTGGAAATCAAGTGTGCGGTTGCAACCGTACTCGTTGTAGCAGGTAACGGAATAGTTGCCTTCGAGCAAAGGGTCTAATACTGAATCGGGGTTTGCGTCACCGGTTGACCAGTTGTAGCTTGTATAAGCAAAGGCAGAATCGAGGGTTATGCTAACACTTCCTGGAGCGCAATAGGTGAAATCGCCTAATACTTCGGGGTCAACAATTTCGCTGACAAAGATGTTTACGGTAAAGACGTTGGATTGGGGCGGTGTTCCGTTATCGGTAGCGGTTATGGTAAAGGTATTATAACCGGCATTGGCTTCGGTGGCATAGAAGATAGCTGACACGGATGATATATTTCCGGTGTTATTATTAACTAATTCAAAGCCTTCAATGCCTGAGGTATCAATTACTGCTGTTGTAATTTGTCCCTGCTCGGGTGAAAGGAAAGATACTTCGAAGGGGAAGGTATCGCCTACGCAAATCTGGATGGTATCGCAGATAGCAAGGGCGTTGTCGGCAATAGGTGAAAGGTTAGCATTGTTTACGCAGCCATTGAATACGAAACTCTGGTTATCGAGCCAGCTAACGCCATCCACATTATTGAACGGGCCATCGTAATCATTACCGGCATGGTCAAAACGGCCGAACTGAGCAAAGGCTGTTCCATCGCCATAGTTAGCACCCACTGTTGCCGGTGTTCCGCCAAAGCCATTGATACCGCTTGAGGCAGAACCGGTAGTCCATTGCATATCGCCATAGCAGAAGGCAATGTTGTTTCCACCGGGAATGATGGGGTCGTTACCATCGGTGATGATGAGCTGAAAGTCGTTTATTTTATCGGTTTGTGAGCTGAAATAGCCTACGTTGTGCCAACGGATAATTGCATAGGTTGGAGTTACTTTGTACCATACTTCACCCGTTCCGCGGGTATCCACATCGGCCCAGAAAGGGGCAACCATTACATAGGTAGCATCTGGGAAAGGGTTTGAAGAGAATGTTCCGTATGAGCCACCAAAGGAAATGTTTCCATTGTTGTTAATGTACATATCGGTTTGGCTGGTTCCGTAGAAGCAAAAGGGAAACTGCAAGGGTATTAAACCGGTTGAGCCGTCATCGTTGGGAGCCATTGCCAGAGTGTAGGAACCATCAAGGGTTTGGATGCAACCGCAGTTTACGTTGGGACCTCCGCCTGTTACTGCACGGGGTGCAAAGTCTTCGGCATTCAAAATCTTTTCGGGAACGTATTTGGCAAACTGTTCCATGGGTATCATGGGGATTTTGCCTTCTACCTTAAGTTGTTGGTATTCTTTGCTATCAATGGTGATGAGGTTTTGTGCGTTTGAAGTGGTGAGGGCTGCAAGGAAGATTACAAGCAGGGAGGTGATGACTTTATTCATAGTATTAATGCTGATTTTTTAAAAAGGAGGGCAAATGTAAGGAATTTCGGTTCTTAAAAACCTAATAAAGTCATTAAAGTCAAAGCAAAAGCAGTTGCAATCGGGGTAGCAGCAGTTGTAATCGAGGTGGCAGCCATTGCAATCGAGGTGGCAGCCATTGTAATCGGGGTGGCAGCCATTGTAATCGGGATGGCAGCCGTTGCAATCGGGGTGGCAGCCATTACAATCGGGGTAGCAGCCGTTGTAATCGAGGTGGCAGCCGTTGTAATCGGGGTGGCAGCCGTATAAATCTACTTAGTTTGAACTATACACCACCTCCAGCAAGGTTTGTCCCACCGCCTTCAGTGTTTTAGGGTCAATGTTTTCAATATTATCGTTGTGGGTGTGCCACACGGGGGCGAAGTGATATTTGGTGGCGGGGTCGTAGTGGATGATATCTATGGAAGGAATTTCGGCTAAGGTGTTTAGGTAATAATGGTCGTCAGTAATGGGGTTGGTCTGGTCGTAAACAAAGTAAGATGAATAGCCGAGGCGCAGAGCGGTGTCCCATACCTTTTTTACAACTGTGGGGGCATAGTGCATAGAGCCGCCTTCCATGGTGAAGGTTGCATTTTTAGCACCCACCATGTCTAAGAGAATGGCGTAACGAGGAAAATAATCCTGCTTGTGTTTGTTGGTAGCCCAGTATTGTGAACCGAGGCAATAGGAGTTCTGCTGTTCCTGCTGCATTCCGCCATCGGGCTGACCGTAATCTTCTGCATCAAAGAGGATGATATCTACACCTATATTGGGTTGCAAGACGGCAAGCTGTCGACCTATTTCAAGCAGCACTCCTACTCCACTGCCGCCATCATTGGCACCGTCAATGGGTTTATTTATATCTGTTTTGTCCTGGTCGGCAAAGGGGCGGGTATCCCAATGGGCACAGAGCATGATGCGGTTTTGTTTTTCGGGTTGCCATTGTGCGATGATATTTTTCATCTTTAACACTTTTCCGTCAAAGGCTTTGGCATCGGCTTCCTGAACGATTACCTCTGCTTTGTATTCTTTGAATTTTGCGGTGAGGTAATCGGCACACTTAGCATGAGCAGCAGAGTTGGGAACGCGGGGACCAAACTCAACTTGCTTTTTTACAAATTGGAAAGCGGAGTCCTGGTTGAAGTCGGGAGTGGGGACAACTTTGGCGGGAGGTGTGGGGATGTCAACTTTGGGTTTATCGGGGTCGTTTTGGCAAGCAGCAAAGAAAAGGGAAGCAAGAATAAAGAGCCAAGAGCCAAGATGTGTTGGTTTCTTGCTTCTTGGTTCTTTTCTCTTGCTTCTGATTAATAACTCCATTCTGTTTTTTCTTTTGAATCTTTGATTTGGATTCCGATTGCTTCCAGTTCCTTGCGGATTTTGTCGGAAGTGGCGAAGTCTTTATTCTGTTTTGCGTCTTTGCGGATGCTAAGGATCATTTCCATAACACCTTGCAATGCTTTGTCGTTGGCGGTGTTTGAGTTTTCTGATTTCAAACCCAACACATCGTAAACAAAATCGTGCATGGTGGTTTTCAGCAAAACAAGGTCATCGGCTGTGATGGTTTCTTTGCCATCGTTTACCGAATTGATAATGCGCACTCCTTCAAATAAATTGGCAACTACAATGGGTGCATTGAAATCATCGTTCATGGCATCGTAGCAGTTTTTTCTGAGTTCTGCGATGTTTGAAGTTGATGTTGCAGATGCTTTAAGTATGTCTACTGTTTTCATTGCATTCATCAGTTTGGCATAGCCTTTTTCTGATGCCTGCAAAGCTTCGTTAGAAAAATCGAGTGTGCTTCCGTAATGTGTTTGCATCATAAAGAAGCGGACTGCCATGGGTGCATACCCTTTGTCCAACAAGGGATGATTCCCGGTAAATAATTCACCCGGAAGAAAACCGTTGCCTGCTGTTTTTGACATGCGCACACCGTTTACGGTAAGCATGTTGGTGTGCATCCAGTAGTTTACAGGCGCAGAATGATTGCATGCCTGTGATTGCGCAATTTCGTTGGTGTGGTGCGTTGCCTGCAAATCCATTCCGCCACCGTGAATATCGAACGTATCGCCCAGATATTTACTGCTCATTGCCGAGCACTCAATGTGCCAACCTGGAAATCCGGGACCCCAGGGTGATGGCCACTGCATCAATGTTTCGGGTTTTGCTTTTATCCAGAGCGCAAAATCAAGGCGACCTTTTTTCTCGTCTTGTCCGCTTAGTTCTCGTGTTCCTTCCAGCAATTCTTCCAACTTGCGGTTGGTTAACTGACCATAAGGGAACTCTTTGTTATATTTTTCAACATCAAAATAAACGGTGCCGTTTATTTCGTAGGCATAGCCTTTAGCAAGAATTTTTTTCACCATTTCAATCTGCTCGCAAATGTGACCGGTGGCAGTTGGTTCAATGCTTGGCGGAAGTGTATTCATCTCGCGCATCACCTCATGAAAACCATTGGTGTATTTCTGAACAATTTCCATTGGTTCCAATTGTTCGAGTTTTGCTTTTTTAGCAAATTTATCATCGCCTTCATCGCGATCGCCTTCTAAATGTCCGGCATCGGTGATGTTGCGCACATAACGAACTTTGTATTTAAGATGCACCAGGTAACGGTAAATCATATCAAAGGAAACGAA
>CAMBRL010000076.1 GCA_945870105.1 Chitinophaga pinensis
TCACCGAATTCAACAACTTTTTTCTTTGCTGATTCATAAACTGTGCAATAAGAAAAGAGTTGAGAAGAATTGTCTGCGCCTAATTCTTTTATTTCAATGCCCAACTTTTTCAGCACCGATTCAACAAGGCCTTTCAATTGAAAATAGTTAGCATTATCAGCATTTGTGTTCCAGCTTTCGGTTTGCTTTCTTCCGGTTATCAAAACAGAAAACCTGTTTTTCTCTGTGTATTTCCAACCGTTTGAATCGTTGAGGTGGTAAGTCTTTCCGAATTCATAAAACTTCAAATCAGGATTTTTGCGATTGATATTATGTGCAATCATTTCCAATCCGTTAAAAAGCAAAGTCTGTCTCATCACATTCAAATCACTGCTCAGCGGATTCAGAATGTGAACGTTTTTTGCTTTTTCTGTTTCGCCCAGCAAGTCAGAATATTTTTCGGCTGTCAGCGAGTTGCACATGATTTCTGTAAATCCTTTTGCAGTAAGCAAATCAGAAATTGTATTCTTCACTTTCTCTGCATCAGGCTTTGTGGAATACGAAATAGAAGAACGGAGCAATGAGGGAATCTCAACATTATTGTAACCATAAACGCGGAGAATCTCTTCAATCACATCCACCTCACGCGTTACATCTGCTTTGAAAGGAGGAACAGAAAGCAGTAAACCTGTTTCAGTTTCCTTTTCAATTTCAATCTGTAAATCGCGCAAAATATTTTTGATTATTTCTTTTGGCAATGCTTTGCCGATAAGTCTTTCGCAATTGGTGTATGAAAAATCTATTTTGAAATTCTCAATTGCTTTCGGATACACATCAACTACCTGAGAAGAAATTTTTCCGCCTGCAATTTCTTTAATCAAAAGTGCTGCGCGCTTCAATGCATAGACTGTAATGTTTGGGTCAGCGCCACGTTCAAAGCGGAATGAAGCATCTGTTTTCAGTCCATGCAAGCGTGATGTTTTACGGATAGAAACAGAATTGAAATAAGCACTTTCCAAAAATATATTTTTTGTTTCTGCACTAATTCCTGATTTCAAACCACCGAAAACTCCGGCAATGCACATGCCTTCTTCTGCGTTGCAAATCATTAAATCGTTAGATGAAAGTTCACGTTCTGTTCCGTCAAGTGTGGTAAACTTTGTGCCTTGTTGCATTTTTTTCACTACCACTTTGTTGCCGGTGATTTTGTCTGCATCAAAGGCATGGAGCGGTTGCCCGAGCTCGTGTAAAACAAAATTGGTGGCATCTACAATATTGTTAATCGGTTTCAACCCGATTGATTTCAATCTTGTCTGCAACCATTCAGGCGAATCTTTTACATCAACACCAGAAATTGTTACACCCGAATAACGCGGAGAAGCATTAGTATCTTCAACAACTACTTCAATTTTCAGACTTTCATTGTCAATAGAAAAATTTTCAACAGCAGGCATCTTGATTCTTGCATCTTGATTCTTGCCTCCATTAATAACAGCAGCCAAATCTCTCGCCACACCAATATGAGAAGCCGCATCAGAACGGTTTGGCGTTAATCCGATTTCAAGAACATAATCATCCTCAATTCCAAAATATTCTTTTGCATGTGTTCCCACTTTTGCAGTTGCATCCAGCACCATAATTCCTGCATGGCTTGTCCCCAAACCGATTTCGTCTTCTGCGCAAATCATTCCTTCTGATAATGCTCCACGTATTTTTGATTTTTTGATTTGGAAAGGTTCACCCGTTAAAGGATGAACAGTTGCGCCAACAACAGCAACAACTACCTTTTGTCCTGCTTCAACATTCGGTGCACCGCAAACAATATTCAGTAATTCAGCAGCACCAACATCCACTTTTGTAACACTCAAACGGTCGGCATCAGGATGTTTTTCTCTTTCTTTTACTTCACCAATTACCAAACCTTCAAGCCCGCCTTTCACTGATTGGAACTTTTCTGTACTCTCTACTTCTAAGCCACATGCGGTAAGCAATGCAGCAGTTTCTTCTGCAGAAATTTTTAAGTCATTATACTTTTTAAGCCAGTTGTAAGAAATCTTCATAAAATGTTTTTAAATAGTAGCAATCACTTTCAGTTCAATCGCAATAGGAGTGGGAAGACAATTTATTTCCACCGTTGTGCGACAAGGCCGGTTGTCTTTAAAATAGTCAGCATAAATGCGGTTGTAAGTCGCAAAATCATCTTTCATGTTGGTGAGAAAAACAGTTACATCCACAATATTATCCCAACTGCTTCCGGCATCTTCCAGAATATACCGGACATTCGCAAACACTGAGTGACACTGCTTTTCAATGTCGTAAGAACTAATTTTACCGGCTTCATCTAACTCAACTCCCGGAATATTTTTATTTCCTTTTTCGCGCGGGCCAACACCTGACAGAAAAAGCAGGTTACCTACCTTTCGTGCATGGGGATATACTCCCACCGGTTCAGGTGCTTTTGAAGAATTGATAATTGTCTTTTCGTCAGCCATAATTGAGTTCTTTTGCGATTGCGTAAAAGTATGCAAAGATTGATAATTTTACCGCTCTATAATTTTGAAAAATATGACGAGAAAAGAGAAAGCCATTGTCATTGGTGCATCTGGACAAATTGGAACTGATTTGGTGGAAAAGTTGCGCGAGCTATACGGAGTGGATAATGTGGTTGCTTCGGATATTAAAGGCGCTTCCAACACGGTGATGAATGACGGACCCTTTGAAATTTTGGATGTATTGGATGGAAATAAACTGGCTGAAATAATTGAAAAACATAAAATCACTCAGGTTTATTTGTTGGCTGCTCTGCTCTCTGCCACTGCCGAAGCAAAAATAAAATCAGCATGGAAACTCAATATGGATGGGCTTTTCAATGTGTTGGATTTAGCTAAAGAAAAAAAGATTGAGAAAATTTTCTGGCCAAGTTCCATTGCTATTTTTGGTCCAAGCACTCCTAAAGTAAAAACACCGCAAAATACAATTGCAGAGCCCAGCACCGTTTATGGAATAAGTAAATTGGCAGGCGAAAGATGGTGTGAGTATTACTACAAAAAGTTTGATGTGGATGTGCGTAGCATCCGCTATCCGGGCTTGATTGGCTATAAATCCATGCCGGGCGGAGGTACAACAGATTATGCTGTTCAGATTTTTCACGATGCAATTTTGAAAGGAAATTTTGAATGTTTCCTTGGCAAACAAACTACGCTCCCGATGATGTATATGCCTGATGCAATCAAAGCAACAATAGATTTAATGCATACGCCTTCAGAAAAATTGTCGGCACGATACGGCTATAACATTGCAGGCATGAGTTTTTCTCCGAAAGAAATTGCTGCTGAAGTAAAAAAACATTTCCCTGATTTTGAAATCACTTACAAACCTGACCACCGCCAGCAGATTGCAGACAGTTGGCCGCATTCAATTGACGATACTTTTGCCAAAATGGAGTGGGGCTGGAACGCAGAGTATGATTTAGAAAAAATGACAAACGATATGTTTAAGCATCTTATTCCAATACTTAAGAATCCTGAATTACAAAAACACTAAACACTATGAATAGAAGAGAACTTCTAAAGGCGCTCGGAGCTACTGCTGCTGGCATTGCATTGCTGCCTCAGTTAAAAGCGATGGGATATTTTGCTCCGGCAGAACTAACAAAATCTGCTTTCGGTGATGATTTTTTGTGGGGTGTTGCCACAGCTGCCTACCAAATTGAAGGTGGCCATGATGCAGATGGAAAAGGACCTTCGGTTTGGGATACATTTTCTCATGGAAAGAAAAATATTAAGACGGGAGAGAACGGTGATGTAAGCTGCGATTTCTATCACAGCTATGCTCAGGATATTGATTTTATCCGCCAGATGAATATGCAGGTATTTCGTTTTTCAACTGCATGGTCAAGAATATTGCCGCAGGGAACAGGAGCCGTAAATCAAAAAGGCCTGGATTTCTATAGTCGTGTTATTGATACCTGTTTAGAAAAAGGGCTTCAACCCTGGCTTACAACGTATCACTGGGATATTCCGCAGGCTTTACAGGATAAGGGCGGATGGACAAACCGTGACGTGCTTGGCTGGTACAATGAATATGTTGAAGTGATAACGAAGGCTTATGGCGACCGTGTAAAAAACTGGATGGTGATGAATGAGCCTCTTGCATTTACAGCTATTGGTTATTTATTGGGTATTCATGCTCCGGGCGAAAAAGGATTTAAAAATTTTATTCCTGCAGCACACCATACAACTCTTTGTCAGGCCGAAGGCGGAAGAATAATAAGACGTAATGTGAAATATGCTAATGTGGGAACTACCTTTTCCTGCTCATCCATTGAGCCATTTAAGGGGAAAGATGTTCATGCAAAAACAGTGGAACGCTGGGATGCAATGGTCAATCGTCTTTTTATAGAACCTGCATTAGGAATGGGCTATCCAATGGAGTCGTTGCCTGCAATAAAAAAAGTTGAAAAATATATGCTGCCGGGTGATGAAGAAAATATGAAATTTGATTTTGATTTTATCGGTGTTCAGAATTATACGCGTGAAATCGCACGGGCAAATTTTATTATTCCATATATGAAGGGCTTGCAGGTTCCGGCAAAGAAAAGACACGTGGAAACAACTGAAATGGGATGGGAAGTTTACCCGGAAGGAATTTATAAAGTGCTGAAAAAATTTGCTGCATACCCGGGCGTAAAGAAATTATATGTTACTGAAAACGGTTGTGCTTTTCCTGATGTGGTGGAGAATGGAAGAGTACACGATGCAAAACGCGTTCAGTTTTTTAAAGATTATTTAGCTCAGGTTCTTCGTGCAAAAAATGAAGGCGTAAATGTGCAAGGTTATTTTGTGTGGACCTTAATGGACAATTTTGAATGGGCCGAAGGATATAAAACCCGCTTCGGTCTAGTACACGTTGATTTTAAAACACAGCAACGTATTATGAAAGATTCTGCGTTGTGGTTTAAAGAGTTTCTTGCTGACTAAAATTAATTCGCGAAAAGAGCTTTAAGTTCGGTAGCATCTCCCGGTTTCATTTTGCCGGCAAGTATTAAACTCAGTTGACGTCTTCTCAGAGCACCTTCAAATCTGTCTTTTTCTAATTCAGTTTCAGGAACAATTTCGGGAACATTGATTGGTCTTCCCACTTGGTCAACTGCAACGAAAGTATAAATGGCTTCATTGCATTTTTTCTTCTCACCGGTAACGGTGCTTTCTACCCACACATCTATAAAAATCTCCATGCTGGATGAGAATGCGCGGGATATTTTTGATTCAAGTGTCACAATCTCTCCGAGTTTTATTGGCTGATTAAAGTTTACATTATTTACAGAAGCTGTTACAACAACCCGACCGCAGTGGCGTTGAGCTGTGATGGCTGCAGCAATGTCCATCCAGTGCAGAAGTTTTCCTCCCATCAGGTTGCCAAGCGTATTGGTGTCATTGGGCAAGACCATCTCGGTTAATACTGCCAGCGATTCTTTTGGTGTTTTCTTTTTCATGCGACAAAGATAATCAGCTATAAATAAAAAACCCTGCGCTTATTAGCGCAGGGTTTTTTATTTATGATTTTAGAAAAATTATTTGGTAACAACCATTTTCTTAGTCAATCTGTTTCCGTTAGCCTTCAAAGAGTAGTAGTAAGTACCTGCAGCAAGTTTTGTGTTCTCGATGCTGATGTTGTGACGACCTGCAGTTTTTTCACCTTCGTTAATCACAACTGCTTTTCTTCCGTGAACATCAAAAATCTCCAGTTCAACAGCAGTTGTATATTTTTCCAACTCGTATTGAATAACTGTGTTTCCGTTCATTGGGTTAGGGTTGTTTTGGCTCAATTTCATGCCATTGAAGAACTCAAGGCTTTCAACACCGATGAAGTTCTCGTCAATTACAGCAAAAATTGCGATGTCGTTATCAACGTCATCAGTTCCACTTGCGCTGAATGCGAAGTCAGTAACATACCATGAACCCTGAAATTTGTGGAATGCATAATCAAGTCCGTCAGCATCACCAATCTGGTCGCAAAGCAATCCTGCAGTATCTTGAGCTGCGTTCAGGTTTGTGAAATCAACAGAAAGAGCGAAATCAGTTCCGTTAATGAAAACAGGTGTCGGGAAAGTGATAACGTTCCAGTTTCCGAAAGTAGTGTCAATATCATCAAAGAAATAATCCTGTGATCCAAGTAACTGGTTTGGTCCCGGTGAGTTTACTGCTTGACCTCCAGCACCGTCTGTATTACGTGCTTTGTTTGCAGCCATACTGTAAACTTTTACTACTGCTTTTGAAGTAGCGCTTCCTGATACTCCTGTTTTTCCTGTGAAAAGTAACAGAACTTCTTCAACACCTAAAGTTGATTGATTAACGTTCAGAAAACCTTGTGCACATTCATTTAAACCGTCAGCATTGTTTCCGTAAACCCAGCCACCACCTTGGTAACCGAAAGCTACAACTTCACCGCTGATACCAGCAAATACAGGAGCAAAATTTCCTGAATCAACCCATCCTGCAGTGTCAGTAGGAGTAGCTGATTGCGCAGGGTTGCTTGCAGGAACCGGCATTACTCGTTTAATTACACCCTTGTTTTGTGTTTGCAATGTTCCCTGTGCAAATACTGTTGCACCTGAAATTAACATTGCTGTCATTAAGTAGATTTTTTTCATTTTTTTTATTTGATTGATTAATAGTTGATTTTTTAAGTCAGGATGGCAAAAGTAAACCTTTTTTATTCAGAACAAAATCCTGAATAGATAATATTAATGTCATGATTTTGTCGGGGATAGCTGCAAAAAATAAGACGGATGAAAATCCTTAATATTACAACCCTAAAAACTAAATAGAAATGCTACACCGCCCTCGCAGATTAAGGAAGAACGCAATTATAAGAAATGCAGTTGCTGAAGTAAGACTGAGTATAGAAATGTTTGTTTATCCCTATTTTGTTACCGGTGGAAAAAATATTGCCGAACCTATAAAAGCCATGCCGGGAGTTTTTCATTTTTCGGTTGACAGGCTTATTAAAGATGTAGAAAAAGGTCTGAAAGCAGGAATCAATAAAATATTGCTGTTTGGCGTTGGAGAAGTGAAAACAAAAAATGCTTCGTCTTCTTTTGATAAAAATTCAATTGTTGCAAAAGCAGTTCGCGAATTGAAAAATAAATTTGGTGATGAGTTGTATGTGATTACCGATGTGTGTGTTTGTGCCTATACCACTCACGGACATTGCGGAATTCTGGAGCATGATTATGTGCAGAATGATAAAAGTGTAAACGTTTTGGCAAAAATGGCTTTGGCTCATGCACAGGCCGGAGCAGATATGGTAGCGCCTTCTGATATGATGGATGGTCGCGTGCTTGCTATTCGAGAAACATTAGACAAAAATGGTTTTGAGAATACGGCCATCATGTCGTATTCCACAAAATTTGCCTCGGCTTATTATGGCCCTTTTCGTGAAGCAGCCGACTCTTCGCCTTCGCATGGCGACCGCAAATCATACCAGATGGATTTCCGGAACGCTAGAGAAGCTTTGCAGGAATCATTGATTGATGAAAACGAAGGTGCGGATATTCTGATGGTAAAGCCTGCGCTTGCATATCTGGATGTTATCCGTGAACTAAGAGATAATACACTTTTGCCAATTGCCTGCTACAATGTTTCAGGAGAATACAGCATGGTAAAAGCCGCAGCAAAACAAGGCTTGGTTGACGAACAGAAAATTGTGATGGAAAATATGTATGCCTTTGCTCGCGCAGGTGCAAGCATTATTATCACCTACCACGCAAGGGATATTGTTGAGAAAGGTTGGCTTTAAGACTCCTTTTCCTCCGGAGGATTTTGAGGTAAAGTTTTATCAACTTCAGTCACTCCGCCCGAAACAATAAATTTCATAATCTCTGAAGAAGACGCTTCCAGTTGACGTACATTTTTTTCAGGAACGATAAACAGGTTTCCCGAAAATGCATAAGAGTGCGGAAAATATACTGCTACAAAACCAGGTTGAATATTCAATTCAGATAAATCTTTCTGTGTAATAAATCCTAATTTATAAACTTCAGAAAGCTCGTTCATTTTTACCATTACCGGTTTTCCGAAACGTTGTTTCTCGCCTACAAACGCTGAGATCAAATCTTTTACAGAACCGTAAATTAATTTTACAAGTGGCACTTTCTCCACCTGTGCATCAACAAATGATAATACTGTACTGGAAATAAAACGCGAACCAATATAACCTGCAACGGTAATAGCAACCAGCAGAATCAATATTCCAAGTCCGGGAATTTTAACAGGAATAAGGTCATCGAAAAAGCCATCAAAAAAACGAAACACAGAAATTACCACATAAATGGTAACAGAAATAGGCACTACATACAACATGCCCTGAAAAAAATATCCTAATAAACGTTTTGCCATTTTATAAATTTTTTAAATGTTGTTGTTGTGCTTTTGTCAGGCTTTTTACAACCAGGTTGTATGAGTCTTCAATCCAATTTTTTGCATCTAAATCAGAAATTGACCCATCAAAGTAAATAGTATTCCAATGTTTTTTGTTCATGTGATAACCGGGTTTTACTCCTGAATATTTTTCGCGCAGTTCAATTGCTTTTTCGGGCTCGCATTTGAGGTTCACAGTGAATTCTCCTTCTGTACTTGTAAGTGCAAAAATTTTACCGGAAACCTTAAAAACTAAAACTGTTTCGTCAAAAGGGAAACTTTCTTCCACACCTTTTTTCTTTAAACAATATTCACGCAATTCTTCAATATTCATTACTCGTAATTAAGCGGAAGCACCGATGATTTTTTTACTTCACTTAGAATAACATTTGTTTGCATTTGGCCGATGTCAGCTATTTTGCTGAGTTTTTCGCCAATCAATTTTTCAAAAGAAGGAATGTCTTTTACAACTACTTTCAGCAAATAATCATAGTTGCCGGTTACCTGATAACACTCTACAATTTCATCAATTTTATTAATCTGCTTTTTGAAATTTGAAATAGCATTGTCCTTCTGCCTTACTAGCGAAACCTGTATCATGGCTTTAATTCCAAGCGCAACCGCTTTTTCTTCCACAACTGCGTGATAGCTTTTTATAATGCCTGAGTTTTCTAACTTCTTTACTCTCTCTAAAGTTGGAGCAGGTGATAGCCCAATCTCGTTAGAAAGTTGCACATTGGTTTTGCGGCCATTCTCCTGTAAAAGCTTTAAAATCATCAAATCAATTTTGTCTAAGTTTACTTCCATGTAATTTTATTTAAAGTTAGATTTCGAAATATTATTTTTTAAATCGCGATAAAACTAATGAAATAAAATATAATATTCTGTAATCAGGCAAATAAATCGGAACTTATTCTGTCTGCAATCAATTTTCCTTGGTTGGTGAGAATTAAGTGATTTTCTTTTTGAATAATTTTATCAGAATTGAGATACATTTTTGCTTCTGTTAAAAGTGTGTTTAAATGGTTTTCTCCAAATTCTGTTTTTACTTTTTCAAGACTGATGCCTGTTGAAGTTCTCAAGCCCGTCATCATGTATTCATTAAATTTTTGTTCGGTTGTGAGTGTTTCTTTTTCAGCCGGAATTTTGTTTTCAGTAATGGATTGAATGTATCTGAAATTATTGGAAATATTCCATTGGCGGGAGTTTCCGTCAAACGAATGTGCAGAGGGACCTAACCCCAGATATTTTACACCTTTCCAGTAATTGCTGTTGTGTCGCGAGTGAAAACCGGGTTTGCAGAAGTTGGAAATCTCATATTGCTCGTAACCATTCTTCGCAGTTTCTTCCATCAGTATTAAAAATTGCTCAGTCGATTGTTCTTCATCAACTGGTTTTATTTTTCCCTTTTTGATGTGACTTTCCAACGGAGTTTTTTCTTCTACAGTAAGTGAATAAGAAGAGAGATGGGTAATATCATAACTGAAAACCTTCTCTAGATTTTTCTTCCAATTCTCGTTACTCAAACCGGGAGTTCCGTAAATCAAATCAACTGTTATGTTTTCAAATCCTGACTGCTGACTTTCCTTAATACAGTTTTCGGCATGTTGAGCTGTATGCGCGCGGTTCATCAGTTTTAAATCCTCTTCAAAAAAACTCTGAATTCCAATACTCAGGCGGTTTACAGGTGATGATTTTAATTCCTGCAATTTTGATTTACTCAAATCATCGGGGTTTGCCTCCAATGTTATTTCTGCATTTTTTGCAATGCTGAAATTGTCATAAAGAGTTTTAAAAATTCTGTCAAGTTCTTTTGCTGAAAGCAGGGAAGGAGTTCCGCCACCGAAGTAAATGGTTTCAATCAATGCATCTTTTCCGAGGTAATTTTTTTGCAATTCTATCTCACGTATCAAAGAAGAAACAAATGCATCTTTACTTCTTAGTGAAGTAGAAAAATGAAAGTCGCAATACGAACAGGATTGTTTGCAAAAAGGGATATGAATGTAAATACCTGCCACTTTAAGAATTCAGAATAATTCTAAAAGTGGTTCCTTTATCTACCACTGAATTTTTAACAAATATTTTTCCGGAGTGATAATTTTCAATAATGCGTTTGGTAAGTGAAAGTCCAAGTCCCCAACCGCGCTGCTTGGTAGTAAAGCCCGGCTCAAAAACAGTTTTAAATTTAGATTTCGGCATTCCTTTCCCTGTATCTGAAACATCAATGATCACTTGCCCTTCTTTCGCTTCCATCTCAACAGTTATGCTTCCTGCACCGTTCATCGCATCAATGGCATTTCGGCACAAATTTTCTATCACCCATTCAAACAGCGGAATATTCATCGGAACATTTACCTCCTCTGTATTGCCTTTGTTAAAATGATAACCCACTTTTTTGGACGAACGTAATTTCATATAGTTGACAGATTCTTCCATCACCTGTGCAATGTTTTTTAGCTCAAGTTTTGGTGTTGCTCCAATCTTTGAGAAACGCTCGGTAATTGTTTCCAATCGTTTTAAATCCTGTCCGATTTCAGTCAGCGTTTGTTCGTCAACGCCTTTTGCACGTAGGTGTTCCATCCATGCCAGCAATGATGAAATGGGTGTTCCTAACTGGTGTGCCGTTTCTTTTGCCATGCCCACCCAAACCTGATTTTGTTCAGCTTTGCGCGAGGTGCTGAATGCAATATAAGACACAAAAATGAACAATGATATTACACCTAACTGAACGTAAGGGTAATATTTCAGACTGTAATAAAGTTTTGAATTACGATAAAAAATTAGGTTCTTTTCTCCTGCAACCAAACCCACTTCAATAGGAGTGTGTTCTTCTTTCATCAAGGCAAGCTGTTCCTTTATATAAGTTGTATCCAATGATTGCAGTGAGTCGAGATTTCGCACCGAAATAATAATTTCATTCTGGTCGGTAAGAATTACGGGAACAGTTTCGTTATCGCGGATAACTTCAAAAACAAAACTGATGTCAATATTTTCGTCTGCTGAATTGGCAAGCAGTTCAGTAGCTTTTGCCCAAAGTTTTACTTTGTTTTCTTCTTCCTGCGCCAGTTGTTTCACCAGCCTGTCGGTATAAACAAGTGAAGAAATACCTATCAGAGCTGCAGTAACAAACAGCAGTCGTTTCCAGGTTTGTTTTTGGGAGTAGATGTTCAAAAGGCCTTATTTAACAAGGTTCAAAGCTATAAAATAAAGAAACAAAAAACCCCTCGATTTAGGCGAGGGGTTTTTCTAAAGATTGAAGACTTCTTATAATCCTTTAGCTTTTTCTTTGTGTTTTTTTAGTTGTCGTGTAAGAGCTTCCACTGCTGTGTCGGTGGCTTCTTCAAAGGTTTTACATTGTTTTTTAACAAACAAATCATTGCCCGGAATGTGAAGCTTTATTTCGGCAACTTTATTTTCGGTATTGCTGTTCTTGTCGAGTTTCAGAAACACTTCGCTTCCGATTATTTCATTGTAAAAATGACCTAATTTGTCCACTTTTTCTTCTACAAACTGAAGTAATTTAACATCAGCGTCAAAATGGATACTTTGAATTTTCACTTTCATGTTGTCCTCCTTTTTTATGCCCTTGGATGGGCTTGTTTATAAATTGATTTTAACTTCTCTATTGTATTGTGCGTGTAAATTTGTGTGGCTGAAAGATTGGAGTGACCAAGGATTTCTTTTATTGCATTTAGGTCGGCTCCGTTGTTCAGCATGTGTGTTGCAAAAGTATGTCTCATAATGTGCGGACTTCTTTTTTCAATCGTTGTGACAAGGCTAAGGTACTTGTTTGCTAAACTGTAAACAAATTTTTCACCCATTTTTTTGTCTTTGTCGTTCACAAAAAGAAGCACATTTTCCATATCTTTTCCTGTTTGCTTCTGTTTTTCAGCAAGATAGCTTTTAATTGAATCTGCCAACTTATCTGTGAACGGAATAATCCGCTCTTTATTGCGCTTACCCAAAACTTTTAACTCGCGGTTATAAAAATTAACGTCAGAAGTCTTCAGGTTAATAAGCTCTGCACGCCTCATTCCTGTGGAGTAAAGCATTTCCAGCACTAATTTATCTCGTGTCCCGCTGAAACCGGGCTCAAATTCAAGATTATTGAATAATTGCTCCATGTCCGCTTCACTCGCAAAGTGAGGAATTTGTTTTTTAACCTTTAAAGCCGAAATCTTTTGGGTTGGATTATAGTCTATTAAACCTTCGCGCTTCAGAAATTTGAAATAGGAGCGAAGTGCCGTTATTTTTCTGTTTACCGTTCTGGGATTAAGTTCTTTCTCCATTAATGACACAATCCATGAGCGCACATCATGGTGTTCGGGTTTATGCTCGTCAGGCAGTTGCAGTTCATCTTTCATGAAAAGATAAAACTGCGTTAAGTCGTTGGTGTAAGAAATAAGGGAGTGGGGGGAATAGCGTTTCTCCTTTCTCAAATAGTCAATGAAAGTCGTAATCGCCATAAATAAAAAAGGAATTTGACTTTGATACGAAGGTAAACGGTTTTAGTTTACATTGTAAGTCAAATTCCTTTAGGGAATCTTTATGCTTCTCCCTTTCAGGGAAGTTTAAAAGGGGCTTTTATGCCTCTTCTTCAGCTCTTCTAAGTCCTTGAACGTAGACAGCTTTCTTTATTTCAGTTCTTCTTTTAACCGAAGGTTTTGTGAATTGTTGTCTTTCACGAAGTTCTTTAACAACAGCAGTTTTTTCAAACTTACGTTTAAACTTCTTAAGAGCTCTTTCAATGTTTTCGCCTTCTTTGATTGGAATTACCAGCATGTTTTTATCTTTTTTTTTGAAACGGGCTGCAAAGATAGAAAAAGGTTTTTAATCACAAAATCGGTTTCAATATTAATTTAGCCGCTTCTTCAAATGGCGGGAACTTTTCTTGAAACTCCGATAGAATATCTGAAAGGCGTTGGACCTGAGCGCGGTAAATTGCTGCGAAACGAATTGAATGTCACCTGTTTTGGTGATTTGCTTTCGTATTTTCCGTTCCGCTATGTTGACCGCACTAAGTTTCACAAAACTACCGAGTTGGATGCCGATATGCCTTATGTGCAACTGCGAGGCAGAATTATTTCAATGGAAGTGGTAGGTAAAAACCGGACGCAACGTATGGTTGCCAATTTTAAAGATGATTCAGGAATAATTGAACTGGTTTGGTTTCAGGGAATAAAATGGCTCAAAAACTCTCTTAAGACGGGAACCGAATATGTGGTTTTTGGCAAGCCAACGGTTTTTAACGGAAAATTCAACATTGCCCACCCTGAAGTGGATGAGGTAAATGAAGAAAACCTGAAGTTGCAAAGTTCGCTGCAAGCTATGTATAATAGCAGCGATAAACTGAAGACAAGAAGTTTAGATAGTCGGGGAATTTCAAAATTAGTGAGGGCTGTTTTACAAAGCAGTGTGGGCAAAATTCCTGAAAATCTTCCTGCAGATATTGTCAGCAATCAACATTTTATTTCAAGGGAAACAGCTTTTTATCAAATTCATCTTCCTGCAAATCCTGTGATGCTGAAAAAAGCTGAATCGCGTTTAAAGTTTGATGAGCTGTTTTACATCTCACTTACGTTGCTGCGACAAAAATCTGTGAACCAGAAAATTTATCATGGTTTCAGGTTTGGCAGTATTGGCGAGTATTTCAATACGTTTTATAAAACAAATCTTCCGTTTGAATTGACCAATGCGCAGAAGAAGGTGTTGAAAGAAATCCGCACCGATGTTGGCTCGGGAAAACATATGAACCGACTCTTGCAGGGCGATGTGGGAAGCGGAAAAACTATTGTTGCGCTCATGACCATGCTTATGGCGTTGGATAATGGTTTTCAGGCTTGCCTGATGGCACCTACTGAAATTCTGGCGGCACAGCATTTTGAAAGTATTTCGGATCTTTTAAAAGGAATGAATATTAATGTTGGCTTACTGACAGGCTCTACAAAAGTTGCAGCTCGGAGGAAAATACATGAACAATTGCTTTCGGGCGAGATGCATATTTTGCTGGGAACGCATGCCTTGATTGAACCTAAAGTTCAGTTCAAAAACCTGGGGATGGTGGTGGTTGATGAGCAACATCGTTTTGGAGTGGAGCAACGCGCAAAACTCTGGAGAAAAAATGTTAATCCGCCTCATGTGCTGATTATGACTGCAACTCCAATTCCACGCACACTTGCTATGACTTTGTATGGCGACCTTGATGTATCCATTATTGATGAATTACCGCCTGGTCGTCAACCAATAAGAACCATTCATCTTTTCGATTCCAATCGTTTGAGAATTCATGGATTCATGAAAGAGCAAATAAAATTGGGCAGACAGATTTATGTGGTGTATCCGCTGATTGAAGAATCCGAAACAATGGATTACAAAGATTTGATGGAAGGGTATGAAAGTATGCTTCGCGCTTTTCCGCGTCCTGAATATCAGGTGAGCGTTGTGCACGGAAGAATGACTGCAAAAGATAAGGATTTTGAAATGCAGCGTTTCCAGAAAAATCAAACCAATATTATGGTAGCAACAACGGTAATTGAGGTTGGTGTAAATATTCCAAATGCTTCGGTGATGGTTATTGAAAGTGCGGAACGTTTCGGACTTTCGCAATTGCATCAGTTGCGCGGAAGAGTGGGTCGAGGTGCAGACCAAAGTTATTGCATGTTGGTTACTTCATTCAAACTTTCGGTTGATGCAAAGTTGCGTTTGGAAACCATGTGCAAAACCAACGATGGTTTTGAAATTGCCGATGTGGATTTGCGCCTGCGGGGTCCGGGTGATTTAGCAGGAACGCAGCAAAGCGGCTTGCCCGATTTTAAAATTTCAAACCTTGCCACTGATGGAGCTATTCTTACCGAAGCAAGAAATGCGGCACTAAAAATTCTGGAAGAAGATCCCCAATTTTCGCAACCTAAAAATCAGGTGATTGCTGCGTTTTTGAATTTTATCAATCGCAATAAACAGGATTGGGCAAGGATTTCATAACCGCCTCTCGACTACGCTCGAGGTGACAAAAATATTTTTGGCTTTGCACAATATCTGAAAATTGTGTGCGTTAGTATCTGTATAAACTAACACATAAAGCCATGCAAAAACTAATTATCATCATTGCCATGGCGCTGGTAAGTTACCAGGCGCAGGCACAGCAAAGCGCAGCCGACAAACATTTGGCCGGAGGCGGAGATTTTGATTTAGGCATGCGAACTTCCGTAAGTTTTTTTAACGATGCGGGTTTCGTAGGTCAGGGAGTAGGAGGGCAATTCCGATTGCGTTTCCTCGAGCGGTTAAACACCGAGTGGTATGCCGATATTCTTACAACCAACATAGGAAATGTTGGAACCCGTAAGGATATGCACGTAGGATGGAGTCTAATGTTTTACATGTTCAATACCGAACGGGTAAAAGGCAAGTTTACTCCTTATATTATAGCAGGACATTGTTTTGATGGTTCGCATTTGTTTGAAAATCGCAATCATGCTAACTCAGGAAAAATAAACAGTTCGGCTGTGCAGATGGGCCTGGGAACTTCTTACAACATCACCGATAATTTTGACCTGACACTTACCGCTCAATATATGAATCATCTGGGCGGACATATGCACAGTGAACTTTACAAAGATGAATCAGGGTTCGACAGATTATTAATTGAAAAATCTTCTAAAACTGATTTTGACGGGCATCTGCTGGTTAACCTGAGTTTGAATGTGAAGTTGTTTGATTTTTGGAAGTAGGCCTCACCCCAGCCCTCTCCAAAGGAGAGGGAGCAGAGAACAAATATTAACTTTTTTAAAAAATAGAAATCATGAAACGAATAATCATCTTAGTTCTTGCGATTGCAGCGACAATGTTCGCCTTCGCACAGAACGATAATCCGAAAGTAAAATATCACCACATGTTGCGTGACGGGTTAAGCTTTGCCCCCGGATTTATGGTAAACGGTATGACCAATGCCTACATCAGCGGGGTGCTGGAATACTACATTGCCGACCACGTATCCATATCATCAACTGCTTACTATTTTCTCAATTCGCGCAAAGAAGCGTTGCCTGCAATGGCTGAGTTGAAAATGAATCACCAACTCTACACGGGCGTTCAATATCACATACTAAAAGACAAAGCGTTTGATCCTTACATTGGTCTGGAGCCGGGATTTGCACTTACACAAGTGCGTGCTAACTATCCATTGGATATTGAGAATCCTTTACTTGTGGAAACAAGAGAATCAAATATCTCCATGAACCCGATGATTGCCTTGGATGCTGGTTTTAATATTTATGCGGTGAAGTTTTTTCACTTGTTTGTAAACCTGCGTTATGCAACCGGCAGGCATTTGGGCGGACCAACAGCTTATAACCTAAGTGAGTTTACTACCAGTTTCGGGTTAGGCTTGAATGTGAACTTTTGGAATAAAAAGAAGAAATAGAGCAGGGGTGCTCAAGGTGGCGGAAGGCGTGGGGATTTAGTTCTCTGCGCCTTCTGTTTTTTAGGGTTTGCCTAAATTCTTAGCTTTGCGCCTCGTTTTAAAAAAGCAAAAAACAGTGTCAAAAAAATATCCTGAATATAAGCAGCTTGAGCTTTCCAATATAGGAAAGGAAATGCTGGAGGTTTGGAAGAAAGAAGATACCTTTAAACAGAGTGTGGAAAGCCGCAACGGCAAACCGGATTTTGTTTTCTATGAGGGGCCGCCTTCGGCCAATGGTTTGCCGGGAATTCACCATGTGATGGCAAGGGCTATCAAAGATATTTTTTGCCGCTACAAAACACTGAAAGGTTTTCGTGTAAAGCGTAAAGCTGGTTGGGATACGCATGGTTTGCCGATTGAACTTTCGGTGGAGAAGACATTGGGTATTACTAAAGAAGATATTGGCAAAAAGATTTCGGTTGAGGATTACAACAAAGCCTGTCGCAAGGAGGTGATGAAATATACGCACGTGTGGAATGACCTTACGGAGAAGATGGGTTATTGGGTGGATATGGAGCATCCGTATATCACGTATGAGAATGATTATATCGAGAGCGTTTGGTATTTGCTGAGTAAGTTTTATGAGAAGGATTTGCTGTATAAAGGCTACACCATTCAGCCGTATTCACCGGCAGCAGGAACGGGTTTGAGCACGCATGAACTGAACCAGCCTGGGGCTTATAAGGATGTGAAGGACAGGACTGCGGTGGCGATGTTTAAGACAGTTGAAAGTTCAAAGTTCAAAGTTCAAGGTTCTGAAGTTTTCTTCTTAGCATGGACAACTACACCCTGGACTTTGCCAAGCAATACTGCGTTGGCGGTTGGGAAGAATATTGACTACGTTTTAATAAGAACCTTTAATCCATTTTCATTTGAAGGTATTAATGTTGTTTTAGCAAAAGATTTATTAGGCAAGTATTTTCAAAATGCAATTTATCCAACAAGTAACCCGCTAGTTGACATAGTAAAGTCTTGGCTTGAAGTTGGAGAGAAATCACCACTTATAACTCACTTGTTTGACCCTAAGTCAGCAGTTGCAGAAGAATTTAAGGAATTGATAAAGAAGAATTCTATTCCATATAAAATCATCTCTGAATTTAAAGGAACTGATTTAGAAGGCATCCGCTACGAACAACTTTTGCCATTTGCACAACCCATAGATGGCGATTCTTTCAAAGTTGTGTTGGGTGATTTTGTAACTACATCAGATGGAACGGGAATAGTTCACATCGCTCCAAGCTTTGGTGC
>CAMBRL010000077.1 GCA_945870105.1 Chitinophaga pinensis
TGTGGTTGTGCCGAACGGTGTAGACTTAGACTATTTCAAGCCAAGAAGCCTCACCCCAACCCTCTCCGAAGGAGAGGGAGCAGAAGGCAAAAAGAAATACGATTTACTTTTTACGGGAAACATGGCCTATCCGCCAAACATTGAAAGTGTTGTGTTTCTGGTAAATGAAGTTTTGCCTTTGGTGGCGAAGGAGAAGCCAGATATAAAACTATTAATTGCAGGAGCAACACCTGTTGCACGTGTTAAAGATTTACAAAGCAATAATGTTGAAATCTGCGGCTGGGTAGATGATATGCGTGAGAGTTATGCTGCAACTAAACTGTTTATCGCACCTATGCAAATCAGCATTGGATTGCAAAATAAATTACTGGAAGCAATGGCAATGAAAGTTCCCTGCATTACTTCTGAACTTGCCAACAACGCCTTACACGGAACGCATAACGAAAACATCATTGTATGCAAACAGCCACAGCAATATGCAGATGCTATTTTACGTTTGTTGGATAATCCTTCAGAAGCAGAACAATTAGCAATTGCAGGACATGAATTTGTCAAACTGAATTACGGCTGGAAAAAAATGACGGAGCCGTTACTTCGTATGATTTAACTATAGTTTACTAACTAAAAAAGCCACGCAATTTGCGTGGCTTTTTTAGTTAAATTAATTAGAACTAATTATGATTTTGTTGCAGTAATAGTGCAAGTAAGATCATCCCCTGTAGATAAATCAGTTACTGTGTAAGTAATTGTAAGAACATTACCATTCAAAGTACCTGAACCTGTTAATGAAACAGTGCCATAGGTAGCTGCATCAATAGTTACATTATCTCCGCTAACAGTTGCAGTCGCATCAATTGAAGTTACGAAATCACCAAAATCTTGGAAAATAATTTTCAAATCACCTGTAGAAGAAGTAACAACAGTCATGTTGTAAGTATAGTTATCCGGTCCGCATACTTCCTGACAATTGTAAGCGCCTAAAAATTTATCTCTTGCAGGTACGCAAGTTCCGTCATCTTCAGTTGCGGCAGCATCATAGTTGTCGGCAGTATCATCCGTGCAACCTTTAGTAGCGCAACCTGAAAAAGTAGCAAGACCGCCAATAAATAATGCTGCTACACCAAGATATTTAGCAGTTGAAACGATTTTAGAGAAATTGAATTGTGTTGTTTTCATTGTTTGTTTTGATTTAGGTTATTAATTGTATTATTATGTTAGTTTAAATTTTATCGGTGCAAAGATAAATATTTCACATTGCCGCGAAATTAATTATTAAAAAAGTTACTTTTGTCGCTCTAAACCTTAAATCAAAAAATAAAAATGAAAAACGTATTGTCATTATTAGTAGTTGGTGGAATGTTGGCTGTTGCAGCTTGCGGACCCAGCGAAGCAGAAAAGAAAGCAGCTGAACAAAAGAAATTAGATTCTATTGCAGCTGTTGAAAAAGTAAAATTAGATTCACTTGCAGCTGATGCAAAATTAAAATTAGATTCACTTGCAGCAATTGCTGCTGAAGCTCAATCAGATCTGAAAGATGCTAAAGCAGATGCAAAAAGCGCAAAAGCTGACGCTGCTGCTGCTAAAGCAAAAGAAGAAGCTGCAAAAAAAGCTGCCGAAGAAGAAGCTAAGAAAAAAGCTGAAGAAGCTGCTAAAAAACCAACTACACTTGGTAAAAAAGGTGATGCTAACAAATCAACTGAAAGCGGAACTACAACTTCACCTTTGAAAAAGAAAGGTAATTAATTCTGAATGTATGTTCAGCAATAAAAAAGGAGGCAATTGCCTCCTTTTTTATTGCTTTAATTTAATGAAACAAAAAAAGCCTCACTAATTAGTGAGGCTTTTTTTGTGATCCCGATGGGACTATTCAATCTGCACCCCTTTTCACCTATCTGCACTACTATTCAATAATATCAAGGCTTTCAGTGATTTTGTTGTTTTCTTTGGGTGTTAAAAAAAGCATACAAATGTTGATAATGTTTACCCCAATGTTTACCCCTGTTTGCTTTATTTTTCTTATCTTTGCATATCAGTTTAAAACTCAAAAAACTCAGATATGGCAAGCGTTACAACGATTTTCAGAACAGACAAGCTTAACCAAAAAGGTGAAGCTCCAATTCACTTTCGTATCATCAAAGATAGGAAAATTAGCTACATCTCTTCCGGCATAATTATTCCGCAGGAACATTGGGATGAGAAGAACAGGCGCATAAAGTCTAAGCATACCAATAGTGAAAGGCATAATTCATTCCTTGCAAATAAGTTTTCAGAGCTTCAGGATCAGGTCCTGGAATTTGAAACTCTGAACAAAGGACTTACAAGCAGAGGACTGAGGGATAAAATCTATGGAAAGAAGCCCTTTGATTTTTTCCCCTTTGCTGAGGAAGTTGCAGAAGCTTACCTGGAAGAAGGTAAAATTGGAACCTATGATAAGAACCTGTCAATTATTGCAAAGCTGAAGGAATATACAGCAGGAAGGAACATTGCCTTTCAGGATATAACGCCTGAGTTTCTGACCAAATATGAAAAGTATCTGAAGGCTGAGAAAGGGAACAAGACAAACACAGTCCATAAAGACTACAAATTCATCCGTAAAATCTTTAATGATGCTTACAGGAAGGATATAATAGACCATTCAGTTATTCCTTTTAATAAGTATCAGATGAAAACAGAGAAAACACAAAGGATTTTTCTGTCAGAGGATGAATTGACAGCCATTGAAAATGTTAAAACAACACCCGGAACCCGTTTAGAGTTGCACCGGGATATGTTTGTCTTTGCAGCTTATGTAGGCGGTCTAAGGGTCTCAGATATGCTGCAAATCAAATGGAAGCACTTTGATGGGGCTAATATCAACTTCACAATACAGAAAACCGGCACACAGCTTTCTATTAAGCTACCCAATAAAGCCTTGGAATTGCTGAATAAATACAAACCGAAGAAGAAAAATCATGAAGCTTTCATTTTTCCAATGCTATCAAAAGACCTTGATTTAACAGATTTAAGAGCAGTTGACAGTGCTATCAGCAGCGCAACCGCATACATCAATAAAAATCTCAAAACCCTTGCTGAAACTGCTGAAATCAATAAGCATATCAGTTTTCACACAAGCCGCCATACCTGGGCTACAAGAGCATTGAGAAAAGGCATCAGCATTGATAAAGTTTCAAAGCTGATGGGACATGCACAAATCAAGGAAACTATGATTTATGCAAAGATTGTGAATGAAGAGTTGGACAAAGCAATGGATGTTTTCAATAACTAATTAAATAATACAGAGGATGAAAAAAGAAATACTAACCGCCAAGCCTGCACCCCGCGATGCTAATGGGGACAAAATTTTTCCTAAGATAAAGTGGAATAATCTTGAACACCGCAGCTGGTCTGCTACCCATATTTTTCGGGAGTGGGATGTAAAACGCAAGCATTACTTTGAAATCATTGACATCTATAGCCAACAGGAGTTGGAAAAAAGAAAAGATGAGCTAAAGAAAAAAGGAATAGTTCTTCACAAAATTTTTCCCTGGCCTGATAAGCCTGTTCCCGCAGACTTTGAGAAAGAACAAACTATGAGAAGCATGACTTATTACTTTTTCAAAGAGGTTCTCAAATTTCAGTATGCTAATAATGGAGGTATGAATGAGTGGGACATTAATAAACTCATACTCAGAAAATCAGATTTAGAAGCAATACAAAAGCTCATTAAGGATAATAAACTTGAAAAGTATGGTGATCTGATTTTTTACCTCATTGCAAAAATCCAGGACTATTACATTTCGGAAGTTGAATATTATGAACGCCCTGAGGTAGAGAAAGGGGTTCGGAATATTGAAGCAGAAACAGAAGAACTAATCAAAGTGATAGATCGTGTTTCACCGGATAGCAGAAGAATAATGGAGATAGATATTAAGCCTGACCTTAAAAGCATTTCGTTTATCTTCCCGGACATTGATCCTGTAAAAATTGAAAGCCCTGCGCTAATACGTGCTATAATTGAAGCTCTGAAAGGAGAATACAATCACAGGACCTATAAAAACTGGAAAAAAGATTTAAGACGTGATGCAAAATTCCATGCTGCTGATCTGGAAAAGAAATATTACAAAAATAATGTTGCTATTGCTTTACACAATCTTTTCACATACCTGAAATTATTCCCGGTAAAACCAGGAGCTAAAACCAGCAATAAAGAGCTGCTTTGTATTGCTAAAATACTTGAACACGGTTTGATGAAAATTGGTAGTCAAGGCATTTCAGAAGCTGAAAAAATAAAGAATATCCGTAATTGGATAAATCCTAAAAGGAAAGAGTTGGTAACATACCCAACCCACGTTGAAACACAGCCCGATATGGCTATGCTGGAAAAATACTTTGATAAAAAGTTGCTTGCTTGTGTTCCGCTTATAAAATCAACTAATAAGTTAGCTGATGCAATGTATATTGCTGAAAGGTTTGAAATCCACCACCTGACCAAGGAAATTTGTCATCTGATGGATTGCTTCAATCAGCGCAATATGCAGATAGGTCATCAATTTACCTTATACGGTAAATTTCCTACCTACCCTCAGGCTCTAAAAAACTTCCATAAGCTTGCTGGCGGTGTTGCTCTTCAAAAAAAGAAAATCACAGAACTTTCATTCAAAGTAGAAGGTGAATTAAAATCACAAACCATAAGAGAAAGAACTCCCCTCCTCTTAATAGAAAGAGCCCTTGCTGAATATTACGAGAACCACCGGGAAGAATTTGATTTTGACATCATGGCTACTGAGGTTACTCAAAGCCCTGACTTTAGTAGCTACCATGTAAATAATCTTGAAAAATACCGTGAACAGAAGGAAAGGTTTATGCCGCAATTCTGTAAAAACCTCTACGATTTACTTCTCAATGAAGCTCCACCAATTGAAAGGGACCATACACCTTCTGAAAGATATATTTCAATTATTGCTGTCTTTTTAAAACATTGTCTATTATTCAATACCCTTTGGGTGGATGAAGACATAATTCGTGAAAAAGTTAAGCAATGGCGGAAAGATGCCATAGCAATTCCTTAGCGTAAATACCTGATTATCAATTGGAACAAAGAAGCCTAAAAATAGGCTTCCTCTGTTCCAATTCCAGCGCACCATTCTTCTGAAATTTGCAGTGTTAAACATTTACTAACACTTAAAAATATCAGAAATGCAAGTAGTCACCCTTCAATCAGAAGCCTTTCAGGAATTAGTAGAGAAACTGGAAGCAATCAATCAACGCCTTACCTCTAAGGAAAAAGAGCCCAAAGACAAATGGTTAGACAACCAGGAGTTAATGCAGCTGCTTAAAATCTCAAAACGAACAGCACAGCATTACCGGGATAGTGGCCTGATTTCCTTTTCTCAGGTAGGCAACAAAATCTACTACAAGCTATCAGATGTTGAGCAGCTTCTTGGTGCTCACTACAACAAAGCTTTCAAAAAGTGATACTCACTTTTTGTGTTTAACAGTCATAACCTTTCTTGCAATGGAAATAGCTAAGAAAAAATATCCTTTGGTTGCGATATTTCGCAACAAAAAAGACACAACACCAGAAGCGGTTTTACCGCTCAATGAAGTGTTGCTTGAAATCAAGCAATGCAAAAATCATCACCAAATCACTGTTTGCCGGGGATTTCTCAAAGAAGGCAAAAAAGATGATTATGATAAACTCAAAGACACCTTTAGGGGCTTTACTGTCTGCGGAACATTTGAGCCAACCAGAGCTATAAAATTCCTGAAAGAATACTCAGGGTTCTTGATCCTGGACATTGACAAATTAGACCGGGAGCAGGTTCAGATAATTAAAGAAAAAATCTGTGCCATGCCTCTCACCTTCTGTTGCTTTACAAGTCCTTCCGGTTTAGGTTTAAAAGTAATTGTGAAAGTAAGCAGCCGTGCAGAACATCATAAAACTGCTTACAGGCAGGTCAAAGAAATTTATGAGAAAGAACTGGAAATTGAAATTGATAAATCCGGTAGTGATGTAAGCCGCTTATGTTACTTCTCCAGTGATTGTAACATATACATCAATGAAGATGCAGGTGTATTCACACCTGCGCAGGAACAACTAAAATTAACACCAGCATTACCCTTGAGAACAATTGCACCTGTTTTATTAAAAGAGGATGCTTTTGAAAAATGTGTTCAGCTTACTGAAAATCTCCACCGCTATGAGGAAGGAAGCAGAAACAGCTTTGTGCATCTGTTGGCTCACAACTGCAACCGCAATGGCATTTCTGAAGATGAAGCCACCCCTAAAATTAAATCACTTTATAACTATAATGACATGGAAGTATCCGCTACTATTAAAAGTGCCTTTGCAAATGGCAAAACCGAATTTGCTATGTATCCCCTGAAAAAAACTACAAAAAATCCTACTACTCCATTTTCTCAAAATGGTGTAGTTGGTCTGGGAGAAATAATAAAACGCCATGACCTGGAACCTCCTGTGCCTTTAATCTGGAGCGGCATCAAAAAGAATTCCTTTGGTTTTGCTTTTGGACCTTCAAAAAGCGGTAAAACCACTTTTTGTGAAAACTTGGGAATGTGCATTGCTGCTGGAATGACTGAGTTTTTCGGTCTACCCCTCTCATCTGAGAGTTCCACTGTTCTTTTCATTTCCCTTGAAGAATATTGGCAAAATCGCACAGAAAGAAATAAAAAACAGGCAGCACACGTTTCTGAAATGCTTGGCTCAGATACTTGGATGGAAAAATTCAAAGTCATTAATGAATTAGTGCCTCGCCAGATTGCATCTGATGAAGATTGGGCTGAAATTGAAAAGATGATTGTGAACGCAGGTGCTAATGTGGTTTTTATTGACAGCTTAACTCGCCTGTATGAAGGTGGTATTGAAGATAGTGCTGTGGCTAAAAAAATCTGTTTAAAGCTGCGGGAATTAACAGACAGGCTTAACATCACATTAGTAGTGATCCACCACACACCTAAGCAAATCGGGAAGCCCCTTACACAGGACAGCCTTGCAGGTTCAAGAATTTTAGCTCAGGATGCTGATTTTGCTATTGGCATTGGTAAAAGCCTTGACAATAGAAGATATTTTAAAGAAATATTTTTTCGCTACCATCAGGAACAATCCGATAATGTCACTGTCTTTGATATTAATGGCAGCCAGTGGCTTGTTCCCGGAATAAAACTGCCGGAAGCTGCGCTTCTTCAGGAACCTGATGGAAGAAGAGATGAAACCAATCCAGACCTTATTTTTGATTTTATAGATGAGAAAACCAATTCCCCGCAGGGTGAAACATACACTAAGGAAATGATGACTGAATTTGTAACACCAGGCACAATATCAAAACAAACTCTTTACAATTGCTTGGGAAGTCTTGAAAAGGATGGCAGAATAACAAAATTACGCAAAGGCACTTTTAAGTCTATAAATCCAGAACCAACCATTGAATAGGTTTACTACCTTGACTGCATAGACTTCTTTCTTTTTATTGCTTTTTATTACACCTGTTTGCATACTTTTGGCAAAACCTGATTAATCAAATTAAGTAGTTGATTATCGGGTTTTCTGAAAGTTATAATGAGCATTACCCAATACCACGCAAAATACTTTGCACATGAGTTAACCAAACGCTATTCCTCAAATAGCTTGGAAAAATTCACTGCATCTCTTTCTGATGCGCAGGTGGATTTAAACCCCCACCAGGTGGATGCAGCTTTGTTTGCTTTTCAATCACCGCTTTCTAAAGGTGCGGTATTGGCTGATGAAGTAGGTTTAGGTAAAACTATTGAAGCAGGTATTGTAATTTCTCAGAAATGGGCAGAACGCAAACGCAAGATATTGATTATTGCGCCTGCTAATCTTCGCAAACAATGGAACCAGGAAATTGCCGACAAATTTTTTCTGCCATCCATAATTCTTGAAACAAAATCTTTTAATGATGAAATAAAAAAAGCAAATTTCAATCCCTTTGAACAAAAGGATAAGATTGTCATTTGTTCCTACCACTTCATAAAAAGCAAGGCTGTTTATGTAAGCAAAGTTGATTGGGATTTAGTAGTCATAGATGAAGCACACCGTTTACGTAATGTTTACAAGCCAAACAACAAAATTGCAAAAGCAATAAAAGAAGCTGTCTTACATGCCCCCAAAATTTTGCTAACGGCTACGCCATTGCAAAATTCCTTACTGGAATTATATGGTTTAGTCAGCATCATTGATGAATATGCCTTTGGTGATTTAAAAAGTTTCAAAACACAATTTTCAAGGCTTTCAGAAGAAGGAAATTTTGATGAATTAAAAAGAAGATTAGAACCTGTTTGCAAGCGCACTCTCAGAAGGCAGGTATTGGAATACATCAACTACACCAATCGCACCTGCATTTTGCAGGAGTTCACCCCCCGAGAAGATGAACAACAGCTTTACAACCTGGTTTCTGATTACCTGCAAAGACCAAACCTGTATGCTTTGCCACCAAGTCAGCGCACATTAATGACCTTAATACTTCGCAAGTTATTGGCATCTTCTACTTACGCTATTTCAGGCACTTTGCAGGGCCTTGCTGATAAATTGGAAAAGACAATTACCAAACAGGAAGCTTCACCACCAAATGTGGATGAAGTTTTCACTGAGAATTTTGAAGCCTATGAAGAACAGCAGGATGAATGGGTAGATGAAGAAGAAGAGGAAGCATCAAAGGAAGATAGAGTTTATACGGCTGATGAAATTGTAGAAATAAGGCAGGAAATTGAAGCCCTGAATGAGTTCAAGAAATTAGCAAAATCAATTCGTGTTAATTCAAAAGGTGAAGTTCTGTTTACTGCATTGGAAAAGGGCTTTCAGAAACTGACTGAACTGAAAGCCAACCGTAAAGCAATTATTTTTACTGAAAGCACTCGCACCCAGGAATATCTCAAAAATATTCTGGAGGCAAGGGGATATAAAGATGAAATTGTTTTGTTCAATGGCAGCAACAATGATCCAAAGAGCAATCAGATTTATCAGACATGGCTCAAAGCGCATAAAGGCACAGACCGTATAACAGGTTCAAAAACTGCTGACAAAAGGGCTGCATTGGTTGATTACTTCCGTGATACAGCCACTATAATGATTGCAACTGAAGCAGCAGCAGAAGGCATCAATTTACAATTCTGTTCATTGGTAGTAAATTATGACTTGCCTTGGAACCCCCAACGCATTGAGCAACGGATTGGCAGATGCCACCGTTACGGACAAAAGTTTGATGTAGTGGTTGTAAATTTTCTCAATAATACCAATGCGGCAGACCAAAGAGTGTATCAATTGTTGGATGAAAAATTCCAGTTATTTAGTGGAGTTTTCGGAGCAAGTGATGAAGTGTTGGGAGCAATTGAAAGCGGTGTTGATTTTGAAAAAAGAATTGTAAAAATCTATCAGACTTGTCGCACTACAGAAGCCATACAGCTTGCCTTTGATTTCCTGCAAAAGGAAATGGAGCCTGAAATAGAACAGGGTATTGATATTACCCGGAAAAAACTGTTAGAAAATTTTGATGAAGAAGTGCATGAAAAGCTGAAAATAAATTTACAGCAGAGCAGTGACTACCTGAGCAGGTTTGAAAGCTGGTTATGGCAGCTCACTAAATACTATCTGGAACCTTTTGCAACTTTCAATGCTTCCGAAAATAGCTTTTACCTCAACAAAAATCCCTTTGCAGATGAACCCATTCACAAGGGACCTTATAAGATAGGCAAGAAAAATATTGGAGAAAAGCATAAATCTGAAGAATTACTCTCAAATGAAAACCTGTATCGGGTAGGGCATCCCCTGGCACAGCAGGTGATTGCTCAGTGTAAGTCACAGGCTATGCCTTTGCAGGAACTGATTTTTGATTATACCGGCAACGAAAAGAAAATATCAATACTGGAAAACCTCAAAGGCAAACAAGGTTGGTTACAGGCAAAACAGATTTCCATTTCCAGTTTTGAAACGGAAGACCACATTTTGTTTGCTGCCTTTGATGATGATACAAATACAATCAAGCCTGAACAATGCCAGAGATTGTTTTCTCTTGCAGCTCAAACTGCTTCAACTTCTTTCACCCTTGGTTCAGAAGTGAAGCAAAATTTCAAAGAAAATTACCATGCACAGCAAATAGGCATCGTTGAAGATAACCGCAATCGTAATCACACTTTTTTTGATGAAGAAGTGGATAAGCTTGAAAAGTGGAGTGATGATGTAAGAAACAGCATCAAATTTGAAATAAAGGAACTTGATAAAGAAATTAAAACCCGGAAAACAGAAGCAAGAAAACTGTTAAACCTTGAACAGAAAGTTAAAGAACAACGCCACATTAAAGACCTTGAAAAAAAATTAGCTGCTAAGCGTTTCAATCAATATCAGAATGAAGATGATATTGAAAAACGAAAAGATAATTTGTTGGATGAAATAGAACAACGATTAAAGCAAAATACAACTGAAACAGAATTATTCACAATACGCTGGAAAATAATATAACATGGTCAAAAAATTATCAAAATTAGAGCTTACATGGGTAGATAAGGGCATTGAAATACAACTTGAACCAAGAATATTGATTGAAGATCCTTCAAGAAGTTATGGCGATCCCTACAATGAAAATATTTTTATTCACGGGGATAATCTACTTGCGCTGAGAGCACTTGAACAACAATATTCAAATCGTATAAAGTGTATATATATTGATCCACCGTATAACACAGGTCAAGCTTTTATAGAATATGATGACGGTATAGCGCATTCACTTTGGCTATCATTAATGAGCGAAAGGTTTAAAATCTTGAATAAATTATTGCTTCCTGAAGGGACATTTTTTGTTCAGCTGAATGATGAAGAAATTAATTATTGCAAAGTTCTTTTAGATGAAGTATTCGGAAGGCAAAATTTCATAAATCAAATTTCCCTTAAAACAAAAAACACTGCCGGTGCAAGCGGTGGCGGTGAAGATAAAAGATTGAAGAAGAATGTTGAGTTTATTCTAATCTATGCAAAAGATTACTCAAAATTCCCGGGATTTAACCCAGTTTATGAAGAAGAAAATCTAATGGACCTTATCGATGAAATGGAAAGCACAGGAAAAAGTTGGAAATATACAAGTGTAATAATTGACAAGGGATCGTTTATTGAGGAAAAAAATGTTTATGACGGAAGTGGTGAACCGATATTAGTAAAGAAATACAAAGGAGTAAAGCGCACTACAATAAATAAGTTGGTTTCCTCTGGTGCTTTTAATAATGAAGAAGATGCATATATCAAAAACTTTAATAACATCTTTTCTGATACAAATGCCCAAACAAGTATAAGAACACGAATTATTGAAGAATTTAAGGAATTGGCAGACGATGAACTCTTAGTATCAAGTTATATTCCAAGAAGCGGAAAAGATAAGGGGCAAAGAACAGAACATTTATACATCAGTCCATCTATTAGACGGGTTATTTGGTTAAAGGATAGTGCTGAAAAACGAGGCAATCACATTTTTAAAAAAGAAAAGTTAGGAACATATTGGGAGGGTTTTAATTGGAACAATGTAAATAAGGAAGGTGGTGTAGTTTTTACAGGTGGGAAAAAACCTGAAGCATTAGTGGCAAGAGTTTTAGAGCTTGCTACAAAGGAGGGTGATATTGTTCTTGATAGTTTTTTAGGTAGCGGGACAACAGCAGCAACGGCTCATAAAATGCGAAGAAAGTGGATTGGTATTGAATTAAAAGACCATGCTTTAACTTTATGTCACCCTCGCTTTATTTCTATAGTTAATGGTAATGATGCTAATGGCATTACTCAGGAATATGATTGGCAAGGTGGTGGTGGTTTTAAGTTCTATAATCTTGCACCTTCTTTAATCCAAAAAGATAAATACGGCAACGATATTATTAATCCAACTTACAATGCAAATATGCTGGCAGCAGCAATGGCTAAGCAGGAAGGTTTCCGCTACCAACCACACGAAAGCATCTATTGGAAGCAGGGCAACAGCACTGAAAAAGATTTCATCTTTACCACTACACAATTTATCACAGTGGAAATGCTTGACAGGCTTGCAGAAGAAATGCAGCCAAACGAGAGTTTATTGATTTGCTGCAAAGGTTTTAAGGCAGAATGTAAATCAAGGCGCACAAATATAACCATCAAAAAAATACCTCAAATGCTTTATGGCAGATGTGAGTTCGGTAAAGATGATTATTCACTCAACATAGTAAACTTGCCACATGATGAAACAGATAACAATTCAGCAAATGATGATGAAATAACCATAGAAGAAACAACAGGCAAAAAATCTAAAACCAAAACCAAAAAGAATAAGGAAGATAAAGCCCAATCTGAACTTTTCTAATTAAGAAACCAACACAAAGTATGAACCAGGTAGCAGAAAATATTAAGCAGCGTTTATCCCTTCGCAAACCCTTGCAGGAAGCATTGGATATTCTCACACACCTTGCAGGTGAGTTAGAATTAAAGAAAGAAGTTGACCTGAAAACAGAGTTGCAAAAAGTGCAGGCACTTTATCCAACATGCACCGATTTTGAAAGAGAGTTTCCGAGCATCTGCTACAGTATTGCAACAGGTGTAGGTAAGACAAGATTAATGGGTGCCTGCATTGCTTACCTGTATCTGGAAAAAGGCATTAAAAACTTTTTTGTCTTAGCGCCCAATCTCACCATCTACAATAAATTGATTGATGATTTTGGCAACAGCAGTAATCCCAAATATGTGTTCAATGGAATTGCTGACTTTGTGCACAACAAGCCTGTGATAATTACAGGTGATAATTACAATCAAATCAGTTCACTGTTCAGCGAAACTGAAATTCACATCAACATTTTTAATGTTTCAAAATTTGCAAGAGAAACAAAACCAACAAAAGAAGGAGGAAGAAACCTTGCACCAAGAATAAAACGCTTGTCTGAATATCTCGGACAAAGCTATTGGGACTATCTCAGCAACCTGAAAGACCTGGTAATTTTAATGGATGAAGCACACCGTTACCATGCTGACAAAAGCAAAGATGCAATCAATGAATTAAAGCCCATCTTAGGTATTGAATTAACTGCAACACCCTTTGATGAAAAGCAAAATCAGTTCAAAAATGTGGTCTATGAATACAGCTTAGCTAAAGCCTTGGATGATGGTTTATATGTAAAGAACCCAACCATAGCTACAAGGAAAGATTTTAATCCTCAGGGTAAAAGCGAAGAAGTAATAGAAAAGATGAAACTTGAGGATGCCGTAAGCATCCATGAAGACACAAAGGAAGAGCTAAAACTCTTTGCTTTGAATACAGGTAAAAAATTAGTCAAACCCTTTATTTTAGTGGTGTGCCGTGATACTACACACGCTAAAGCTGTATCTGATTTAGTTACTTCAACAGATTTTTATGAAGGTGCATTTGCTGAAAAAGTATTGCAGATTGACAGCACCACCCGGAACGAAGAAGCTATTGAAGAACAATTTATTTCATTAGAAAACCAAGACAATGAAATTGAAATAGTGATCCACGTAAACATGCTCAAAGAAGGTTGGGATGTAACTAACCTTTATACAATAGTTCCACTGAGAGCAGCCAATGCTTCAGTATTGGTAGAACAAACTATCGGTAGAGGATTAAGGTTGCCCTTCAGTGGTGAAAGAACAGGAAATGAAAAAGTGGATAAGCTCACTATTGTTGCACATGATAATTTTAACAGGGTAGTTGCAGCAGCCAAAGACCCAAACTCAATTTTAAACAAACTCAATTTTATTGAAATTGATGCAGCCCAGCTAAGAGAAAGAGTGGAAGTGGTAACGGTGCAAAGCACCATTACTCAAAACTTGCAAAAAGAACAGGAAGAAGTAAATAATATTCAGGATGCATCTAAAAAACAGAAACAGCAAAATGTAGTTGATGCAAAAAAAATATTGGTGGATGTAATTCCTTTCTTTAATACAAACGCTCAGGTTAAAAAAGTGGATGACCTGATGAAGCCCGAAGTAAAAAGGCAGGTAATGGAAGCAGTTCAAAAAGAATTAAGCACAGGGCAAGTAAATCTGTTTGCTACTGAAATAGCTGCTGAAGCGGAAGTGATTTATGAAAAATTAGTTGCTGATTTCAAAAAGAACATCATTCAAATTCCAAGGATGGACTTAGTGCAGGGAGAGGTAACTGCAAGTTTTGAAGACTTTGAATTAGATAGCAAAGAACTTGCCTATGAGCAGCTGAATGAAGAAATAGTTAGGATTGGTTTAAAAGATAAAAGCTATGATGTGATTGAAGTAAAAGCAGGTGTGAATTATGGCAGTCCTGTTAAGTTGCTCATTTCAGAACTCATTAACTTTTCCGAAATAGATTATGATACAAATGCAGACTTGCTGCACAAGCTGGCAAAACAGGCAGTAGATAAATTGCAAAGCAATTTAAAAGAAGGTGAGGATATAAAAACAGTTGTGTTTCAATGGCGAAGCTTAATTGCCAATAGAATTTATACACAGATGATGCAGCACTTTCGCTTGCATGAACCCGAGTATATTAAACCAAATGTAAAATCATTCACAAGAATTGAAGAATGGAGTGGCACAGCCTTGAAAGGCGTTGGAAGAAAAGACTACAGAGATGATAATTTCCCTGCTTCACAGGTGTCAAAATATGTTTATAGCGGCTTTGAAAAAAGTTGTCACTTTGAATACAAGTTTGACAGCCGGACAGAGCAAATACTTTCCTATATTTTAGAGAATGATAAAGAAGTATTGAAATGGTTAAGACCGGCACCAAATCAGTTCCGTATTTATTGGTTGCACAACAGTAAAATTTATGAACCTGATTTTGTTGCTGAAACTGGTGACAGCATTTATTTAATTGAACCGAAAGCAGCCAATGAAGTTACTGATCCAGATGTTCAGGAAAAGGCTCAGGCAGCAGTAAAGTATTGCAAGTATGCAACAGAATACACAGCAGAACATGGAGGAAAGCCCTGGCAATATGTTTTAATCCCACATGACCAGGTAACAAAAACAAGCAGCTTTAAGGGTGTGGTTTCACCCAATATTTTTAAGTAAACTGATAAATGAAAAAATCATTGCTTCATCCAGCAGGTAAACTAAGAATATTTGCTGTTTCTACGCTCACAGAATTAGAATTGCCACTTATTGAAAAGGGAGTAAGTGCAGGCTTCCCTTCACCGGCAGCAGATTTCTTAGATACAGCAATTGATTTGAATAAACACTTGATCAAAAATCCTTCAACTACATTCATTGCTTTTACAGATGGAGTTTCAATGACTGATGCAGGTATAGCAGATAAGGACTTATTGATAATTGACAAATCACTTGAACCAACAGACGGCAAGATTGCTGTCTGTATTATTGATGGTGAATTTGTTTTAAAAAGATTGAAAGTAGATAAAGAAGGAGTTTGGTTAATGCCTGCCAATAGTAACTATAAGCCCACAAAAATCACAAAGAGTAATGACTTTGAAATCTGGGGAATAGTTACTTACTCCATACAGAAGCACTGATTAAAATGTTTGCCTTAGTTGATTGCAACAATTTTTACGCATCCTGCGAAAGAGTTTTTCAGCCTAAGCTGAAAAATAAGCCCATTGTAGTTTTATCAAACAATGATGGCTGTGTAATTGCAAGAAGCAATGAAGCAAAAAAGTTAGGCATCCCGATGGGTGCAGCAGCCTTTGAATACAAGGAAATCTTTGAGAAAGAAAACATAAATGTTTTCTCCTCAAATTATGCACTGTATGGTGATATGAGCAGCCGGGTAATGGAACTACTCAGTGAGTTTTCACCGGAAATTGAGCTGTATAGTATTGATGAAGCTTTTTTAAAGTTTGAAGGTTTTGAGAAATTCTTTGACTTAAATGAACACGGTAAAAAAATACAATACCGGGTAACAAAAGGAACAGGAATACCTGTCAGCGTTGGCATTGCTAATACTAAAGCATTATCAAAGGTTGCCAACAAGATTGCAAAAAAGTTTCCTGAGAAAACAGAAAGTGTTTATGTCATAAACACAGAATATAAACGCATCAAAGCACTCAAATGGCTGCCGGTAGCAGATGTTTGGGGCATTGGCTATCGCCATGCCCAAAAGTTAGAAAAATTGGGTGTGAAAACTGCCTATGACTTCACACAGCTTTCAGAAGATTGGGTAAAGAAAAACATGAGCATTGTTGGCTTGCGCTTACTCAAAGAATTGCAAGGCATTCCATGCCTTGACCTTGAAATGCCAAGTGATAAAAAGAACATTGCTTGCACCCGGAGCTTTGATAAAAATTATTCAGACTTTGAAGTAGTGAAAGAGAGGGTAGTAACCTTTGCCGTTACTTGTGCAGAGAAATTGAGAAAACAAAAATCATGTGCTAATGCAATAATGGTTTTTATCATTACCAATGGGCACAGGAAGGATTTACCTCAGTATGCAAGAAATTATCTGTTGAAACTGCCCTTCCCTACTAACTCAAATATTGAATTGGCAAAGTTTGCATCTTACGCGTTGCGTAAGATTTACAAACAAGGGTATGCCTACAAAAAAGCAGGTGTAATTGTCACTGACTTTACACCTCAGAATGTTCAACAGGTAAACCTGTTTCAAAACAGTAATGAAAAGCACAAAGGACTAATGGAAATGATGGACAACATAAATAAATCCATTGGCAGAACAAAGGTGAAGTTAGCCTCTCAGGATCCTGACAGGACCTGGAAAATGAGACAGGAAAAACTTTCACCCCGTTATACAACAAAGATTTCAGAAGCAATAAAGGTTAAAGCATAATCCTTCTTCCCCCGCGCACAGGAACGGCTTGTTCAGTGCAGCTATCACACAAGCCAGCACATTGCACTTCACCTGTGGTGTTGCCGCCATTTTTTCCTGTCATACTTTTTGTGTAGTTTTTCTCAACCAATACAGCCCATTGCTTTTTGCTTTAGTGTGTCTGTTTTTAAAAGCTAAAAAGCAAAATTCAAAGCGCTGTGCAATCACACAAAAACCAAACAAAAAGACGGTCACTCCAACCACCACCACCGTTCCCTTATGCCAGGAAAAAAATGTCGGAAGCTGCATAACATAATGCGATATTATGTGTTCGCTGCGCCCTGTCTCTCCCCCTGCCTATGCAAGCATCCCGACACACAGACAGTCACATAATCAGTCATTATGTTAAGTAGCCAACACCCCAGAGCAGCCCTCAAAGCAATGATATAATTTGTTTTTTTATTGCTATTGCTTTTCGTTTGCAGCCGTTCCTTTTCCACCGCACCCAGAGAAAGCCACAACACCCCACCACCCTTTTAGTGGTGCTACAAAAAATAAAACAGGACTTATTAAATACCCTTGTGCTTGCGGTAGGTTCATTCACTACATTCATCCGTTCCGCTACATTCCGTTACACTCCATTCCCGCTACACTTCTTCATTTCGTTCATTTCTCCCACCTCAGCACCACACAGCAAGAGTAGTTCCTTCTCTGCTTGCTGCAATTCCCGGCACAATGGCTTTCCGTGTCTTGGCATTTGCAAAAGCACACGCACAGGTTCTTTTGTGCTGATGTAATTTACAAAAGCACTCCACCTTGTTTTGCAAACTGCTCAAGCCCCTACAAGCCAGCCAAACCCTATTGCAGCAATCCGTTCAGTCACTACCCTTGCTTTTAACCCCTGCACTTAAATTATGGTTTGTTTTATTTTTTTCCGCGTTGTGTTAGCCCCATTGCTGACACCTATGAAGGTCTAAGTAGTCAATATAGTCTATCTATTCAAACAATGACATTTCCCTTTACTAAAGCAGTAGTCAATCATTTCCTAATACCTTAATTACCTTGACTATGTTGACTGTCTTTACTAAAGGCTTTAAAAAAGAGTTCCGTTTCTATAGATCAAAAAAATAAAAAATAAAGCAAAGTTAGGGGGCTCGCACAAGCCTGCACACAGATAAAAAACCAAAAGACTACGGCATAATGAAAGTCAAATGATTTGTTTGTTTTTTATTTTGGTATTTGCCTTTCACCCTTCGGGACTTATTCCGTTTCCTTTTGGTTTTTTCCATTAGCCCCCTGCCTGTCTGCTTTCTTTTTTATTTTTTTTTCTCCTTTTTT
>CAMBRL010000078.1 GCA_945870105.1 Chitinophaga pinensis
GTTCGGAACTATTGGAACGCTGCTGCTGATTATTTTTTCTGCCTTGGTTTATAGCGTGCTTGTTTTCAGTTTGTCGTTTGAAAATGTTTTTACACGCAAGCCCAAAGAAGAAGAACTAATCCCTGAACCCGAAGTTGCAGAAAACAAAATTGAAGAAGATGAGGAGTTTCCGCACAAAGAAAATGTGTTGATTGTAAAAGAACCAGAAGTAAAACCCGAAACAAACACCGTTGAGTTTGCAGAAACAAAGCCGATTACTAAAAACGAAAAAACAGATGGTGTTGATTTTGAAATAACACAAACCACCGTTGAGGAAGTAGCTGCTGCAACCGGTGCTAACGAAATTACTGCCGAAAATCTGGTAGATGAAGTTGGTGAATACGACCCCACGCTGGAACTTTCACAATACAAATTCCCTCCTATTGATTTGCTGGAAGATTACGTAAGTCAGGACCGCACGGTAAGCGAGCAGGAACTGAATGGCAACAAAGACAAAATTCTGCAAACCCTCAATAACTACGGAATTGAGATTGATAAAATTAAAGCCACCATCGGCCCAACGGTTACATTGTATGAGATTGTACCTGCTGCCGGAGTGCGTATTTCAAAAATCAAAAATCTGGAAGATGATATTGCGCTAAGTCTTGCTGCATTGGGTATCCGTATTATCGCTCCTATTCCCGGAAAAGGCACAATAGGTATTGAGGTTCCTAATTCAAGTCCTGATATTGTTTCAATGCGCAGCATGATTGCCTCGGAAAAATTCCAGAATGTAAAAATGGATTTGCCGATTGCATTGGGTAAAACCATCAGCAACGAAAGTTTTATTGCCGACCTTGCAAAAATGCCTCACTTACTCATGGCGGGTGCTACAGGACAAGGAAAATCTGTTGGGCTGAACGCTATTCTGGTTTCGCTGCTTTATAAAAAACATCCTTCGCAAATCAAGTTTGTGTTGGTTGATCCAAAGAAAGTGGAGTTGACTTTGTTCAATAAAATTGAGCGTCACTTTCTCGCCAAACTTCCTGACAGCGCTGAGGCTATTATTACAGACACCAAAAAGGTAATCAATACACTCAACTCACTTTGTATTGAAATGGATATGCGTTACGATTTGCTAAAAAATGCATCGGTGCGCACCATTAAAGAATACAACGCAAAGTTTGTATCGCGCAAACTAAACCCGAATGAGGGACATCGTTTCCTTCCTTACATTGTGTTGGTAGTAGATGAATTTGCAGATTTGATTATGACCGCAGGTAAAGATGTGGAAATGCCGATTGCTCGTCTTGCTCAGTTGGCACGTGCTATCGGTATCCATTTAATTATTGCTACTCAGCGTCCGTCTGTAAATATTATTACGGGAACAATCAAAGCTAACTTCCCGGCACGTATTGCCTTCCGCGTTACCTCACGCATTGACTCCAGAACCATTCTGGATGCCGGTGGTGCTGACCAATTGATTGGTCGTGGTGATATGCTTCTATCAACAGGAAGTGATATGATTCGCTTGCAATGTGCCTTTGTGGATACACCCGAAGTAGAAAAAATAACTGAGTTCATCGGTTCGCAAATGGGCTATCCCGATGCCATGCACTTACCAGAAATTATTGACGACAGCGTTGAAGGTGGTGGCGGTGAATATGGCGACCCTAACGAGCGCGATGCTATGTTTACCGAAGCTGCACGCATGGTAGTTCAGCATCAGCAAGGTTCTGCTTCTTTATTGCAACGCAGACTAAAATTAGGCTACAACCGCGCAGGCCGTATCATTGACCAATTAGAGATGGCAGGCATTGTTGGTCCTAATGAAGGCAGCAAGGCGCGTCAGGTTTTATTTCCCACCTCAGAAAGTTTGGAACAGTATTTGAAAACAATCGGCTAAATGGATGGAACGCTGATTTTTATGATTATTAAGATTTGCACTGATAAAATGAAAATAACAAGCAAAGTAAAATCATAATTAATCATAAAAACCCTAATAAATCAGCGTTCTATCACCCAAGAACAACACTATGAAACTCAGAATAACTTTAATAACCTTCTTAACATTCATAACTTTCACAACTGCTTTCACCCAAACCAAACAGGAACAGGAAAAAGCAAAAGTCATATTAGATGAAGTGAGCAAGAAAATGAAAGGCTACACTTCGCTGAAAGTTGAATGTACTTACAACCTTGAAAATTCAGCAGCAAAAATTAACGAAACTCAGGAAGGAACGCTGTTACTTAAAGGCAATAAATTCAAACTTACATTATCGGGCCGCGAAGTAATCAGTGACGGAACAAACGTTTGGATAGTGATGAAAAAAGCCGAAGAGGTTCATAAAAAAACACAAGCAGATTTTAACGAAGAGCTTGGTTTTGATCCTGCAAAAATCTTTACCGTTTATGAAGAAGGTTTTAAATATCAGTTTTTGAAAGAAACCAAAGAAGGCACTAAAACCATTGCTATGATTGACCTTTTTCCGATTGATCCAGGCAAGAAAAATTATTCACGTTTGCGTATGAATATTGACAAAGATAAAAGTCAGATAGTTAGTTCAAAAACATTTGGTAAAGATGGAAACACGTACACATTAACCGTAAAAACATTCACACCCAATGCACCTGCACTTGATGCAGATTTTAGTGTAAACGAAGCAGAGTTCAAAAAACAGGGCTTTGAAATAGTTGACTTCACCGAATAAGAATAATTTTGCCCTGTGGCAGAAATACTTGAAGTAATATCTCTTGAAAATCTTACGGCTTCCGAAGCCGAACTGGAAGGCGACCGCCTGCTTGCAGCAAACCACCAGCAAGAAGCTCTGGAGTTTTTTCAGCATGCTCTTAAATTTTTTGAATCACAATCTCTTATACCTCAACTTGCTAATATTTACCTGAAGATTGGCAATCTGTATGATTCAATTCATGATACAGAGAATGCTCTTTTCAATTTTATGGAAAGCCTGAAACTGGTAACATCTGTAAATAATGAACGGGAGTTAATCAGGTTGAAAATTAAAATAGGTCATTTTTACCAGAGCATTTATCAGTTTGCAAATTCATATGAGTACTTTAACGATGCCTTGAATGCTGCATTGAAAATAAATGATGCTAAACTTATCCAGGAAGGTCATTATAATATCGGTAATTGTCTTAACTGGATGGAGGATCATAAAAATGCTTTTAGCCATCTTGAAAAATCTGCAGCTATTGAATCTTCAGATGATTTAATAGGCAAAAAGATATACGGCAGCACAGCCATTCTGCTGTATAAAATGAAAGACTATAAGCGTTCACTTGACTATTTTAATACAGCTTTAGAACTGAATGATAAAACGAATAAAGATATTTCGTTCAGAGCTAGTATATTGAAAAGTATGGGGTATGCATTTTTTCTGACAGGTAATCTGAGCGAAGCATTACGCTGCCTTGAAGAAGCGTTGGATATTGCATTGAAACTTGGTCAGAAAAACACCATTGCTATTATTCATGAGCATTATGCCATTATTTATGAGAGTTCTGGCGACTACCAAAAGGCACTGGAACATCTTAAAAAGAACAAAGAATTTGAGGGAATAATAGTAAACGAAAATATAAAATTTAAAACCCGCGAGCTTCAGAAAAAGTTTGATATTTCAGAGTCGCAAAAAGAGAAGGAAATCTTTCGTTTAAAGAATATTGATTTAGTAAATGCCAATGACGAAATCTCTCGCCAGAAAATAGAACTGGAAGAAAAGAACCGCAATATTACCGACAGTATTTTTTATGCCGGTCGTTTACAGAAAGCAATTCTTCCGCCCGAAAATATATTGAACAAATATTTTGCAGAAGCATTCATTTTCTTCCAGCCTAAAGATATTGTGAGCGGGGATTTTTATTGGTTTTCGGGAAAGAATGAGCAGTTTGTTTTAGCTGCTGTTGACTGCACAGGTCACGGAGTTCCCGGTGCACTCATGAGTATGATGGGTAATAATTTTTTGAGCAGCATTGTAGAAACCGAAGGCAAAACAAACCCTGCCGAAATTTTGCAGGAAATGAACAAGCGCACCAAGGCATCATTACAAAACAAAGAAGCAAGTGTTACTGCTAATGATGGTATGGACCTTGCCCTGTGCAGCATTGATTTTAAAAACCAGACACTTTATTTTGCCGGTGCCTATCGGCCGCTTGTGTTTATCCGTGACGGTCAACTGAATGAACTGAAAGGAGACAAACACAGCATTGGCGGCATATCTGAATTTGATACCACTTTTACGCTGCACCAATTAAACATACAAAAAGGCGACACCTTTTATATTTATACAGACGGTTATGCCGACCAGTTTGGCGGGCATAAAAACCGCAAATACATGGCAGGAAAACTAAAAGAGTTTTTGCTTGAAATCTCATCTAAAGATATGAGTGAGCAACAACAATTGCTTTCAGAAAATCATTTCAATTGGCGCGGAGATAATGAGCAGGTTGATGATTTGCTTGTAATTGGCTTTCGCTTTTGAAATTCGGTTAACCTTTATCATTAAATACCCAAAATAGTTCATCCTGAATAGTTGGAATAACCTGCAAAAGCAGAATAATGAGCAATGCTGCTATTTTTCGTAGTTGTGCTTTCATAGTGTTTTAGTATTTGATTAGTTGTTGAACATGAATAAGCTCTTTTCCGCTCATAACTTTGAGTATGTAAATTCCGGGAGCGGCAGCACTCAAATCAATTTCCATTTTATTTGAGCCATCATTACCACCGGTAACAGGAGTTTCAACCCTTTGTCCGTTTACATTAAAGGTTTCTACTATTGGCTGTTGTATTGGCTCAGAGCATGTAACAGTAACAATATTCATTACAGGATTTGGGAACACTACGACCGATACTCTTCCTGTATTTTTTGTACTGCCAGGTTTATCATCAGCAGATGCGGTATTGATAAATACTAATCCTGATAAAAGGAAAATGGCTGTTAAGAAAATTGATTTGTTCATGGCTTTAAAAATTAAGTTTCTCAAATTTACGGTTATTAATCAGTTAAATCAAGTACACTTTATTGCATTATTTACATTTCAAAGAGGGTCTTGTTACTTAAAATTACAGAGTAAAGATTAGTGTTATCAAGGCCTTCCGTATTATAAGGACTAAATATTGTATACAGTTCCAGCGCTATTTCTAAAAAATAATTAAAAGATACAGTTCCAGCGATAGTATTAGTACCTATTAATTACAAGTCAAACGTGCTGTAAATTTCTTTTATTCTTAACTTGCATTACATTTCAAAGAACAGAATATGTAAACAATAATTAAACTAATGATGAATAGTATCTGTGAATTATAATTTAACAAAATCAGCTGTAACACTATAAATAAAGGATAATTTTAAATATTAAACAAAGGTATTAAACCATGTTATGGGTAACTAATACAGAATTAATAAAATCAGAATACAAGGCAAATAAAAAGTTTATAGTAGATTATAATAAATCAAATAATTATACATGTCTAACCAAGCTTCCGACACCCTGTTCAGATTAATCAAATCACTGAATAAACCTGAAAAAAGGTATTTCAAAGTGTTTTCTTCACGCATTTCGGGTGGTGAAAAAAGTAATTATTCAATATTGTTTGATGCTATTGACAAACAGAAGGAATATGATGAAGCGGTTATTATGAAACGCTTTCGCAAAGAAGCGTTTATTAAAAGTTTTTCTATAACAAAAAGTCGTTTGTATGATGCCATTCTGCGCAGCCTTGATGCATATCACGCAAACAGTTCAACTGAAGCGCAATTAAAAAAGCTATTACACTGCGTGGAAATTCTTTATAAAAAGGCATTGTATCATCAGAGTGCAAAACTGCTGCTAAGCGCAAAACGCATTGCAGAAAAATATGAAAAGCACACTACCCTACTTGAAATTTTCGAATGGGAGAAAATGCTGATTGAAAAAGATACCTATGAAAATACGGATGAAAAAGCTTTAGAAAAAATGTTGGCTGATGACATGCGTGTACTCAAGAAAATAGAAATTTTCAGCAATTACTGGAATGTTAAAAGTCGTTTGTTTTTCATATTGAACAAGCGAGGAAAAGCACGTTCTGAAAAAGAAATTTCAGGTTTTAAAAACATCATTGACAGTACTCTTTTAAAGAGTGATGCAAAAGACAGATACTTCCGAACCGAGTATCTATACAATCACATTTACAGTGTATATTATTTTGGCATTGGTGATTACAAAAACAGCTATAAATACCTGAATGATAACGTAGAACATATTGAGAAAAACGTTGATAAATTTAAAGACGAACCGAATATTTATTTTTCGTTACTCACCAATATTATCTACATCGGCATTCAATCAAAAAAATACAAAGAGGCATTTGAATTTCTTGAGAAACTACGCGCCATGCCTGAGAAACTTGCGCTTACAAAAAATGAAGATCTGGATTTTCGCTTATTTTACAGTGTTTACAGTACCGAGCAAACTATCTATTACCTGATGGGCGAGTTTGAAAAGGGTATGGACACCATTCCTATTGTGGAAGAAGGCATGAAATTGTATGAAGGCAAACTGAGCAACGTTCGTAAATCGTTTATGTTTTTCAACTCAGCATTAATTTGCTTTGGTGCCGAAAAATATGCTCAGGCTTTGCGCTGGACTAATCGTTTACTCAATGATATTGATATCAAAAAAAGCGAAGATATTTATTGCTTCTCCCAGATGCTCAACCTTATTATTCACTTTGAATTGGGCAACGACAGGATGATTCCTTACGCAATAAAATCTACTCAGCGCTATTTGAAAACCAGAAACCGAGTTTACAAATTCGAGACAGTATTTATGAACTTCATCAACAAGATGCTGAAGCTGGATAAAAAGCAGCAAATACAGGCCTACAAAGAGTTGAAACCCGAACTTGAAGAACTTAAAAAGGACAATTTTGAGCGGACAGCTTTTGAATATTTTGATTTTCTGTCGTGGACAGAAAGCAAAATTTCAGGGAAACCGTTTAAAGAAATAATGAAAGCGAAAGCAAAGAAGTAAGCTGCTGCTACTGCCCAATCTTCTTCAGCATATCTTCAGCTTCTTTCTGTGTAACTTTTATATTGTTAATTAAACCAATAATAGTCGCATCAGAAACACCAAGAGCTTCAACTTCCGCCTTCACTTTCTGAACATCTGCAACTGTTTTATAGCTGCCAACAGTATAAATTTTTGCTCCCATAACACGAACAGTTTGCATAGTTAAAGTCTCTCTCTGCATCAAAAGCAGAACCGCAAACGGCAATGTTTTATCAGCATGTTCTACAACGTCAAGACTGAATTTCACAACTGCTTTTGGTACATCAGTTTTCACTTGTATAATTTCAGGTGCCTTTTCCTGAACTATAGAAGTGGTTACTTCCTGAATATCTACTTTTTCAGCCTCAATTTTCGCTTCTTCAATTTTCTCTTCTTTAGAAACAGTTGCTAAAGCATTAGTTTCTGTTTTTATTACTGTTTCAGTTTCTTTTTTCTCAGCAAAATCATGTTTCTCTTCACTGTGTATAGCAGATACGGCAACTGAATTACCTTCTTTTCCTAATGGCTTTGAATTGGCAACAAGTTCTGCTAAATATTTTTCTTCTCTTGCTTTTTTAGCTTCCGGAGTTTCAATGGTATCCTTCATAATCATTTCCAACTCACCAGCTACTTCATTCAAAGTATTGCCCGGAACCTCAAAAGCATGACTAACGCCTTTTATTTGCAATTCATTTGTCTTTTGCTGAGCATCTTCAAATTGCGAATAAGATCCAACTGAATAAACAAAAAGTGAATCGTTTATCTTAGTTTCTATTATTCCCGGAATAGATTGAAGAAATAATTTCTGTGCTTTATTATTTTGATTAAAAGTTCCTACGTAAACAGTAAATTTCTGGTCTCCGGTTTTCAATAACAGATTTGGATATTTCTTCCTGATACTACTCAGTATGTTGTGATTGTTAGCAATCCTAATTGCGATGTATTTGCTTCAGATACTGTAAATGTAAATGTGGTGGAAAATCCTGTTGCGTCAATTCAGGCATCAGACAGTCCTTCACTTGGAAATCCAGTGAATTTCACAGATATTTCAGGTGATAACAGCATTACAAACTGGTTCTGGAATTTTGGTGACGGTGTTTCGTCAACTTCACAAAACACACATCACACTTACGATACCGAAGGCTTATTTAATGTTGTTCTGACTGTAGAAAATCAATACGGTTGCACTGCTTCTGATACCGTTGAAGTGGAAATACAACAGATTATTCTTATCCCTAACGTAATTACACCAAACGGAGATGGTTTTAATGATGGACTTGGAATAAAAAATAATGGGGTTGATAATTACGAAATGGTAATCTATGATCGTTGGGGATTAATAATTTTTGAAGATAAATCAGGTGATATTTACTGGGATGGAAAAACTGTTGCAGGAGCAGATGCATCGGCAGGAACATATTTTTACATTCTGAATGTAACTAACCATGCTAGTCTTGGAGATTTCCAGCAAAACGGATTTATTACACTAATCAGGTAGCGCCCGAAAACCTTGGAGGATGAAAATCCTTCAAGGTTTTAATAACTCTTTCTCTACCTTTGGCGCGAATGAATTCACTCATCCGCGAGAATATTAAAGTTGCTTTACAGGCTATCCGCAGCCAGTTGTTGCGCACTATTCTCACCGTTCTCATTATTGCATTCGGTATTATGGCACTGGTAGGAATTCTTACCGCTATTGACGGAATCAAGCAAAGTATCAATAGCAATTTTGCGAACATGGGAGCTAATACATTTACCATTCGCAACCGTGGGGATATGATTCGCATAGGCAAAAACGGAACCAAGCCCAAAAAATTCAGAAACATTACCTATGCTGAAGCAGAACGCTTCTGCGAAGAATTTACATTTCCTTCGCTTGCTTCTGTTTCTGCACTTGCCACACAGATTGCTACAATCCGACACGAAAACAATAAAACAAATCCCAATACCAATATTTTCGGAGGCGATATAAATTACCTGGCGGTTTCTGGCTACGAGCTGGAAAGCGGTAGAAATTTTTCTAATCAGGAAATTCAAAGTGGTACGTCAGTAGTAATTCTGGGCAATGAAATTGCAAACACGTTGTTCAAACAAACAGACCCGCTCGGAAAAATTATTTCCATAGGAAGCAATAAATACAAAGTGATTGGCGTGCTTAAAGAAAAAGGTAGCAGTATGGGTTTTGGCGGTGATAAAATGTGCATCATCTCAATCGGAAACCTTCGCCATTATTACATGCGCCCTAAACTTTCTTTTGTTATCAGCGTGCTGGCAAATGATGCGCAAAGTCTTGACAATGCGTTGAGCGAAGCAACAGGATTATTCAGGAAAATACGTGAAGTAAAACTGGGTGAAGATGAAAATTTTGAAGTGGTAAAAAGCGATAGTCTTTCAGCATTACTGATTGAAAACATAAGCTATGTTACAATGGCTGCAACCATTATTGGTTTTATCACCCTTCTTGGTGCAGCAATTGGTTTAATGAACATTATGCTCGTTTCAGTAACAGAGCGCACTCGCGAAATTGGAATACGAAAAGCAATAGGAGCAAAAGCAAAATTAATACGTCAGCAGTTTTTGATTGAAGCAATTGTTATTTGTCAACTTGGAGGTTTACTCGGAATTATTTTTGGAATTGCAATGGGCAACGCTGTTAGCTTTTTTGTAGGTGGCGGTTTTATTATACCCTGGCTCTGGATTAGCGGTGGAATTATTTTGTGTTTTATTGTAGGCGTTGTTTCGGGGATTTATCCGGCTATAAAAGCATCAAAGCTTGACCCTATTGAAGCACTTCGTTTCGAATAGTTCAACCTAATTATGAATCTCATTTTCAAAACAGCAAATCCCAACGACACCATTGCTGTCTGCACTTTTGACGAAAACATTGAAAATGAGTTTTTAAATCTTATTAACTCACTCTCGCCTGAAGAAGTAAACGACATCCGTAATTTCAAAAACGAGAATTTCCGCGGACAAAAAATGGCTGGAAGGGTTTTACTTAACTCCATCCTTGGTGAATCAGGAATAATAGAATACAACGAGCATGGCAAACCTCTTTTAAAAAGCCATCCGTTTGATATTTCATTTTCTCATGCAAAAGACAATGTGGCTGTCATGTTGAGCAAAAAAACTGCCGGAATAGATATACAGGATATTAGTCCACGCATTCGCAAAATAGTTCATAAATACATGAACCAACCTGAACTTGACAGCCTGAAAGAAGAAACTTACGACATACATGCAACCCTTTACTGGTGTGCAAAAGAAGCTCTTTATAAAGCTTATGGCGAGCGTCAGCTTATCTTCACCGACAACATAATAGTTAAGCCTTTTCCTTTTATTCCCGGCAGTGGAACTTTTAACGGAAGTGTTGTGCTGAAAAATTCAAAAAAAGATTTTGCCTTAAAATATGAAATAATAGGCATATTTGCTTTGGTTTATCTTTGGAACGAATAATTTATCTTGCACACGATTAAATGAACATTTACGAAAACATAGCGAAGAACAAAGCCAAAGGCAAAAAGCAATTTGCCATTCTGGTTGACCCCGACAAAGTAAAAGTTAATGACCTGGATAAGCTGGTAAAAATTGCTACTCAGACAAAAGCTGATTATTTCTTTATTGGCGGCAGTCTTATCACCGACAACAGATTGGATGAATGTTTACGCATCATCAATAAACAAAGCAAAATACCAACCGTTCTTTTTCCGGGAAGCGTTATGCAGGTTAGTCCGCAGGCAAAAGCAATTTTGTTGCTCTCAGTTATTTCAGGAAGAAATCCTGAAATGCTGATTGGCAAACATGTTATTGCCGCACCACTTTTGAAGTCAAGCAAGCTTGAAATTATACCAACAGGATATATGCTTATTGACAGCGGCAAAGCAACTTCAGTTACATATATGAGCAACACCACTCCTATTCCGGCAGACAAAAATGATATTGCTGTTTGTACAGCAATGGCAGGCGAAATGCTTGGACTAAAACTCATTTACATGGATGCAGGCAGCGGAGCAAAACAACCCATTACCGAAGAAATGATTCGTGCTGTAAGCAAGTCTGTTTCTGTTCCCCTTATTATTGGTGGTGGAATCAGTTCTGCTGAAAAAGCATTGAAAAACTGCAAGGCAGGAGCTGATGTAATTGTGGTTGGCAATGCCATTGAAAAAGACTATTCACTCATCACGGAAATAGCTTCAGCTGTTCATTCTGCCTGAATTTAAATCATATGAGAATTATAGTATTTTCAGACAGTTACAAAGACGATGCAGAGCCTGTTATTGTAACACAAATGTTTCAGAATGGTCTGGAAACATTTCATCTGAATAAGCCCCGTTTTACCGAAGAACATTATGAAGAATATTTAGATGCAATTCCTGCAGAATATCATCCGCGTATTTTTATTCATCAGTTTCATGGATATATTACAAAATACAAACTTGCAGGAATTTATCACCACCGCAGAAAAGGATTAGAAAGAGATTACCTCCACCGCCTGCAAATGTGGTGGTATTTCAAACGCAGAGCCGATATGAAAATTGCCTGCTCATTCAGCAAACTTTCAAACCTGTACGAGGTAAAAGATGAGTACGACCATGCTTTACTGCGTCCTGTTTTCGGAAGCAAATCTGAGGGCAATTACCACAGCGCATTTCCTGAAACAGGTTTGATTGATGCATTGAGAAAAACAAAACATTGTGTTGCAGCTTTTGGAGGAACTGGTTATGATAAATTAGAAGAAGTATTCAAGTTTGGGTTTAAAGGAATGGCTATTAAGGGTGGAATATGGAGAACCAATGACCCATTAGCAGAATTCCTTCGCATAAAAGAAAAAGTTGCTGAACTGGAAAAGCACTATTCCCAATTTCAATAATCATTTTTTGTGGCAGAAACACTTACAAGCACTCTTCTGCAAACAACCTGGATTGAAGCGCTTGCTGTTATTTTTGGAATTGTTTATGTTATTCTTGCCGCCTATCAAAACAACTGGTGCTGGCTTGCAGCAATTATAAACGTTTCACTCTACATATATATTTGCTATACAGCTAAACTCTATTCTGAAACTGGCTTGCAGGTATTTTATCTTGCAACGGCTTTTTACGGCTGGTGGCAATGGACAAAGAAATCCAAGGAGAACAAATCAATTGTTATTACCACTTTAGATTTTAAAAAACATGCGTTGACAATTCTTCTAGGAATTGGCATTACGCTTCCCTTTTACTTCATTACAAAAAATTATACAGATGCTGCCCTGCCCTTTTCAGATGCGCTTGTAACAGCGTTCAGTCTTATCGCCACATTTATGGTGACAAAAAAAATACTGGAAAACTGGATTTACTGGATACTTATTGACATTCTTGCCATTTACATTTATCTGAATCGCGGTTTACAACTCACCGCTGTTTTGTATTTTATTTATGTTATTATTGCAGTAGTTGGATTCATCAACTGGAGAAAAGAATTTTTGCGACATAAAGCATGAAGAAAAAAATTGCAATTGTAGGTCCTGAGTCTACAGGAAAATCAACACTCTCGACAAAACTTGCTGCATATTACGATACAGAATGGGTTCATGAATATGCACGTGAATACCTGAACAGCATCAACCGTTCGTACAACTACGATGATTTAAAATTTATTGCGCAGGGGCAATTGCAGGAAGAAGATAGAAAACTGGAAGACGCAACTAATTTACTGATTTGCGATACCACCATGCTTACACTGAAAATCTGGAGTGAATTTGCTTTTAAGAAGTGTGATGAATTTATTTTGAGCAATCTTGACAAACGGAAATACGATTTACATCTGCTTTGCAACATTGACCTGCCTTGGGTTCCAGATCCGCAACGCGAACATCCAGATAAACGCAAATATTTTTTCGACTGGTATGAATCAGAATTAAAAAAGCGTAAAATCAAGTATGTAATAATTGAAGGAAAAGTTTCGGAGCGGTTTGATAAAGCTGTAAAAGCAGTTGATAAACTTTTAGCCGATGAAAAATAAATCAGTTACCATGCTCATTATTGTAGCTGCCCTTGGCTACTTTGTTGACATCTACGATTTGGTTGTTTTCAACGTAGTGAAAAAAGAGAGCATGGCTGCGCTCGGCATTCCTGTCGATAAAGAAATTTTCCTCTTCAATATGCAGATGATAGGAATGCTGATTGGCGGAATTCTGTGGGGAATTCTGGGCGATAAAAAAGGAAGAATTTCGGTTTTGTTTGGTTCAATCTTTCTTTACTCTGCTGCCAACATTGCCAATTCATTTGCAACCGGTTTAACGGATTACACAATTTACCGCTTTCTTGCAGGCATTGGCCTGGCAGGTGAATTAGGAGCAGGCATTACACTTGTTGCCGAATCAATGGACAAAGAAAAGCGCGGCTACGGTACCATGGTAATTGTTACGCTTGGTGCATTGGGTGCAGTTGCTGCTTCTCTTGTTGGAAATAATCTCGGTTGGAAAAATACTTATTTGGTTGGTGGCGGACTTGGACTTGCTTTGCTCCTGCTCCGTGCCGGTGCTTTTGAATCAGGTATGTATAAAAGCATGGAACATTCTAAAGTTGCAAAAGGCTCATTCATTCAACTGTTCACTAATAAAGAACGCTTTCTGAAATACCTTAATTGTATTCTCATTGGATTACCTATCTGGTTTGCAATCGGTGTTTTAATAAATCTCTCCAACAAATTCGGTGAAGTAATTGGTGTTAGCGAACCTGTAAAAGTTGCCGATAGCGTTATGTACACCTACATTGGTCTTTCGTTTGGCGATTTACTGAGTGGGTTGCTCAGTCAGGTTTTCAGAAGCAGAAAAAAGGTGGTGATTGGCTATCTTATTCTTTCTATTATTCTTTTGTTGATTTATCTTTTCAATCACAATGTGTCCATTGCTTATTTTCATTTCTTCTGTTTCTTGTTGGGAACAGCAACAGGCTACTGGGCGCTGTTTGTTACTATTGCTTCCGAGCAATTCGGGACTAATATTCGTTCCACTGTTACTACAACAGTTCCAAATTTTGTGCGTGGTGCAGTAGTGCCGATTACGCTTTCATTTACTGCGCTTTCACCTTATGTTGGTATTCTTTACAGCGCACTGATTGTAGGCGTGGTTTGTCTTTCGCTTGCTTTCTATGCCATTCTTAATGTGAAAGAAACGTTCAGTAAAGACTTGGATTACGTAGATGAGATTAGTTGATTGGTCATTAGTAAACATATAAATTTGCATTCTTAATTCTAAATTTCTTCCCATGCCAAAAGGTATTTACAACGTTCCCAACCCAGTTAACGAACCCATAAAAAGCTATGCTCCCGGCAGTGCAGAGCGCAAAGAATTGCAAGCAATGCTGCAAGAACTTCGCGCCAAACAATTGGATATTCCTATGTACATAGGTGGCGCGGAAGTAAAGAGCGGAAACAAGGTGCGCCTTGCTCCTCCTCACGACCACAAGCACACGTTGGGTTATTTTCATAAGAGTGATAAAAAGCATGTGAAGCAAGCAATCGTTGCTGCACTTTCTGCAAAAAAAAAATGGGCTGAACTTGCATGGGAACATCGCGCCAGCATTTTTCTGAAAGCTGCTGATTTAATTGCCGGTCCTTACCGCGCCAAGCTGAATGCTTCAACCATGCTGGGGCAAAGCAAGAACGCGTATCAGGCTGAGATTGATTCGGCTTGCGAGATTATAGATTTTCTGCGTTTCAATGTGCATTACATGAGCCAGATTTATGCCGAGCAACCCAACTCTTCACCCGGCATGTGGAACCGTTTGGAGTGGCGACCACTGGAAGGTTTTATTTATGCACTTACGCCTTTCAACTTTACAGCCATTGCCGGTAATCTCCCTACTTCCTGTGCCATGATGGGAAATGTAGTGGTTTGGAAACCGAGCAACACACAGGTTTATTCTGCCAATGTGCTGATGGAAATTTTAAAAAAAGCCGGTGTTCCTGATGGTGTTATTAATCTGATTTATCCTTCCGGCCCCGATGCGGCTGATGTAGTTTTCGCGCATCCTGATTTTGCGGGAATACATTTCACAGGCAGTACTCCAGTCTTCCAGAACATCTGGAAAACGATTGGTAATAATATTCATCTCTATAAATCGTATCCGCGCATTGTGGGCGAAACAGGAGGAAAAGATTTTATTCTGGCGCATCCTTCGGCTGATGCAAAGGTTGTTGCTACGGCTATTTCGCGTGGCGCGTTTGAGTATCAGGGACAAAAATGTTCGGCTGCTTCGCGTGCCTATATTCCTAAATCGCTTTGGAAAGAGGTGAAGGAGTTGGTGCTTGCAGATTTGAAAACCATGAAGATGGGCGGCACTGAAGATTTCACCAATTTCATCAACGCGGTGATTGACGAAAACTCGTTCAACAAATTGGCCAGTTACATTGCCAACGCTCAAAAAGACAAGAAAGCAGAACTGGTTGTTGGTGGTAAATGCAACAAAACCAAAGGTTATTTTATTGAGCCAACCATCATTCGCGCAAAGGACCCTCACTATGTTACCATGTGCGAAGAATTGTTTGGCCCAGTGTTGACGGTGTATGTGTATGACGACAAGAAATTTGATGAAACCGTTAAACTGGTTGACAAAACTTCGCCTTATGCCCTTACAGGAGCTATAATTGCGCAGGACCGTTACGCCATTGAAAAATCTACCAAAGGCCTATCCAATGCAGCCGGCAATTTTTATATCAACGATAAACCAACAGGTGCGGTAGTAGGTCAGCAGCCGTTTGGTGGTGCAAGAGGCAGCGGAACTAATGATAAAGCCGGAGCTAAAATTAATTTATTGCGATGGGCTTCTCCGCGAACTATTAAAGAAACCTTTGTGCCACCAACAGATTATCGTTACCCGTTTTTAGGCAAGGACTAATTCCTGTTGCATAGATTCAGCTTCAACTGTTTCAGCAAAAGAATATTTTCTACTTTTTGCTGAAACAGCATTTTTCTTCTATACTTTTGTGGCTGCCAAAAAGATGCCCTGATTTTTCTCCGCATTCTCACAGCATAACATAGTGTTTCATTTTATACCCTTTTTGCCGCAATGAAAGCAGCATTCTCATTTTCATTTCCTGTGTGGCTCTTTGTCCTGCCTGTATTTTTATCATCAACAACTGTTTTTGCCGGTGGAGAGCCAAAACTCAGCGAAGGTAAATTCGCTGTCATTAATCCCGAAAACATACAGATTGTGCGCGATCAATGGGGCGTTCCTCACATCTTTGGAAAAACAGATGCCGAAGTAGCGTATGGATATGCTTGGGCAATTGGTGAAGACATGTTTGCCGTGATGCAGGAACTATTGATGGCCGGCAAAGGAATGGCTGCTCGCTACATGGGAGCAGAGGGTGCAAAACGTGATTTTATGAGCCATGTTTTATGTTCAGAAGAATTGGTTAAAAAACAATACGAATCAGCTATTTCAGAAGACTTTAAAAAGTACCTGAATGGTTATGTTCAGGGAATTAATGCCTATGCGCTGGCACATGCCGATGAAATTCTTGTCCGCAAGGCTTTTCCTGTAACATCATATGATGTTCTGCGCTCTTTTGTATTTGCGCAAAGTGCGGTGTCGGGCGCTATTGGTCCAATTTCAAAAGCAATTGATGGATCGTATGATAAACTGGAAGTTCCGCTGGGCTCTAACGCATTTGCTTTTAATTCGCACAAAACAATTGATGGAAGCAGCATTCTTTTAATCAATCCGCACCAACCGGTTGAAGGTCCTTTCTCCTGGTACGAGGCGCATTTGTGCAGTGAAGAAGGATTAAACATTCATGGTGCATCTTTTCCGGGTGGTACAAGTATTTTTCTTGGCAGCAACGAAAACCTTGGCTGGGCACATACCTTCAATGACATGGACTTGGTAGATGTTTTTAAATTAGAAATGCATCCAAAGAAAAAAGGATATTACAAGTTTGATGGCGAATGGTTGAAACTTGAAAAGCGCCCTGTTACCTTGCATGTTAAAGCAAAAAAATGGTTACCTGTAATTCCGGTGCGGATGAAAACCTATGTAAGCAAATACGGCACTACGCTGAAATCAAAGAATAAAGAATTCTATTCTATAAAATTCCCTGCCAACGAGGATGCACGCTCACCCGAACAGATTTACCGCATGAACAAGGCGCGCAACTTTACCGAGTTCAACGAAGCTATTCACATGCACGCCACACCACGTTACAATATTGTGTATGCCGACCGCTTTGATACCATCATGTATTGCAACTATGCCAAAGTTCCCGAACGAAATGAAGGCTACGACTGGAAAAATGTTGTTCCCGGAAATACTTCAAAAACCTTATGGACAAAAGTACATCCGCTCGATTTTATGCCTACGTATATTAATCCTGATTGCGGTTATGTTTTTAACACCAATAACGATCCGTTTAATGCTACCTGTGCCGAAAATAACAACCTGGATAAAAGCAAATATCCATCTTACATGGGGTTTGAGCCAGGAAATAACAGCCGTGCATTTCGTTTTATGGAGTTGATTTCGCAATACAATAAAGTTTCACTTGACGATGTAAAGCGAATTAAATTTGACAAAAGCTATCCCGGTTGCGGAACATTTTTGGAGTCTGTAGATTACCTGAATTACCTTGACCCGAAAGACTACCCGGATATTTCAGAATTGATGGTGATGATGCGTAAGTGGAACCGCAGCGTTGATAAGTCAGATGAAAATGCTACTATTTTTCTGCTAACATTTCAATATATATTTGACAAGTTGCATGTACGCAACGAAACA